>NZ_JBBHKA010000001.1:960379-1280505 GCF_037572775.1 Ramlibacter sp. PS4R-6 | reverse complement strand
CGCGTGGTCGACGTCCGTGAAGGTAAGGCCGAGGCGGCGCGCCAGCTGCCGCCCGACCGTGGATTTCCCGGAGCCGGGCAGGCCGACGAGGATCAGCCGCACGCCCGGCCGCTCAAGGCATCGTTGCCGTGCCCAGCAGGTTCTGCAGGCCCTTCGGCGACGTGGCCTTCACCGCCACCTTGGCGCCGGAGCACGTCGCCGCCGCGCCGCTCGCCTGGAGCAGGATCACGTGCGTCGTCGGGTTCGGCGTGCTGCCCACCGTGGACGGGAAGATCTGGTCGAGGCCGCAGCCCGTGCCGCCGGTGACCGTCGCGCTGATGGTCGTGCCCTTCGGCATGGCGTTGCCGTTGATGTCCGCGAGCGTGAAGCTCACCGTCATGCCGCTGGCCGTGAGGGTCGTCGCACCGGCGTGCTCGGACGAGAAGGCGATGACGGCCTGCTGGCGCACGCGGATGGGGCCCCAGACGCCGTCGCAGGTGTTGGCGACGTTCGCGATCAGGAAGCTGTTGGCCGTGCACGCCTGCGTGCCGATGCCGGAACCGGGCACCGAAGGATCGCCGATCTTCTGTTCGGTCGCCTGGCGGGTGCCGTCCTCGTTGATGTCGAGGAAGGGCTGGCCCATGTCGTAGAAGGTCTCGCCGGCGTCGTACTTGTTGTTGCCGTTCGCGTCCACGAACACTTCTTCGCCTTCCGCGTAAGCCAGGACCGTGACGCGGCCCACGCCCAGTGACGGGTCGGTGGGGCGGAATTCCTGGCTGATCAGCGACACCGTGCAACCCGACTTGCCGGCCGAGTCGATGGTCACCTGGCACGATGCGGTCACTTGCCCGCCTTCGGTCACGAAGCTGACAGGCGTGCCGGCGGGCACCGGCTGGCCGAGGCGGTCGGCCAGCAGCACCGTGAGCGTCGTCGACTCGCCGTCGTACTCCCAGCCCGAGATGTTCTGGCTGCTGAGCGAGAGCGAGAAGAACGCCTGGCTCGGGCGGCCGGAGTTCACCGACAGGCCGGCCGACGAGGCCGTGATGACGGGGTTGCTCACCAGCACCGCGGTGAGGGCCAGCGGCGTCGGGACTGCGCCGGCCGCGACGATCACGGAGACCTCGCCGTTGGTGTCCGTCGAAACCGTCTTCGGCGCCGTCGAGTTGGTATCGCCGAAGGTGACGCCCGCGGCGATGGCGGAAGTGGACAGCGACACGCGCACGTCGGTCGGCGTCGTGATCGCGGCGCCGCTCGCGTCGACGACCTTGAACTTCACGGTGGATTGCTTCACGCCGAAGGCGGCGACGGACGTGAAGATGGTCGACGGCGTGGCCGACACGAACAGCAGGTTCGTCGCGGTCGGCGTCTGCACGGTGACCGTGGTCTGCGCCGCGGTCGCCCCCACGGCCGTCGCCGTGAGCGTGGCGGTGCCGCCCGAGCAGCCGGTCGGCTGGTAGGTGGAGACGGCCTTGCTGCTGGAGTTCGAGTTCGTCGTCGCCGGGCTGAAGGTGCCGCAGCTGGCGCTGAACGTGACGGAGACCGGCGTGCCGGTCGCGGCCTGGCCGTTCACGGCCACGTCGACCGTGACGCCGGTGGACTGGAATGCCGTGAGCGATGTCTGCGCTGCCACCATGTTGCTCAGGGTGACGTTGGCCGGGGTCGTCTGGATGTCCATGGACGCCGTCAGCGCCGTGCCGTCGACGGTGGTGCCGACGGAGAGCGATTCGGCGCCCGTGGTCGTCAGGGACGCGGGCGCCACCTGCACGCGCGCAACGCCGGTCGAGTCGGTCAGCACCTGGCCCGAGGAAGGCGAGAAGACGACCAGGCCCGAGCCCGAGGAAAAGGAAACCAGCTTGTTCGCCACGACGGCGCCGGTCTTGTCGGTCACCGTCGCCTTGGCGAAGGTGGCCACGCCCGAGGTGACGGTGTGGCTGGTGATCGCCGTGTCCGAGGCGTCGACGAGGGCGAAGGTGAGGGTCGGGGTGCCGGTGGGGGTTCCGCCCGTGCCGCCCGTGCCGCCGCCGTTGCCACCGCTGCCGGACGTGGCTCCGGGGCTGCCGCCGCCTCCACCGCACGCGGCAACGGCCACGGCAAACAGCACCGTGGCAATGCGTTGGGTCAACTTCTTCATGTGCATTTCCTGGGTTTCGACTTTCAGTTGGCGTCTAACGGGCCGCTGCGCGGTCCGTGATCATCTTCGGCGTGATGAACACGAGCATTTCCTGCTTGTTCGTGCTGCGCGAACGCGCCTTGAACAGGTTGCCCGCGAACGGGATGTCGCCGAGCAGCGGCACCTTGGTCTCGGACTCGCTCTCCGTCAGCTCGAAGATGCCGCCGATCACCACCGTGCCGCCGTTTTCCACCAGCACCTGCGTCTTGATGTGCTTCGTGTTGATGGCGATGCCTGCAGCCGTGGTCTCGCCGCGGCTGTCCTTGTTGATGTCCAGGTCCAGCAGGATGTTGCCCTCGGGCGTGATCTGCGGCGTCACCTCGAGCTTGAGCGTGGCGCGGCGGAACGACACCGAGGTCGCGCCGCTGGACGTGGCCTGCTGGTACGGGAATTCCGTGCCCTGCTCGATCAGCGCCTTCTGGTTGTGCGCCGTGACGATGCGCGGGCTGGACACGAGCTTGCCCTTGCCGTCCGCCTCCAGCGCCGTGAGCTCCAGGTTCAGGAAGCGGTTCGCGGCAGCCGAGAAGAGCGAGATGGCGAATGCCGAGGGCGTGTAGCCGCCCTGGCCCGTCGCCGGCAGGTTGACGAAGCTGGTGTTCAGCGTGCTCGGCACCGCGGCCGACTCGCCAGTCTGGCCGGTCACGGCGTCGTAGCTGCCGCCGATGGAGAAGCGCGTGTTGCTGTTGCCGATCTGGTAGCCGGGGTCGCCGCCGCGAATGCCGCGCAGGTCGCTGCCGCCCAGGCGCACGCCCAGCGAACGGCCGAACGAATCGGAAGCCTCGACGATGCGCGCCTCGATCAGCACCTGGCGCACGGGGATGTCCAGGCGCGCGATCATGTCGCGCACCGCGTCCAGCCGCGAGCCGATGTCGGTGACGAACACCTGGTTCGTGCGCGGCTCGGCGATCACGCTGCCGCGCGCGGTGATGATGCGCGCCGCGCCCGTGCCGGCGCTCAGTTGCGCCGCGATGTCGGCAGCCTTCGTGTAATTGAGCTGGAACGCTTCCGTGCGCACGGGCTCCAGGCTCTGGATCTGGGCGCGCGACTCGAGGTCGATCTTTTCCTTCGCGGCGATCTCGTCCTTGGGCGCGATCCACAGCACGTTGCCGGTCTTGCGCATGCCCAGGCCCTTGGCCTGCAGCACGATGTCCAGCGCCTGGTCCCAGGGCACGTCCTTCAGGCGCAGCGTGACGGAGCCGGAGACGGAGTCGGACGTCACCACGTTGAAGTTCGTGAAGTCGGCGATCACCTGCAGGAGCGCGCGCACTTCGATGTTCTGGAAGTTCAGCGACAGCTTCTCGCCCCCGAACCCCGGGCCCTGCGACAGCTTGTTCGGGTCGACCTTCAGCTGGCGCACTTCAACGACGAACTGGTTGTCGCTCTGGTAGGCGCTGTGCTCCCACAGGCCGCGCGGCTCGATGGTCACGCGCACGCGGTCGCCGACCTGCGTGGTGGTCACGGTCTGGATCGGCGTGCCGAAGTCGGTCACGTCCAGGCGGCGGCGCAGGCCCTCGGGCAGCGAGGACTTCAGGAAGTCCACGATCAGGCTCTGGCCCTGCTGGCGGATGTCCACGCCGATCTGGTTGCTCGGCAGGGAGACGATGACGCGGCCGGAGGCATCGGTGCCCCGGCGGAAGTCGAGGTCGCGGACCGGCTGCACTTCCACGTTGCGGCTCTCGGCGAACGCGGATTGCTGCGCCGGCGCCGGGGCGGCGGCCACGGCGTTGTCGAAGATCACGAGGAGCGACTTGCCCTGCAGCTGCGCGCGGTAGCCCGACGGCGCCTTGAGGTTGACGACCAGGCGCGTGCGGTCGCCGGCCTGCACCACGTTGACCGAGCGCACGTTGCCCTGGTTGATCTCCACCGTGTTGCGGCCGAGGCCGTTGGACGCGCCGGGCACGTCGAGCGCGACTCGCGCGGGCGCCTGGATCGAAAAGCCCGCGGGCACGGCGGCGAGGGGCTGCGTGAAGTCGATGCGAATGACCTCGACGCCGCCCTGGATGGAGCCGGTGACGGCCTCGACGGCATTCTGGGCGTACGCGGGAAGGGCCAGGACCGCGGTGGCGAAGGCGAGCGCGAACGCCCGGGCCTTCCCCCACGTCGTCTTCATGTTGTTGTTCATCTCGACCTCTCTTGCAGTTGCAATGTGGCTTGGCGCTCGGTCCATTCGCCCGCGGCGTCCTGCACGATCTCGCGCAGCACGATCTCGGTCTCGCTGACCTTGACGATCTTTCCGTAGTTCTGGCCGAGGTAGTTGCCGGGCTTGACCTGGTACAGGAGGTTGTCCACGCGCAGCAGCGCGACGGGCTGCCCTTCCTTGAGCAGGGAGCCGACCATCTTCATCGAGTCGAGGGGGTAGGCCTCCAGCGGTTCCTTGCGGCGCGCCAGTTCCGGCGCCACGAGCGCGGCGTTCGAGGTGGACTGCGACGACTCGCGCTTGAGCGCCTGCGTGAGCTTCACGTTCGAGAACGGGTCCGTCGTGCCTTCCTGCGTGTAGGGCTGCGGCGTGAACTTCTTGGGCTCGGGGATGGGCGTGACGTGCGGCTTGGTGGCCGAACGCTGGTCCTTCATCCACGCCTGCAATTCTTCCTGCCCGGACGCGCCGCAGCCGGCGACGAGGACGCCGGCGCAGAGGGCGATGAGGCGCGACTTCATTTCTTGGCTCCCGCGGCCGGCTTCTGGGTCTTCCGCTGGGCGTTGACCTCCTCATTGTCGAGGTAGCGGAAGGTCTTGGCCGTGGCGTCCATCACAAGAGTGCCGTCCTTGGCCGGCGTGACCTGCAGGTTGTTCAGCGTCACGATGCGAGAGAGGTTCGCGATGTCCGAGGCGAAGGAGCCGACGTCGTGGAAGCGGCCGGTCACCTTGATGGCGATGGGCAGCTCGGCGTAGTACTCGCGCACGCTCACCTGGCCGGGGCGGAACAGCTCGAAGCTCAGGCTGCGGCCCAGGCCCGCCTGGTTGATGTCCGACAGCAGGGCGTCCATCTCGGCCTTGCTGGGAAGCTGCTTCTCGAGCTGCGTCACGTATTGCTGCACCTGCTCGCGCTGCTTCTTGAGCGCATCGAGGTTGATCGCCTCGCCGAGCTTCTTCTTGAAGTCCTCGCGCAGGGCGATCTCCTTCTTTTCCTCGGCCTGCAGCTGCTCGTCGACCGTGGACAGCCAGACGAACCACAGGGCCGTGACGATGGCGGCCATGAGCGCGACGCAGATCGCGATGCGCGGCAGGATCGGCCAGGACGGGGGGTCGTTGGGGTTCAGGCCGCGGAACTGGCCGAGCAGCGCGTTCTGGAGGGCGCCGGCGTCCAACTTGGGCAGGGTGGCTGTGGCCATGGTCAGGTCCTCGCGAGGCCGGAGGCCGGGGCCGATGCAGGGGGGATCGCCGCAGCGGCGGGGATGCCGCTGGCGGCGCCGGAAGCGCCGGACGCCGCCTTCGCGGCTTCGCTGGCGCGCATCAGGCGGACCCTCATCGTGAATGCGGAAACGCGCCGCGTGTCGCGCGGCGACAGCTGCACGGAAGCCGACTGGATTTCGACCAGCTCGGGCTTGGCGATCCAGGGGCTCTTGCCGCTCAGGTTGCGCAGCAGCTCGGAGACGCGTTCGTTGGATTGCGCCATGCCGTTGATCGTGACCACCTGGTTTTCCTGCTTCATGGTGGTGAGGTACACGCCGTCGGGCAGTTGCTTCACCAGTTCGTTGAGCAGGTGCACGGGCAGGTTGCGGTCGGCCTGCAGGTCTTCCACCGCCTGCTGGCGCGCCCGCAGCGCGGCGATCTCCTGCTGCAGCGTCGCGATGTCCTTGATCTGCGCCTCGAGCTTCTTGATCTCCGACTGCAGCAGCGCGTTGCGGTCCTGCTGGTTGTTGATCTGGACCTGGTACCAGCCGTAGATGACGCCGGCGATGAGGCCGCCGATGACGGCGGAGGCGCCCAGCGAGATGAAGAACACCTCGCGGCGGCGCTTGCGGGCCGCTTCCCGGTGGGGCAGTAGGTTGATGAGGATCACTGCACGAACCTCCGCATGGCCAGGCCACAGGACGTGAGGTAGGACGGGGCCTCGCGGCGCATCTTCTTCTCGCGCACGCCCTCACCGACGTGCATGCCCTCGAAGGGGTTCGCCAGGCTGCAGGGGAACGACGTCTGCGCGGTGACGGCTTCGGTCAGGCCGGGCAGCGCCGCGGAACCGCCGGCGATCATCACGTAGTCGACGCGGTTGTGCGGCGTGCTGGTGAAGAAGAACTGCAGCGCGCGCGCCACTTCCTGCGCCATGCTCTCCACGAAAGGCTTCAGGACGCTGACCTCGTAGTCCTCGGGCAGGTCGCCGTTGCGCTTCTTGTTCTCGGCCTCTTCCGGCGAGAAGCCGTACTGGCGCACGATCAGCTGCGTGAGCTGCGCGCCGCCGAAGGCCTGGTCGCGGTCGTAGAGCACCTCGTCGTTGCGGATCACCTGCATCGCGGTGGTGAAGCCGCCCACCTCGAACAGGGCCGTCATGGCGTCCACGCCGCCATTGGGCAGCGACTGGATCAGGCGGCCGGCGGCCAGGCGCGAGGCATAGGACTCGACGTCGATGATGACGGGCTTGAGGCCGGCGGCCTCGGCCAGGCCCTGGCGGTCCTGCACCTTCTCCTTGCGGGAGGCGGCGATCAGCACCTCGACGTCGCCGCTGGACGAGGGGCTGGGGCCGACCACGCAGAAGTCCAGGCTGACCTCGTCGAGCGAGAAGGGGATGTACTGGTTGGCTTCGGCCTCGACCTGCACTTCGAGCTCCTGCTCTGACATGCCGCCGGGCAGGATGATCTTCTTGGTGATGACGGCCGAAGGCGGCAGCGCCATGGCCACGTTCTTGGTGCGAGTGCCCGCTTTCTTGACCACGCGGCGCATGGCCTCGGCCACTTCCTCGAACTTCTCGACGTTGCCGTCGGTGATCCAGCCCTTCTCGAGCGGCTCAATGGCGCAGCGCTCCAGGACGTAATTGCCATCCCGGTCGCGGCCGAGTTCGACGAGCTTGACGCTCGAGGAGCTGATGTCCAGGCCCAGCAGAGGTGCCGGCCCGGAGCTGAAGAAGGACCCCAGAGAGATCAATTGCGTCTCCTGCAACCCGATATTTCGAGGCGTAACAAACCTAAGATTTCACTTCAATGCTAGCAGTGACATCCTTGTCGCACAAAGGATTTTTCGGTTTTCTCAGCCATGCCCCGTTGCCAAAAACCGACGTCGTTACCTGCCATACTCATGAACCCCAACCTTTTCACGGAATCTCATCCGTGCCGGGAGAAGCCGTTCCTGGGCGGTCCCGACCCACCCCGGGCGGGCTTCCTAAAATGGCCCGACCCTCCCCTGGAACCGTATGTCCTCAGAGCAAAGCGCCGGTGACACCGGCACGCCTTCCCTGCTGCGCGGCCGCCCGTTGCACTGGGCCCTGCGGGGCCTGCTGTGGGCCGGGGGCATCGCCGCGGCGGGCCTGGCTTCCGTCCTGATCATCGTGGGCGTCGCGCTGGCCGTCGCCTATCCGAACCTTCCCGACGTTTCGGACCTTTCGGACTACAGGCCGAAGCTGCCGCTTCGGGTTTATTCGGCCGACGGCGTCCTGATCGGCGAGTTCGGCGAGGAAAGGCGCAACCTCACGCCGATCAACGACATCCCCAAGGTGATGAAGGAAGCCGTGCTGGCCATCGAGGACGCGCGCTTCTACTCGCACAGCGGCGTGGACTACAAGGGCCTGCTGCGCGCGGGCCTGGCCAACCTGGGCAAGGCCAAGAGCCAGGGCGCCTCGACCATCACCATGCAGGTGGCGCGCAACGTCTACCTGTCGTCCGAGAAGACCTTCACCCGCAAGCTGTACGAGGTGCTGCTCACGTTCAAGCTGGAGCACCTGCTCTCGAAGGACCAGATCCTCGAGATCTACATGAACCAGATCTTCCTGGGCAACCGGGCCTACGGCTTCGCGGCCGCGGCGGACGCCTACTACGGCAAGCCCCTGAAGGACATCTCGATCGCCGAGGCGGCGATGCTCGCGGGCCTGCCCAAGGCGCCCTCGGCCTACAACCCGATCACCAACCCCAGCCGGGCCCGCACCCGCCAGCAGTACATCATCGACCGCATGGTGGACAACGGCTTCATCACCGCCGAGGAAGGCGAGACGGCCAAGAAGGAGGAGCTGAAGATCCGCACCGCCTCCGACCGCCTGGGCTCGCACGCCGAGTACGTGGCCGAGACGGTGCGCCAGCTGGTGCACTCGCAGTATGGCGACGAGGCCTACACGCGCGGCCTGAACGTCTTCACCACGATCAATGCCGTGCAGCAGGAGGCCG
The DNA here is from genome assembly GCF_037572775.1 of Ramlibacter sp. PS4R-6. Lineage (NCBI taxonomy): Bacteria > Pseudomonadati > Pseudomonadota > Betaproteobacteria > Burkholderiales > Comamonadaceae > Ramlibacter > Ramlibacter sp. PS4R-6. The sequence continues at coordinate 1,272,051 of NZ_JBBHKA010000001.1, read as the reverse complement.
CGTACAAGGCCCTGCGCAAGGGGATCATGGACTACGAGAAGCGCCAGATCTACCGCGGCCCCGAGGAGTTCGTCGAGCTGCCCGAAAGCGCCAAGGAGCTGGAAGACGCCATCGACGACGCGCTCTCGGACCACCCGGACAACGGCGACGTGATGTCGGCCGTGGTGCTCGAGGCCAACCCGAAGAAGATCGTGGCGATGCGCCAGGGCGAGCGGGTGGAGATCGTGGCCGAAGGCCTGCGCCCCGCGCGATCGGGCCTGTCGGACAAGGCGCCCCCCAAGACCAAGATCCGCCGCGGCGCGGTGATCCGCGTGATGAAGACGCCCAAGAACACCTGGGAGATCACGCAGCTGCCCGAGGTGGAAGGCGCCTTCGTGGCGCTGGACCCGCGCGACGGCGCGATCCACGCGATGGTCGGCGGCTTCGACTTCAACAAGAACAAGTTCAACCACGTCGTGCAGGCGTGGCGCCAGCCGGGCTCGGGCTTCAAGCCCTTCATCTACTCGGCCGCGCTGGAAAAGGGCTTCACGCCCACCACCGTGATCAACGACGCGCCGCTGTTCTTCGACGCCGGCGTCACCGGCGGGCAGCCCTGGGAGCCGAAGAACTACGACGGCAAGTTCGAGGGCCCGATGCCGCTGCACACGGCGCTGGCGAAGTCCAAGAACATGGTGTCGATCCGCATCCTGCAGGCCGTAGGCACGCAGAACGCGCAGGAATGGGTCACGCGCTTCGGCTTCGACGCAGAGAAGCACCCGGCGTACCTGACGATGGCGCTGGGCGCGGGCTCGGTCACGCCGATGCAGATGGCCACCGGCTATGCGGTGTTCGCCAACGGCGGCTACCGCGTCAACCCGTGGCTGGTCACGAAGATCACCGACCAGAAGGGCAAGACCCTGGTGGAAAGCCAGCCGCCGCTGCCCAACGAATCGGTGCGCGCAATCGACGCGCGCAACGCCTTCATCATGAACCGCCTGCTGCAGGAGATCACGCGCGCTGGCACGGCGGCGAAGGCGCAGGCCACGCTCAAGCGCCCCGACATCTACGGCAAGACCGGCACGACCAACGACTCGGTCGACACGTGGTTCAACGGCTACCACCCCTCGCTGGTGGCGATCGTCTGGGTCGGCTACGACCAGCCCAAGTCGCTGGGCGACCGCGAGACCGGCGGCGGCCTGAGCCTGCCGGTGTGGATCAATTTCATGGAGACGGCGCTCAAGGGCGTGCCGATCATGGAGCCGTCAGCGCCCGAAGGCGTAGTCAACGTCGGCGGCGAGTGGTACTACGAAGAATACGCGCGCGGGGGCGGCGTGAGCAACGTGGGCGGCACCTCGCTCGACGGCATCACGGGCACCGGCGCACCGCCGCCCACGCAGCCGGGCGGAACGCCCTACGACCGCGGCCCGGACGCGCCGGCAACGCAGATGAAGTCGCCCTCCTCGCCCGAGGAGCGCAAGAGCATCCTCGACCTGTTCCGGAATTAGTCGAAGGCCAGCGCGACGCCGGCCTGCTGGCTGGCGTACTGCGAGAGGTTGGCGAAGAACTCGCCGTTGCCCTTGGTGTCCATCCACGCGGCGCCGTCGAACCTGTAGTGGAAGCCGCCGGCGCGTGCGGCCATCCACACCTCGTGCAGCGGCTTCTGCAGGTTCACGATGATCTGCGTGCCGTTGCGGAAGGTGAGCGTCACCATCCCGCCCACGCGCTGGTTGTCGACGTCGGCGTCGGTCTCGTCGTTGATGCGGTCGCAGCCCGCCTCCACGCGCGCCAGCAGCGCTTCCGCGCGGTCCATGAATTCGGGGTCGGTCATTACAATCCGGCGGTGACAAAGTTCTTGCGCCCCATTCTAGGCATCGCGTTTGTCCTCGCGGCCCTCGCGGGTTGCGGGCAGAAGGGCCCGCTGTACCTGCCCACCGGCGATGCCGCCGCCGCGCGCGCAACGCTGCCGCAGACGCTCAACCCGACCCCGCCCGACTCGGCCGTGACGAACACGGGCACCGGGCAGGCCAACCCCGCGCCGCGGCCATGACGACGACGAGCCTTCCCGGCGCACCCCATTTCCACTACCAGGGCGACGAGCTCTTCGCCGAGCGCGTCCGCGTGGGGGACCTCGCACGCCGGCATGGCACGCCGCTCTTCGTGTACGCCAAGGCTTCCATGCTGGCCGCGCTGGCCGCGTACCAGCGCGGCTTCGCGGGCCGCGACTTCCGCATCTGCTACGCGATGAAGGCCAATTCGTCGCTGGCCCTGCTGCAGGTGTTCGCGCAGGCCGGCTGCGGCTTCGACATCGTCTCGGGCGGCGAGCTCGAGCGTGTGCTCGCGGCCGGAGGCAAGCCGCAGGACATCATCTTCTCAGGCGTGGGCAAGACGCGCGCCGAGATGAAGCGCGCGCTCGAGGCCGGCATCGGCTGCTTCAACGTCGAGAGCGAAGCCGAACTCGAAGTGCTCAACGGCGTGGCGGTCGAGCTGGGCCAGGTCGCGCCCATCAGCATCCGAGTCAACCCCGACGTCGACCCCAAGACGCATCCCTACATCTCCACGGGCCTGAAGGGCAACAAGTTCGGCATCGCGCACGACCGCACGCTGCATGCGTACCGCCGCGCGGCCGCCCTGCCCGGGCTGCGCGTGGAAGGCATCGATTGCCACATCGGCTCGCAGATCACCGACGAGGGCCCCTACCTCGACGCGATGGAGCGCATCCTCGACCTGGTGCAGGCGATCGAGGGCGCGGGCATCCCCTTGCACCACATCGACTTCGGCGGCGGGCTGGGCATCACCTACAAGGGCGACGCGCCGCCGGCGGCGGACGCGCTGTGGCGCAAGCTGTTCGAGCGCATCGATGCGCGCGGCTTCGGCCAGCGGCGCTTCATGATCGAGCCCGGCCGCTCGCTCGTCGGGAACGCAGCGATCTGCGTGACCGAGGTGCTGTACCTCAAGCCGGGCGAGCACAAGAACTTCTGCGTCGTCGATGCCGCCATGAACGACCTGCCGCGGCCCGCGATGTACCAGGCCTTCCATGCGATCGAACCGGTCGCGAAGCGGTCAGGCAATTCGTCGCCCTACGACGTCGTCGGCCCCGTGTGCGAAAGCGGCGACTGGATCGGCCGCGACCGCGAGCTTGCGGCACAGCCCGGGGACTTCCTCGCCGTGATGTCGGCAGGCGCGTACTGCATGAGCATGGCCAGCAACTACAACACGCGAGGCCGCGCCGCGGAGGTACTGGTCGACGGCGACCGCGCCTTCGTCATCCGCGAGCGCGAGACGCCTGCGGACCTGATGCGGGTGGAGAAGCTGCTGCCCGGGGCTTGAAGCGGTTCCACACGCGCCAGCCAAGCAGCGCGGCCAGGATGCCCGCGTAGACGAACACCTCGGCGAAGTTGTTCTTGCCGGCCCGCATCCAGAAGAAGTGCAGGATGCCCAGCCCGGCGATCACGTAGACCAGCTTGTGCAGCGCCTGCCAGCGCCTGGCGCCCAGCGCCTTGACCGCCCGGTTGAACGACGTCAACGCCAGCGGCGTGAGCAGCACGAACGCGGTGAACCCCACGAGGATGAACGGCCGCTTGGCGATGTCCTTCGCGATCTCGGACCACACCAGTTCCTTGTCGAACACGCTGTAGGCCAGCAGGTGCAGCACGACGTAGAAGTAGGTGAAGAGCCCCAGCATGCGGCGAAAGCGCGCGAGCGCGGGCGTTGCCGTGATCATGCGCAGCGGCGTGACGGCAAGCGTCAGGCACAGGAAGCGCAGCGTCCAGTCGCCGAGCGATCGGATCAAATACTCCTGCGGGTTCGCGCCGAGGTTGTCGGTGGCCGCCGCGTAGAACAGCCACGCGAACGGCAGCAGCGACAGCACGAAGACGGCGGGCTTCGCCGCCGGGTGCATCAGGGCCTTGGCGGCATTCACCGTGCGATCAGTAGAACTTCTTCAGGTCCATGCCGGCGTACAGCTGCCCGACCTGCGCCTCGTAGCCGTTGAACATGAGCGTCTTGGTGCGCTTGGCGAACAGCCCGCCGCCCTCGCCGATGCGCCGCTCGGTGGCCTGCGACCAGCGCGGGTGGTCCACGTTGGGATTCACGTTGCTGAAGAAACCGTACTCGTTGGCCGCCGCCTTGTTCCACGCCGTCTTCGGCTCGGTGGGCGAGAAGCGGATGCGCACGATGCTCTTGGCGCTCTTGAAGCCGTATTTCCACGGCACCACCAGCCGTACCGGCGCGCCGTTCTGGTTGGGCAGCACCTCGCCGTACATGCCGAAGGTGAGCAGCGCGAGCGGATGCATTGCCTCGTCCAGGCGCAGGCCCTCGACGTAGGGCCAGTCGAGGACGCGCGAGCCGACGAAAGGCATCGTGTTGCGGTCCGCCAGCGTCTCGAACTCCACGAACTTCGCGCCGCCCAGCGGCTCGACCTTTTCGACCAGTTTCGACAGCGAGTAGCCGACCCAGGGGATCACCATCGACCAGCCTTCGACGCAGCGCAGGCGGTAGATGCGCTCTTCCAGCGGCGCGAGCTTCAGCAGGTCCTCGATCGCGTACTTGCCCGGCTTCTTGACGAGGCCCGTGACCTCCACGGTCCACGGCGTCGTCTTCAGGGTGTGCGCGTTCTTCGCCGGGTCGGACTTGTCGGTGCCGAACTCGTAGAAGTTGTTGTAGGTGCTGGCGTCCTTGTAGTCGGTGACCTTCTCCATCGTGGTCGCGCCTGGGACGCCGGACTTCACCGTCTGCAACACCGCATGCTTGCCCGGGCGCGCCACCTGCGCGAAGGCTTCGCGCGAGGCCCAGGATGCCAGCACGGAACCGGCGGCGCCGGCTGCCATGAGCTTCATGAACCCGCGCCGCTGCTCGTACACCGCGCGCGGCGTGATCTCGCTGGAAAGCGGGTGGATGAATCCGTCGTCGCGTGTCCTGATCAGCATGGCAGCTTCCTTCCTGGCCTTGGTCGGGATACGCGGCCGAGTCTTACATGGATGCCAAGACCCCGCGCCGCGCTCAGAGCTTGCCGTAGCTGTGCAGGCCCGACAGGAACATGTTCACGCCGAGGAAGGCGAAAGTCGTCACCAGCAGGCCGACGCAGGCCCACCAGGCCGCGACACCGCCGCGCAGGCCCTTCATCAGGCGCATGTGCAGCCAGGCCGCGTAATTGAGCCAGACGATCAGCGCCCAAGTTTCCTTCGGGTCCCAGCTCCAGTAGCCGCCCCAGGCCTCGGCGGCCCACAGCGCGCCGAGCACTGTGGCGATGGTGAAGAAGGCGAAGCCGACGGCGATGGACTTGTACATCACGTCGTCGAGCACTTCGAGCGACGGCGTCGCCGGGTTGATGCGCGAACGCAAGGCCACCAGCGCGGCGTCGATCGCGACCAGCGTCGCCGCGATCGACATCGTGCGCAGCACGCTGGACGCGGTGTCCGCGGCGAGGCCGCCGAAAGCCAGGAACAGGGCCGGGATGCCGATGCCGAAGGCCGCGGGGAATCCCACCAGGCCGATCCACAGCGAGCGCGCGGACGCCTGCTTGAGCAGGTAGGCCAGCGACACCATCGCCGCCAGCGAGAACGTACCGTAGCCGATGAAGTTGGCGGGCACGTGCAGTTTCATCCACCAGCTCTTGAGCGCGGGCACCAGCGGCTGGATCTCGTGCGCCTCGCGCACCACCGCGTACCAGAACATGAAGCCGACCGCGGCGCTGACCACCAGCATCACGAATGCGCCGAGCGCGCGCGTGTCGTAGTGGTCCTCGAAGTACAGGTAGAAGGCGGCGGTGAGCCAGCAGAACAGGACGAACACCTCGTACAGGTTGCTCACCGGGATGTGGCCGATGTCCGGCCCGATCAGGTAGCTCTCGTACCAGCGCGCCATCGTGCCGATCAGGGCCATCGCCACCGCGGCCCAGACCAGGCCCGAGCCGATGCGGGTCATCGCCGCGGCCTGGCCGCGCGCGAAGAAGCCGATCCAGTAGAACAGCGTCGCCATCAGGAACAGCACGCTCATCCAGAGGATCGCGGACTGGCTGGAGAGGAAGTACTTGAGCCAGAAGACGCTCTCGGCCCGCGCCAGGTCGCCCGCATACGACGCGATCGACAGCAGCGCGGCGCCGGCGACCACCAGCATCAGCGCGCGCAGCGGGCGCCAGAACCAGCCGATCCAGATCGCGGCGGGAACCGCCCCGACGAGGATGCCCTTCTCGTACACGTCCATGTATTGCGCGTAGTTGGCGAAGACATACGCCCCGCCCGCGGCGACGATGGCGGCAAAGAGCCAGTCGAACCACGTGCGGGTGGACAAGTAGCCCGGCGTGAGGGTCAGGGTGGTGGTGGCGGTGTTCATGCGGCCTTCGCTGCGAGGAGCGATTCTTTCAGATGCTCGAATTCCCGGTCGGTGTCGAGGGTGCGGCGGTTGCTCGACAGCGCCATGGCGCAATGGGCGCCCTCCCCGGCCGGCGTGACCCAGCACCACAGGCGCCGCTCGCGCACGTAGAGCATGGCGAAGACGCCCAGGATCAGCAAGGCGCAGCCCAGGTAGACGATGCCCTTGCCGGGGCCGCGCGTGACCTGGAACACGCTGGCCTGCACCTGCTGGAAGTCGGCCAGTTCGAACGCGATGGGCACGGGGTAGGCGTTGACGTCGCTGAGCGCCAGCACGGCCTGCGACATGAAGGCCTGCGTCTTCTCGCTGGGCTCCAGCAGCTTCAGGCCCGCCTGCTCGCGCGTGAGCTGCGCCAGCTCGAACAGAGCCCCGCTCAGGATGCGCACCAGCACCTCGCCGGCGCGGGCGCGCTCGGGCTCGGGCAGGTTGGCCTCCATGAAATCCGAGATGGCCTGCAGGCCCGCCACCGGCTTGCCGCCGGGCCCGGGCGGCGTACCGACACCCGCGAACATCGCCAGCGCGCGGCTGGCCGACGTGACCAGCTGCGCCGCGAGCTCCGGATTCGACGGGTCGGTGGCCTTGGCCGCGTAGCGCTTCACGGCCTTCTCGCGCAGGTCGGCGTCCATCAGCGCCTGGCGCAGGCGCACGAAACCGTCGAGCCCGCCCTGGTCGTCGGCCGGGACGCGCAGGTAACGGAAGGCCTCGGCGGGCGTCTCGCGCACGCCCATCAGGTAGACCGCGACGCCGTCGCCCATGTCCACCGGCGCCATGTAGTTGTTGAACTCGCGCGCCTGGCCCGCCGCGTCGCGCAACTTGTAGCTCACGCTCGGGCCGACGTTGCGCAGCTCCTTCTTCGTCGCCGACTTGTTGGCGGCGCCCAGCTGCGCGTCGAGCGAAGCGCGCAGGTCCACCTTGCGCACGTCCGCGCCGCCCTTGTCCATGCCGCCGAAGTTCTCGACGTTGATCACGCGCAGGCCCGTGAACTCCAGCGTCATCTTCTCCGCGCCTGCGCCCGGGCCCTTGGTCAGCTGCGTGCTGCCGCCGATCACGCCTTCGACCTCGAAAGGCTTGCCGCCGTTGACGGGCACGGCGCGCAGCTTCACGCGGGAGCCTCCGTCATCGAAGCTGGCCTGGTAGATCTCGATGCCGCGCCAGCTCGCAGGGTGGTTCACTTCCACGCGAGCGGGGATCTTTTCGCCGGTGGCCTTGTCGTGGATGACGATCTCGCTGGCGAACAGCTTGGGCATGCCCGTCGAGTAGTGCTCGACGATGAACTTCTTCAGCTCGATGGCGAAGGGCAGTTCCTGGATCACGATGCCGTCGGACTGGTTCAGCACCGCGGTGCTGGAGGCCGTGCCTTCGGCGACCATCAGGTTGCCGCGGAAGGTCGGGTTGCTCGCGGGCAGCCGGTGCTGCGCCGGCACGTCGGCGATCATCCCGCCGCCGTTGAACGCCGTCTTGCCGCCCAGCCACATCTGCGCGCGCACGATCATGTCGCCGTCGAGCAGGCCGCCCAGGCACACCAGCACGATGGCGCTGTGCGCGGCGAGGTAGCCGACCTTGTTGGCCGCCCCGCGCTTGGCGGCCACCATCCAGCCCGAATCGCGCTGCTGCAGCTTCACCTTCCAGCCGCCGTGCACCAGCACCTGCGCGATGCGCGAGGCGGCCGCCTCGGGCGCTTGCGCCACCGGCGCCTCGGCGCGGTGGTGGAAGGCGCGCAGGCTCTGCTCGCGCATGTTCTCCTTGTACGCGCGCAGGTCGGTGACGATCTTCGGCGTGTTGCGCGCGATGCACAGCGACGTGCTGACGACGAGGAACGCCAGGATCACGAGGAACCACGCGGCGCTGTAGACCGCGTTGAGCTTGAGCGCCATGAACAGCTGGGCCCAGAAGGGTCCGAACTTGTCCACGTAGTTCACCAGCGGCTCCTGCTGCTGGATGATGGTGCCGATCACGGATGCGATGCAGATCACCGTCAGCAGCGAGATCGAGAAGCGCATCGACGACAGCAGCTCCACCGCCGTGCGCAGGCGCGGCGATTCGCTTCGGATCTGCAGGCCGGACGTGGCGGTGGTCATGAAAACAAAAGGGCGGGCTCCTTGCCCGCCCTTCTTAGGCTAGTTGTGCGGCGGTTGGTTCAGCTTGATTCAGCGCAACCCGGCGATGTAGTCGGCCACGGCCTTCATCTCGCGCTCGGACAGGCGGGTGGCGATGTCCACCATCTGCGGGCTGTTCTTGCGCGCGCCGGTCTGGAAGCTGACGAGCTGCGCGTAGGTGTAGTCGGCATGCTGGCCGGACAGGCGCGGGAACTGCGCGGGAATGCCGGCGCCGTTGGGGCTGTGGCAGCCGGCACAGGCAGCGACCTGCTTCTCGAGGATGCCGCCGCGGTAGATTTTCTCGCCCAGGGTGACCAGCTCCTTGTCCTTCGCGAAGCCGGTCTTGGCCTTCTGCGAGCCGGCCCAGTAGGCGATGTTGCGCATGTCGGCATCCGAGAGCTGCGCGGCCATGGGCTGCATGATGGGGCTGGGGCGCTTGCCGCTCTTGAACTCGGCGAGCTGCTTGACGATGTATTCGGGGTGCTGCTGCGCGAGCTTGGGGTTCGCGGGCACGCCGGAGTTGCCGTCGGCGCCGTGGCAGGCCGCGCACACCGCGCCGTACTTGGTGCTGCCGGCGTTCAGGTCGGGCTTGGCGGCGGCAGGGGCCGCGGCGGCCGGCTGCGGCGCGCTTCCGGCGGCGAACGACAGGGAGGCGGGCACCGCGATCAGGGCGGCAAGCACGAGGGCGAACGGCTTCATGGGCTGGGTCTTGTTTTTGGGGCGCGCGCGGGGGCGCAAAACCGCACGATTCTACAATGCGCCCCCATGACCTCCTCCCCGGCGCCGGCCGGCGCGCGCACGGCGGCGCAGGCGCTGGCCTGGATGCACACCGCGCGCTTCCTCACCACGGCGCCCACCCTCGAATTCCTGCCCGAAAGCGCCATCCCCGAGGTGGCCTTCGTCGGCCGCTCCAACGCGGGCAAGTCCACCTGCATCAACACCCTGGCGCAGCAGAAGCGACTGGCCTTCGCCTCCAAGACGCCCGGGCGTACCCAGAGCATCAACCTGTTCTCGCTGGGCAAGCAGGGCATCACGGATGCTGTGCTGGCCGACCTGCCGGGCTACGGCTACGCGGCCGTGCCCAAGCAGGACAAGGCGCGCTGGCAGCAGGTGATGGCCAATTACCTGGTCACCCGGCCCAACCTGAGGGGTGTGGTGCTCCTGGTCGACCCGCGCCAGGGCGTGACCGAGCTGGACGAGATCCTGCTGGAAGTCATCCGCCCGCGGGTCGAGCAGGGCCTGAAATTCCTGGTGCTGCTGACCAAGGCCGACAAGCTCACGCGCAGCGAAGGGGCCAAGGCGCTGTCGATTGCGCGACTGCAAGCCGGCGGCGGTGAAGTGAAACTGTTCTCCGCACTCAGGAAGCAGGGGGTGGAAGAAACCGCCTTGCTCCTGTGGAACTGGACGCACGCGGAGAACCCATGACGATCGAGACCTTCCAGCGGCAGCTGCCGCACGGCATCACCCTGAGCTGCCGCGCCGCGGGCGAGCGCGGCAAGCCCGTGCTGATGTTCCTGCACGGCTTTCCCGAGGCGGCGTTCGTGTGGGACGAGCTGCTGGAGCATTTCGGCGCGCGCGGGTACCGCGCCGTGGCGCCCAACCTGCGCGGTTTCGAGAAGTCCTCCCAGCCCGAGGAGGTGCAGCAGTACCGCGCCAAGCACATCCTGCAGGACATCGTCACGCTCATCGGCATCGAGGGCCAGCCGCTGGAATGCCTCATCGCGCACGACTGGGGCGGCGCCATCGCCTGGAACATCGCCAACCAGCGGCCCGAGGTCACGAAGCGGCTGATGATCGTCAATTCGCCGCACCCCGGCACCTTCCTGCGCGAGCTGCAGCGCAGCCCGAAGCAGCAGGCGGCCAGCGCGTACATGAACTTCCTGATCCGCGACGACGCGGCGGCGCTCCTGCGCGAAGGCGACTACCGGCGCCTGTTCGGCTTCTTCAAGGAGCACGGCGGCGAGTGGCTGACGGAATCCGTGAAACAGCAGTACCGGGAGGTGTGGGATGCCAGCCTGCAGGGCGGCCTGAACTACTACCGCGCCTCGCCGCTGCGCCCGGGGCGCGAGGGCGACCCCGCCGCGGGGGCCGTCACCTTGCCGCGCGAGATGCTCACCGTGAACATCCCGACTTTCGTGCTGTGGGCGATGCGGGACGACGCGCTGTGCCCCGAGCTCGTCGACGGGCTCGAGGAGTACATCCCAAGGCTCACGGTGGAACGCGTGCCCGACGCGACGCACTGGATCGTGCACGAGCGCCCGCGCTTCGTCGCGGACCGCCTGGCCACCTTCCTCGCCAACAGCTAGTACACCGGCGGCTCGCCGGGCGGGCGCGTCTTGAAGCGCTTGTGCACCCAGTAGTACTGGTCGGGCATCTCGTCGATGTAGACCTCCAGGCGCTTGTTCATCAGCGCCGTGTCGGCCGCGACGTCGCTCGTCGGGTAGTCGTCCCAGGCCGGGTGCAGGCGCACTTCGTAGCCCGCGTCCGTGAGCTTCGTGGTGAGCGGCACCACCTTGGCCTTGCACAGGCGCGCGAAGCGCGGCAGCGACGGCACGGTGGCGGCCTGCACGCCGTAGAACGGCACGAAGATCGAATCCTCCGCGCCGAAATTCATGTCGGGCAGCAGGTACATCGCCGCGCCGCCGCGCACGGCCGCGATCATGTCGCGCACGCCTTCGGAGCGGTGCACCGCGCGCGAATCGGTTGTGAAGCGGTGGCGGCCCTCGAAGATCCATTCGTCGACGATGGCGTTCGACTGCTTGGTGTACACGCCGAGGATGCGCCGCTGCGTGAGCAGCGTGATGGCCGTGACGCCGGCGTCGAGCCCGAGGAAGTGCGGCACGAACAGGATCACCGGCGCGTCGCCGTCGATCTCGTGCACCGAGCCGGCCAGCTGCAGGCGCTGGCGCACGACGTCGGCGGGCGCATGCCACAGCCAGCTGCGGTCCAGCCAGGCCTGCGCGAAGCGGATGAAATGCGAACGCACCGTGCGGCGGCGTTGCGCCACGGTCCACCGCGGGAAGCACAGCTCGAGGTTGCGCATCGCGATGCGCCGGCGCGGGACCACGACCACGTACAGGAAGGCACCGAGCGCGGCGCCCATCGCGCGCACCACGCCCAGCGGCAGGTGCGAGATCGCCCGCATGAAGAGGATACCCAGGCGGCTGATCACAGCGCCAGCTCCTCGCGCGGTTGCTTGTAGCGCGCGTAACCCCACATGTACTGCGACGGGCAATCGCGCACCATCGCCTCCATGCGGCGGTTGAGCTGCGCCGCCGCACCTTCGGCGTCTTCGGCCATCGGCTCGTCCCAGGGGCTGACGTGCATGCGAAAGCCGCGCCCGAACGACAGGCGCTCGCCCCAGATCAGCAGCACCCGCGCGCCGGCCTGCTTCGCCAGGCGCGCGGGCAGGTTCATGGTGTAGGCCGGCTGGCCGAAGAAGGGCGCCCACGTGCCCTGCCCGCGCGGCGGCACTTGGTCGGGCAGCAGGCCGACGGCCCCGCCGGATTTCAAGGTCTTGAGCAATTGCTTGACCCCGCCCACGGTCGTCGGTGCGACCGCGAGGTTGGGCCGCACGCGCGCGGTGGCGACGAGTTCGCGCAGCCAGGGCTTGCGCGCCGGCCGGTACAGCACCGTGATGGGCCCGAAGTCGCGCGCATAGGCCTGGGCGGTCACCTCGAAGCACCCCAGGTGCGGCGTCAGGAAGAGGATGCCGCGCCCGGCGGCCAGCGCCGCCTGCACCACCTCGCCGCCGCGCCATTCGGTGCGCGCGGGGCGGCCGAACCACAGGCGCGGGATTTCCGTCACGAGCTTGCCGCTTTCGGCCACGGCCGCCCGGATGGTCCCGAAGCGGAAACCCGCCTGGCGCGCGTTCGCCAGGAAGCGGCGGCGGTAGGTGGGCGACAGCAGGAAGGACAGCCAACCCACGGCGGCGCCCGCCGCATGCAGGACAGGCAGCGGCAGCAGCGCGAGCGCGCGCAGGAAGGTCTTCATGAAGCGGCTAGAATGTCCCCGTCGCCGAGTTATGAACTACTTGCAGGGCGACTCAAAAATAATTCTGCTAAAGCGTTCGCCCCAAGCTCCGGCACGAGGCAACGCGCCTTAGTGATTCATTGGAGTTTATCGAATGGCGAACGACTTCCTCTTCACGTCCGAATCGGTCTCCGAAGGCCACCCCGACAAGGTGGCGGACCAGATTTCCGACGCGATCCTCGACGCGATCTTCACGCAGGACCCGCGCGCGCGCGTGGCGGCCGAGACGCTGACCAACACCGGCCTCGTCGTGCTGGCCGGCGAAATCACGACCAAGCCCGGCGTGCACGTGGACTACATCCAGGTCGCGCGCGACACCATCAAGCGCATCGGCTACGACAACACTGAGTACGGCATCGACTACAAGGGCTGCGCAGTGATGGTCTGCTACGACAAGCAGTCCAGCGACATCGCCCAGGGCGTGGACCACGCCAGCGACGACTACCTGAACACCGGCGCCGGCGACCAGGGCCTGATGTTCGGCTACGCGTGCGACGAGACGCCCGAGCTCATGCCCGCGCCCATCCACTACGCGCACCGCATCGTCGAGCGCCAGGCGCAGCTGCGCAAGGACGGCCGCCTGCCCTTCCTGCGCCCCGATGCCAAGAGCCAGATCACGATGCGCTACGTCGACGGCAAGCCGCATTCGATCGACACGGTGGTGCTGTCGTCGCAGCACAGCCCCGAGATGAGCGACGGCAAAAAAATGTTGCCCTCCTTCGTCGAGGCCTGCATCGAGGAGATCATCAAGCCGGTGCTGCCGAAGGAGTGGCTGAAGGATACCAAGTACCTGATCAACCCGACCGGGCGCTTCGTCATTGGCGGCCCGCAGGGCGATTGCGGCCTGACCGGCCGCAAGATCATCGTCGACACCTACGGCGGCGCGTGCCCGCACGGCGGCGGCGCGTTCTCGGGCAAGGACCCGTCCAAGGTCGACCGTTCGGCCGCGTACGCGTGCCGCTACGTCGCCAAGAACATCGTGGCCGCCGGCCTGGCGCGCCAGTGCCAGATCCAGGTGGCGTATGCGATCGGCGTGGCCAAGCCGATGAACGTCACGGTGTACACGGAAGGCACCGGCGTGATCCCCGACGACCAGATCGCGTCGCTGGTGCACGACCACTTCGACCTGCGTCCCAAGGGCATCATCCAGATGCTCGACCTGCTGCGTCCCATCTACGAGAAGACCGCCGCCTACGGCCATTTCGGCCGCGAGGAGCCGGAGTTCACGTGGGAGCGCACCGACCGCGCCGCGCAACTGCGCGCGGCCGCCGGGCTCAAGTAAGGGTCACTGCAAGAGCGCCTGCTGGCGCTCGTACTCGCCCTTCTTCATGGCGACATACTGCGCGCGGTCCATCTCGTGCAGCTGGCGCGCGTAGCGCTCGGTCGAGTCGAACCAGGTCTGGATGCGCTTGTCGAGCTGCTCGTCGGGCGGCGCCGTGAGCGACGCCAGGTGCGCATCCACCGCCAGGTAGTAGCGCATGACGTTGCGCTCGATCGCGCCGCGCACCCCACCGATGTAGATGGGTTCGCCGTTGCCGTCCTTGCCGGCCACCGAGAAGCCCACCTTGTTGGCGCCGGCGGTGGACAGGTAGGCCTGCATCGCGAAGCGGCCCATGCCGCCGTAGGCGTACGAATAGCTCAGGTGCATGAACGTGCGCTTCGCGTCGAGCGGGATGGCCTCGATGGCGATGCGGTAGTCGCGCGTGCCCACCGGGCCCTGCGCCGCCGCCAGACGGCTTTCGAGATAGTCCGCGCCGGCGGCGACCTGCCGCAGCGCGAAGTCGATGCGGTAGGCGTCGGTCACCGGCTGGTCGGCCTTGCGGCCGATGCGCATCGCCAGCGTCGTGCCCTTGTCGCCCTTCACCGGATGGCAGTACTTGGTGTTGAACGGCAGGATCAGGATGGCGCACCAGTCGGCCGGCTCCTGCAGGCTCTTGGCGAGCGCGTCGTACGGGTGGTTCAGCACCGCGTAGATGTCGCCCTTGAGCGTGTCGCCTTGCTCGGCCGAGTCGATCACGATCGGCCGGTGGTACGGGTTGTTGCGCAGCGGCTCGCGCAGTTCGGTGTACTTGGCGCGCAGCGCGCCGGCGTCGGCCGATGCGTTGATTGCCGCCAGACCCATCAGCGCCGCAACGGCGCAGCGTGCCAGCCAGTGTTTCATAGGTGCCTCGATCCGTGCAGTTCGGGCGTGCGCGTGCGGCCGCGCCCGGAATCCTCTTCCTCCAGCACGTCCTGCACGTCGAACTGGATGCCGCCCATGAACAGCGAGTGCGGTTCCACCGCGAAGCGGAAATGCCCGCGCGGCCCCATCTCCAGGCACATCACGAGCTTCGGGTCGGGCACCTGTTCCCAGGCCTTGATCAGCCGTGCGCGCACGAGGTTGTCGGCGCACTGCAGGTAGCGCAGCTTGTGGTGGTTGTGCGCGAAGTTCACCGCGTCCAGGTAGGCGGCCGCGCTCTTGCTGCGCGTGTGGAAGTTCGGCGTGAGGTCGATGGAGAGCGTGAGCACGTTGCCTTCGACTTCCAGGACGAAGTTGCGGCCCATCAACCCGTCCGTGCCTTCGCCGTACTTGTAGGCCACGTGCAGGTGCGAAGGGGTCTTGCGCAGCGAGTACTTCATGCTTGTCTCTTTCTTCGCGTTCTCTGGACAGATTGCGCCCGCGTCCGCTGCCCGGCTGTAGGACGGGGCTGGAAACGCCTGTGCGCCCGCCCGGCGCCGCGCCACGGCGCGACCGTGGGGCTTCTCCTACAGGAGCTCTTTCGCTTCGCTGACTGCCGCGCAGGGGCACGCGCCGAAGATGGGAAATGCACCGCGCCCGCGAGGCGCACTTCATCGACACGCAAGGAGCAGAGAACATGGCTGAAGACAAGGACCTGAACCGCGACCCGATCAGCGACGAATCCGGCGCGCATCCGGTGGGCACCGGTGTCGGTGCGGTGGGCGGCGCGATCGCCGGTGCGGCGGCCGGCACGGTGGGCGGGCCCGCCGGCATGGTGCTGGGCGGCGTGGTCGGTGCGGTGGTCGGCGGGCTCGCCGGCCGCGCGGCAGCCGAGGCGATCGACCCCACGGTGGAAGAAGCGCACTGGCGCGACAACTACGACCGTGAGCCCTACTACCAGCCGGGCCGCAGCTACGACGACTACGCCCCGGCCTACCGCCTCGGCATGACCGGCCGCGGCCGCTACGAGGACTGGGACGCCGCCGAGCCGCAACTGGCGAACGAGTGGGACGCCACGCGCGGCAGCTCCAGCCTGGACTGGGACAGCGCGAAGCCGGCGAGCCGCGCCGCGTGGCACCGCGTCGACTCCTCGATGCGCGGCGGCGCGATGGCCACGGCCGGCACGGCCGACGTGACGCCGATGGAAGGCCGCGGCGCCATGGGTGCGGCAGCGGCGGTCGGCGCGGCGCAAAGCGCGGGCAACGACAGCGGCGACCGCGACGACGTCATCGACGTCCTGCAGGACCTGGCGGAATGCTCGCTGGACGGCGAGTACGGCTTCCGCGCCTGCGCCGAGCACGCCAAGCGCGAGGACCTGAAGTCCACGTTCCTGCAGCGCGCCGACGATTGCCGCAACGCCTGGATGGAACTGAACGAGCAGATCCTCGCTTGCGGCGGCAAGGTCGAGGAGCACGGCAGCGCCGCCGGCGCGGTGCACCGCGGCTGGGTCGCCGTGAAGTCGGCGCTGTCCACGTACGACGACAAGGCCATCCTGGAGGAAGCCGAGCGCGGCGAGGACAACGCGAAGGCGCGCTACATGAAGGCGCTGAAGAAGCCCTTGCCCGCCGACGTGAAGCTGATCGTCGAGCGCCAGATGCAGGGCCTGCAGCGCAACCACGACCAGATCAAGATGCTGCGCGACCAGGCGCGCGCGATGGGCTGATGGCCGACGACCGCTCGTCCGGCGCGCTCAAGACCTACCGCGAGAAGCGCAACTTCGACGCGACCCCCGAGCCAAGGGGCGGCGGGGTCGCCCATGAAGAGGCGCGCACCTTCGTCATCCAGAAGCACTGGGCGACGCGCCTGCACTACGACTTCCGGCTCGAGCTGGAAGGCACGATGAAAAGCTGGGCCGTGCCCAAAGGCCCGAGCTTCGACCCGGCGGACAAGCGGATGGCGATGCCCACCGAGGACCATCCGCTCTCGTACAACCGCTTCGAAGGGACCATCCCCGCCGGCAACTACGGCGCGGGCAAGGTGATCATCTGGGACAAAGGCCTGTGGGTGCCCACGGAGGACCCGCACAAGGGCTACCGCGACGGGCGCCTGAAGTTCGAGCTGCGCGGCCACAAGATGCACGGGCACTGGACGCTGGTGCGCATGAAGGGCCGGGGCGACGGAAAGCGCGAAGACCCGTGGCTCCTGATCAAGGAGCGCGACGGCTTCGCGCGGCCGGCCACCGAGTTCAGCGTAGTCGACGAAATGCCCGACAGCGTGAAGGACCTCGAGGATCGGCCGAAGGCGAAGGGCACGCCGGCGACCCCTGCCGCGTCCGACGGTCCGCCCGCCGGCGCGCGCAAGGCGGCCCTGCCCTCGGAGCTGCAGCCCGAGCTGGCGACGCTCGTCGACGAAGTGCCGCGCGACGCGGCCGACTGGCTCTACGAAATCAAGTTCGACGGCTACCGCATGCTCGCGCGCGTGGAGCGCGGCCGCATTGCGTTCGTCACGCGCAACGGGAACGACTGGACCGCCAAGCTCGGTCCGTTGAAGGAGGCGCTGGCGGCGATGGACCTGCCCGACGGCTGGTACGACGGCGAGGTCATCATGCCGGGCGCGCACGGCGCGTCGGACTTCCAGGCGCTGCAAGGCGCGTTCGATTCCGCGCGCACCGCGGACCTGGTCTATTACCTGTTCGACCTGCCGTACTGCGCCGGCTACGACCTGCGCGCGGTGCCGCTCGTCGAGCGTCGCGCGGTCCTGCAGCGCATCGTGCAACGCAAGCCCCACGCTCGGGTGAAATTCTCCGAGGAATTCGACGCGCCGCCCGAGCAGATGCTGGCGTCGGCCTGCAAGCTCGGCCTGGAAGGCGTGATCGGCAAGCGCCGCAACTCGGCCTATGCGAACCGCCGGTCGTCGGACTGGATCAAGCTCAAGTGCGGCTTCCGCCAGGAATTCGTCATCGGCGGCTGGACCGACCCGCAAGGCTCGCGCACCGGCATCGGCTCGCTGCTGCTGGGCGTGCACGACCGCGAGGGCCACCTGCAATACGCCGGCAACGTCGGCACGGGGTTCAACGAAGAGACGCTGCGTGACCTGCGCAAGCGCCTCGATGCGCTGGCCGCGGACAAGAGCGCATTCGCCGCCAACTCGGCCATCCCGCGCAAGTCGCACTGGGTGAAGCCGCAACTCGTGGCCGAAGTGGCGTTCGGCGAATGGACGCGCGACGGCCGCGTCCGCCATTCCGTCTTCCACGGCCTGCGCGACGACAAGAAGGCCAAGTCTGTCATCCGCGAGCAGGCGCGGCATGATGCGCCCGTGGACAAGCCCGCCAAGTCCGCCATCGTGCGCAAGTCCGCCGGGAAGGCCGCGGCGAAGCAATCGGCCGCGCCTGCGCCGGACGCGCGCCTGCCCGCATCGCTGCGCATCAGCAATCCCGACCGCATCGTCGATCCGCAGAGCGGCCTGAAGAAGATCGACCTGGTGCGCTACTACGCGCTCGTGATGCCGCTGATGTGGCCGCACCTGAAGGACCGGCCGATCGCGATGGTGCGCGCGCCCGACGGCATCGGCGGCGAGCTGTTCTTCCAGAAGCACCTGGAGCGCTACAAGCTCGCTGGCATCGAGCCGCTCGATGCGTCCGTGTCGCCCAACACGCCGCCCATGGTCTACGTCGCGCGGCAGGAAGGCCTGCTCGCGGCGGCGCAGATGAACGTGATCGAGGTGCATACCTGGAACGGCGTGCGCACGAAGATCGACAAGCCCGACCGCGTGACCTTCGACCTCGACCCCGGCGAGGGCGTGACCTGGGCGCAGGTGCAGGAGGCCGCGCAGCTGGTGCACGCCTTCCTCGGCGAACTGGGCCTGCCCGACTTCCTGAAGACCAGCGGCGGCAAGGGCCTGCACATCGTGGTGCCGCTGAAGAAGCAGTACGACTGGGACACGGTGAAGGACTTCTCGCAGGCCGTGGTGCAGCACCTGTCGCGCACGCTGCCCGACCGCTTCGTCGCCAAGTCGGGCGGTGGCAACCGCGTCGGCAAGATTTTCATCGACTACCTGCGCAACGGCTACGGCGCGACCACCGTCTGCGCGTGGTCGGCGCGAGCGCGTCCCGGCCTGGGCATCTCGGTGCCGGTTCGCTGGGACGAGCTGGCGGGCCTGAAAGGTGGCTCGCACTGGACCGTCGCCACGGTGCACGAGCGCCTGGACGTGGGCAACGAGCCCTGGGCCGGCTACGACGAGCAGCGCGCAGGCCTCGCGAAGGCGATGAAAGCGATCGGGTTCAAGCCGCGATGAGGGAGAGGCTGCACGAGACCTGGCCGCAGGTGCTGTGGGTGGTGCGGCACGGGCAGAGCGCGGGCAATGTCGCGCGCGACGCGGCCGAAGCGGCGGGCCTGCCCGTGATCGACATCGCCGAGCGCGACATCGACGTGCCGCTGTCGGAGCTGGGCCGCACACAGGCGCTGGCGCTGGGCCAATGGTTCGGCAAGCTGAAGAAGGACGAGCAGCCGGACGTGCTGCTGTGCTCGCCCTATGTGCGCGCGCGCGAGACCGCGCGGCTGCTGCTGCAGGCCTCCGGCATGGACCTGCGGCTGCGCGTGGACGAGCGCCTGCGCGAGAAGGAATTCGGGATCATCGACCGGCTCACGGTGCATGGCATCCGCGCGAAATATCCCGAGCTGCAGCAGCAGCGCTCACACGTGGGCAAGTTCTACTTCCGCCCGCCGGGCGGCGAGAGCTGGTGCGACGTGATCCTGCGGCTGCGCAGCGTGATCGAGATGGTGACGCGCGAGCACGGCGGCCAGCGCGTGCTCGTGGTGGGCCACCAGGTCATCGTCAACTGCATGCGCTACCTGGTCGAGTGCCTGGACGAGGAACAGATCCTCACCATCGACCGCCGCGGTGACGTTCCCAACTGCGGCGTGACCTCGTACCGCTTCGACCCGGCCACGAACAACCTGGTGACGGACCTGGTGAACTTCGTCGCCCCGCTGAAGGAAGCCGGCGCACCGGTCACGCGCGAGCCCGACGCGCCCGTGGCCGCCAAGCCATGACCTTCCGCCCGCTGGACGTTCGCACGTTGCGCGAATGGCCCTTGCCCGCGCTTGCGCACGACGCCGACAAGGAGGAGCGCGGGCGCGTGGTGGTGGTGGGCGGCAGCCGCGAGATCGCGGGCGCCGTGCAGCTGGCGGGCGTCGCCGCGATGCGCGCGGGTGCGGGCAAGCTCGTGATCGCGACGGCTGCGTCTGTTGCGGTGCAGGTGGGCCGGGCAGTGCCGGAGGCCCGCGTGATCGCGCTGCCGGAAAGCGGCAGCGGCGCGCTGCGGGCCGACGGCTTGGGCGTGCTCGCCGATTCGCTCGAAGGCGCAGCAGCCGTGCTCGTCGGCCCCGGCCTGATGGACCCCGAGGCCTGCGTGCCCTTCATCGTGCAGCTGCTCGCGCTGTGCCGCGGCATCCCGGTGGTGCTCGACGCCGGGGCGATGGATGCGGTAGCGGCCATGGGCCGGTTCGAGCAACCGGTGCTGGTGACGCCGCACGCCGGCGAGATGGCGCACCTCACCGGCATCGCCAAGGAGGCGATCGCACGCGATCCCGAATCGGTGGCGCGGCGCGCGAGCGCGCAGTGGAATGCGTCCGTGGCTCTCAAGGGTGCGGCGACGCTCGTCGCCACGCCCGATGGCGGCGGCTGGCGCCACGACGGCGGGCACCCGGGCCTGGCCACGTCAGGTTCGGGCGATGTGCTCGCCGGCCTCATCGCGGGCTTCGCGGCGCGCGGCGCGACGCTGGAGCAAGCCTGCGCGTGGGGCGTTGTCCTGCACGCGCTCGCCGGCCGCACGCTCGCGCGCAGCGTCGGCGCCGTCGGTTACCTCGCGCGCGAATTGCCCGGCGTGGTGCCGGGTCTGGTGGAGAAAGCGGCGCGGCCGCTCAGGCGCTCGCCAGCGCCCAAGGCAAGGTGATGCGCACGCCGCTACCCTGGCGCACGACGGCCACGCGGTCGCCCGCCGCGAGCGCCTCAACATCGGCCCACGTAATGGGGCGGTAGGTCGGCGGGTTCCCGAAGCCGGGTTCACCCTCCACGGGCGTGAGCGACAGCGAGATCACCAGGCCGTCGTTCGCGGCCTCGGCGCCGATCGCGATCTGCGCGGGGGGTGCATGTTCGTCGCTCAGCCAGAGGAAGGCGCCCGTGACGACGTTGCGGAACGACGCACGCCGCACCTCGCCCGCCACCGCACCGCCTGCGTCACGCAGGCTGAATCCGCGGAAGGTGAAGCCGGTGGCAATCAGCGACAGGCATTCGGCGATGCCCTGTTCGGCCGTGCAGCGCGCCGCCTCGTCCGGCGCGAGCCAGGTCACGACGTCGATGCAGGAGGCGAGCGCCGCGCGTGCATAGCCGCTGATCTTGCCCGCGCCCTCCTTCACCTCGGCGTAATTCGGCTCGGGCGCGCGCAGCCGCCGGTCCATGATCTCGTAGACCATGCCGATGGGCTGCAGGTTGACGACGAGGTGGTGCCGCATCGAGGGCGCCAGGCGCCGCAGCAGGGCGTAGCGCGCGGCTTCGGCCGCGGCGCTCGTCGTGGAAGAGGGTTCGCTCATGCGGGCAGCCTAACACCGCGCGAGGCGATGTCAATTTGGCTGCCCAGCCGTGGCGCGCGGCTTAGCCGTTTTTCTGGCGCGACTTCCAGTTCTCGTACGCGGCGTCCATGCGCTGGCGGCGAGTCATGTCGTTGTCGCGCGTGTCGCGGCCCGGCGCGCCCATCGCGCGCGTGTCGTCGCGGTGGTGGCGCTCGGCACGGGCGTGCTTGTCGGGGTGCTTGTCGTTCTTCGCGACGTGGCGGATCTTGTCGCCCGCGCGGTGCATGGCGTTGCGCGTCTTCTGGCCGAGGTTCTTCACGGCGCTCTTGGTGCGCTGCGCGTCGTCGGCGGGCCGGATCGTGTCGGCGCTGGCGGAATTCTCCGTGCGCGACGTCTTGTCGGCCTGTTGCGCCAGGGCGGCGGTGCCGAACGCCAGCGCGGCGGCGGCGAAGATGGCTGTGGCTCTCATGTCGGTTTCTCCCGAGTGGTGACACTCCATCAAACGTCTTCAGCGGGGAGGACGTTGTCGGAGAACACCGACTCGGCGAGTCGGAGCGCGTGATTACTCGACCGTGACGCTCTTGGCCAGGTTGCGTGGCTTGTCGACGTCCGTGCCGCGCGCACACGCCGTGTGATACGCCAGCAACTGCAGCGGAACCACGTGCAGCATCGGGCTGAGCGGCCCGTAGTGCTCCGGCATGCGGATCACGTGGATGCCTTCCTCGGACTCGATCTTCGAATCGGCATCCGCCAGCACGTACAGCACCCCGCCGCGCGCGCGCACTTCCTGCATGTTGCTCTTGAGCTTTTCCAGCAGCGCGTCGTTCGGCGCCACCGTCACCACCGGCATCTCGCTCGTGACCAGCGCGAGCGGGCCGTGCTTGAGCTCGCCCGCCGAGTAGGCCTCGGCGTGGATGTAGGTGATCTCCTTGAGCTTGAGCGCACCTTCGAGCGCGATCGGGTAGTGCAGGCCGCGGCCGAGAAACAGCGCATGCTCCTTGTCCGCGAACTGCTCGGCCCAGCCGATGACCTGCGGCTCCAGCGCCAGCACGGCCGCCAGCGCCGACGGCAGGTGGCGCATGGCCTTGAGGTGCCCGGCCTCCTGTTCCTCCGTCAGGCGCCCCTTGACCTGGGCGAGCGCGAGCGTGAGCAGGAACAGGCCGGCGAGCTGTGTCGTGAACGCCTTCGTCGACGCGACGCCGATCTCCACGCCGGCGCGCGTGATGTAGGCCAGCTTGCACTCGCGCACCATCGCCGAGGTGGCGACGTTGCACACGGTGAGCGTCTTGTTCATGCCCAGCGACTGCGCATGGCGCAACGCGGCGAGCGTGTCGGCCGTCTCGCCGGACTGCGTGATGGTGACGACCAGCGTGCCGGGGTGCGGCACGGTGTCGCGGTAGCGGTACTCGCTGGCGATCTCGACCTGCGTGGGAATCTTCGCGATGCCCTCGAGCCAATACTTCGCCGCGCAACCCGCGTAGTAGCTGGTCCCGCACGCGAGGATCAGCACCTGCTCGACTTCCTTGAACACGCGGTGCGCGCCGTCGCCGAAGAGCTCCGGCGTGATGCCCTGCACGCCTTCGAGCGTGTCGGCCACCGCGCGCGGCTGCTCGAAGATTTCCTTCTGCATGTAGTGGCGGTAGGGGCCCAGTTCGGCCGCGCCGCTGTGCGCGACCACCGTCTTCACGGGACGCGTGGTCGGCTTGTGGTCGGCGCCGACCACCCAGTACTTGCCCAGCTGCACGTCGACCACGTCGCCTTCTTCCAGGTAGACGATCTGGTCGGTCACGCCGGCCAGCGCCATCGCGTCGCTGGCCAGGAAGTTCTCGGCATTGTCCTTGCCCACGCCCAGCACCAGCGGCGAGCCGGCGCGCGCGCCCACCACGCGGTGCGGTTCGTCCTTGCAGAAGACGGCGATCGCGTAGGCGCCGTGCAATTGCTTCGTCGCCGCCTTCACCGCTTCGAACAGGTCGCCTTCGTACAGGCTGTCGACCAGGTGGCAGATCACCTCGGTGTCGGTCTGGCTGTCGAAGCCGTAGCCGCGCTTTTGCAGCGACGCGCGCAGCTCCGAGTGGTTCTCGATGATGCCGTTGTGCACGAGCGCGATGCGGCCCGCGCGCTTGTTGGCGCCGTCGCCGGGCCCGTGGCTGAAGTGCGGGTGCGCGTTGTGCACGGCCGGCGCACCGTGCGTGGCCCAGCGCGTGTGCGCGATGCCGGTCATGCCCTCGATGTGCTCGTCTTCCACCTGCTTCAGGAGCGTCGCGACGCGATCGGTGCTGCGCGCGCGCTTCAGGCCGTCGGCGTAGACCGCCACGCCGCACGAGTCGTAGCCGCGGTATTCGAGCCTCTGCAGGCCCTGGACGAGGACGGGAACGATGTTGCGCGTGGAGACGGCGCCGACGATGCCACACATGGGAAAACTCCGAACGTTTGCTGCGGTCGAGGCAATGTAGGAGCCTAAGCGCGAAATGTGGCTTCTATTATCTGGATTTCAAGAAACATTATTCCATGTATGAGATGACAAGGAATTTTATTCCGACTAATATCAGTATATGGAAGACTTGGACAGCATCGACATGGCTCTTCTGGACCAGCTCCAAGCCGATTCGTCCCTGACCAACCAGATGCTGGCGGCCAAGGTCCACATCTCGCCGCCCACTTGCCTGCGGCGCGTGAAGCGCCTGCGCGACGCCGGCCTGATCGCGCGCGAGGTCGCCCTCCTGGACCCGGACAAGCTCGCCCCGGTGCTGGGCCACGGGCTGCAGGCGGTCGTCGAGATCACGCTGGAGCGCCAGGGCGACGAGGAACTGCAAGCGTTCGAGGCGCGCGTGGTCGGCGACGACGCGGTGCAACAGTGCTACCGCGTGTCGCCCGGCCCCGACTTCGTGCTCATCGTCCACACCCGCGACATGCCCGGCTACCTGCAGCTGGCGCAGCGCCTGTTCACGAGCGATGCGAACGTGCGCAACGTCAAGGCGTTCTTTTCCGTGAAGCGTGCGAAGTTCGAGCCGCGCATCGCGATGCCGCGACCGGCGCGCTGACTACTTCTTCTCGACCTTCTTCGGCCGCTGCCAGTTGGCGAGCGACACCTGCTTGCCGCGCGCGATGGACAGCGCGCCCTGCGGCGTATCCTTGGTGATCACCGAGCCCGCGCCGACGGTGCCGCCGGCGCCGACCACCACCGGCGCCACCAGCACGCAGTTGCTGCCCACGTGCACGTCGGCTTCGATCACCGTCCTGTGCTTGTTGGCGCCGTCGTAGTTGGCCGTGATGGAACCCGCGCCGTAGTTCACGCGCTCGCCCACGCTGGCGTCGCCCAGGTACGCGAGGTGGTTGGCCTTGGCACCCTTGGCCAGCGTCGAGTTCTTCACCTCGACGAAGTTGCCGATATGAACCTCCGCGCCGAGCTGCGCGCCGGGGCGCAGGCGCGCGAAGGGGCCGACCAGCGCGCCCTCGCCCACGGTCACGCCCGCCTTCTCGCCGTCGATGTGCGTGAAGGGATGGATCACCGCGCCGGCCGCGATGGTCGCGTTCGCGATCACGCAGTTGGCGCCGATGCGTACGCCGTCGCCCAGCGTCACCCGGCCTTCGAAGACGCAGTTGACGTCAATCTCCACGTCCTGGCCGCAGGCCAGCGTGCCGCGCACGTCGAAGCGGGCCGGGTCGGCGATGCGCACGCCGGCTTCCATCAGGCGCTCGGCTTCGCGCCGCTGGTGCGTGCGCTCGAGCGCGGCTAGCTGGATCGGGCTGTTCACGCCATCCACCTCCATCTGGTTCGGGGCCTTCACCGCGACGACCGGCGCGCCCTCCTGCACGGCCAGCGCCACGACGTCGGTCAGGTAGTACTCGCCCTGTGCGTTGTCGTTCTTCAGGCGCGCGAGCCACGGCTTCAGGCGTTTCGTCGGGACCGCCATGAAGCCCGTGTAGACCTCGCGGATCTCGCGCTGCTTCGCGCTCGCGTCCTTGTGCTCGACGATGCCGACCACGGCGTCGCCTTCGCGCACGATGCGGCCGTAGCCGGTGGGGTCGGCCATCTCGATCGACAGCAGCGCGAGCTGGTCGCCGCCGCAGGCCTGCACGAGGGTTCGCAAGGTGGCCGGCGCGATCAGCGGGACGTCGCCATTGAGGATGAGCGCGATGCCGTCGTCGGGGATTTTCGGCGCGGCCGTCTGCACCGCATGGCCGGTTCCCAGTTGCGGCTCCTGGCGCACGAACGCGGTGCGGGCCTTGTGCGGCCATTGGGCCACGGCCGCTTCGACCTGGTCCGCGCCGCTGCCGGTGACGACGACCACGCTGCGCGCGTCGAGCGCGTCGACGGTGGTGATCACGTGCGCGAGCAGGGGCCGGCCGGCGAGGCGGTGCAGGACCTTGGGCTTGCGGCTCTTCATCCGCGTGCCCATGCCGGCCGCCATGATGACGACGTCGATGGATTGCATGCGGCGGATTATCCGCCGCGGGCCATGCCGCGCGCGATGGCCCGAACGGGGCCTACTTCTCGCCCTTGGAGTGGGACTTGCCCTCTTCCTCGGCCTGCTCCATGTCGCGCGCTTCCTGCTCGGACTTCGGCTTGGCGGCCTCGGCTTCCTTCTCGACGTCGTGCGTCTTCAGGAATTCCTCGGTGCGCTGGTTGTAGTCGCGCGTGCCCTCGTAGCTGCCTTCGCCCATCTGCTGCTGGCGGCCCTGCGGCTTGTCGCCCTGGAACTCGGTCGAGCCGGACTGCTGCTGCTCGCGGTCGCTCTCGCGCTCCGGCTGCTGCTGCAGGATGCGGGGGGTCTGGGACATGGTGGCTCCTCTCGGGTGGTGCGAGAGGCAGCTTAAGTGGCGCACCCCAACCTTGCTGTCGTCGCGCGGACGACGGCAGAGTCGGACAGCGCCTACAAGCTCATGCTTGCAGCGAGGCCCACATCTCCTGGTCCCTTTCGGCCGTCCAGATGCGCGGGTTCTTGATCCCGCGCGCTTCGTCGTAGGCACGGCTCACGTCGAAGGGCAGGCAGTGCTCGTAGATGAAGACGTGGCCGAACACCGGGTCCATGGACTTGCGCGTGTGCGCCATGGCGGCCTTCAGGTCCATGCCTTTCGCGGCGGCTTCCTTGGCAGCGGTGAACAGCGTCTCGACCCAGCGCTTGGTGTAGTCGAGCGCCTTGTTCACCGCGGAATTGCCCTTCATCGCTTCGCCGCGGCCGGGCACGATCGCCTCGGCGCGCAAGGCGCGCAGCGCCTCCAGCGTGGCGGGCCATTCCTCCAGGTGCGCGTCGCCGGTGTAGACGCCCGCTTCGTATTCGACCAGGTCGCCGGAGAACAGCACCTTCTCCTCCTCGACCCACGCGATGGTGTCGCCGCGCGTGTGGCCGGCGCCCGGGTGCCAGATCTGGACCTTCACCCCGCCGAGGTCGACGGTGAGTTTGCCGTCGACGACCAGCGTCGGCCAGGTCAGGCCGGGGATGGACTCGGCGTTGCGGAACAGGCGCGGGAAGCGCTCCATCTCCGACTGCATGTCTTCCTTGCCGCGCTCGACGATCAGCTCGTAGGTGCCCTGGCTCGCGATCACTTCGGTCGCGCCCTCGTCGAAGTAGGCGCTGGCGCCCAGCACGCGCACGGCGTGGTAGTGCGTGAGCAGCACGTACTTGATCGGCTTGTCGCTGACCTCGCGGATGCGCGCGATCAGGTCGCGCGCCATGGCCGGCGTGGCGGTGGCGTCGCTCACCATGATGAACTTCTCGCCGATGATCACGCCCGAATTGGGGTCGCCCTCGGCGGTGTACGCCCAGCAGTGGGCGCTCAGTTGCTCGAAGGTGATCTTCTTGTCGGCCAGGTCGGCCTGGCTGGCGAAGGCTTTGGACACGCGCGTCTCCGTAAAACGCCGATTTTACCTAAACGTAATCGATTACGGATTGTTGAATCTGAGCAGTCCGGCGACGGCCTGTGCGGCCACGTCTTCCAGCGGCCGGGTCGCATCGACCGTGACGACTCCGGGTTCGCCAGCCGGGTCCTCTAGTGCCGCGAACTGGCTCGCCACCAGGCTCGGCGGCATGAAGTGGCCCGGCCGTGACGCGACGCGGCGCTGGGCTTCTTCGACCGGCAAGGCCAGGTGGACGAACTTCAACGCAGGCACGGCCGCCCGCAGCCTCTCACGGTAGGCGCGCTTGAGCGCCGAGCAGGTGAGGACTGCACCTTGGGGCTGCGCGGCGAGTTCGCGCGCCAGCGCATCGAGCCAGCCGGCGCGGTCCTCGTCGGCAAGCGGCGTGCCGGCGCGCATCTTGGCGATGTTCGAAGGCGGATGGAAGGCATCGCCTTCGACCAGCGGCAGTTGCAGCGCCTGCGCGATGCGCTGCCCCGCTTCCGATTTGCCGCAGCCGGCCACGCCCATCACCACCACGTGAAGGTCGGTCACGCGGCCAGGCCCTTCTCCAGCATGGCGATGACCTCCTCGGCGAACTGCGAATAGCTCATGGCACCGCCCGGGCGCAGCCAGGTGAAGGTCCAGTTGATCATGCCGAACAGCATCATCGTGGCCGGCGTCTGGTTGGCCGCCGTCACGCGCTGGGGATAGGCGCGGCGCAGGAAGCGCGTCACGGCCGCGACGACGTCGCGCTGGCGGTCGAGGATGGCGTCGCGCTGCGTGTCGCCCAGGAACTTGGTGTCGTGCAGCAGCGCGGCATGGCGGGTGGCGGAGTGCTCGTACTCCTCGAGGAACGAGCGCACCAGTTCATGCAGGGCCGCGCGGTCGTCGAGGTTGCGCCGCTGCGCCGTCGCCTCGACCTGGCCGATCACCGCGAGCAGGCGCTGCGTATAGCGGTCCAGCAGGTCGTACAGGATCGCTTCCTTGCTCTCGTAGTAGTGGTACAGCCGCGCCTTCGACGTGCCGCAGGCCGCGGCGATGTCGTTCATGCTGGCGGCGTGGTAACTCTTGTCCGCAAAGCACTGCGCCGCGACGTCGAGGATCTCGTCGCGGCGCAGCTCGTGTTGCGAAGACTTGGGACGGGCCA
Organism: Ramlibacter sp. PS4R-6; assembly: GCF_037572775.1. Classification (NCBI taxonomy): domain Bacteria; kingdom Pseudomonadati; phylum Pseudomonadota; class Betaproteobacteria; order Burkholderiales; family Comamonadaceae; genus Ramlibacter; species Ramlibacter sp. PS4R-6. The sequence continues at coordinate 1,243,862 of NZ_JBBHKA010000001.1, read as the reverse complement.
TGGGGCCCGATTATTTACGCTCCCACGCCGTGGCGCGTGCAAACCCGCTCTTCGGCGGAAATGCGCGGCCCGAACAGCGACTGCCAGCCGATCTGGCCGACACCGGTGAACAGGCGCGCCACCGCGTGCCCGCCGAAGACCAGCGCCAGGCGCAGGTCGGACAGCGGCTGCACGATGTCGGCCCATTGCATGCGGTGCACGGGGACGACGACCGGGTCCCAGCTGAAATACGCGGGGCAGCCTTCGTTCCACGCTTCGACGACGAGGCGCTGGCCCGGCTGCAGGCGCATGGTCTGGCCGGCGCCGAGGAAGAAGTCGCCGGATTCGTCCAGGCGGCCGGCATGCGGGCCGTCGAACGTGGCCCACAGCTGCCCGTGGGCGACCTTGAAAACCCCGGCCTCGCGCGGCTCCAGCGTGATCGCGCGGCCGGGTGCGAGCTTCCACGTGCCGGGCAGCGCGGGCTCGGCGCAGCGGGGGGTGAGAGCAGAGACTTGCGGCATCGCCATGGGGTTCTCCTTGGATCGGGGTCAGTGACGTTTCGGCATTGAATGATCGTCGCTGCTCCCTTGGCAGTCCAATGAAATCCCGGTACGCTATTGATTCGCTATCCGCATCAATCCCTGGCATCCTGCTGACAAGAACGGACACCCTGACAGCACGCATGCAGTACTCGCAAACGCACCTGAGGACCCGGCCGATCTCGGCCGGCTACCTGCGCGCCTTCGAGGCCGTCGCCCGCCATCTCAATTTCCGCGCCGCCTCCGAAGAGATGGCGCTCACGCAATCGGCCGTCAGCCGCCAGATCCAGGCGCTGGAGGAAGAAGTGGGCGTGCCGCTCTTCCTGCGCCACACGCGCGCGGTGGAACTGACCAGCGCCGGCGCGCAACTGCTGCTGGCGGTGACGAGCTCGCTGCCGCGCATCGACAGCGCGGTGCGCCAGATTCGCCAGAGCGCCGGCCGGCGCGCCGTCGCGCTCACCACCTTCGCGTCGTTCGCGTCGATGTGGCTGATCCCGCGGCTGGAGCAGTTCCAGCGCGACCACCCGGACATCGACATTCGCATCGACGCCTCGGACAACACGCTGGACCTGGAAGTGGCCGACGTCGACCTGGCGTTGCGCTACGGCCCCATGGCCACGATGCCGCCGCACGCCATCCGCCTGTTCGGCGAACAGCTCACGCCCGTGGCCAGCCCCTGGCTGCTCAAGGGCGCGTCGCTGAAGAAGCCGACGGACCTGGCCAACTTCACCTTGATCGAAGCCGGCGATGCGCATTCCACGCACCTGGAGTGGCTCACGTGGCGGCGCTGGTTCGACGAGAACGGCCTGACCAAGCTGCAGCCCAAGCGCTGGCTCTATTTCAACTACGCCTACCAGATGGTGCAGGCGGCGCTCACCGGCCAGGGCGTTGTGCTGGCACGCCTGCCGATGGTGGCCGAGTCGCTGGCCAACGGCGACCTGGTCGAACCGCTGCCTTCGCACCGCATGGATTCGCCGATGGCCTACTGGCTGGTGATCGGCCCGCGCAGCGGCAACCGCCCGGAGATCAAGGGCTTCTGCGACTGGCTCATGGTGCAAAGCAAGCTCACGCGCAAGTCCATCGGCGAGGTGCCCGACCCGGACACGGTGGACATGCTCGACTAGGCCGCGCCGGTCTCGTCTTCCTCTTCCAGCTGCTGCAGCAGGTACAGGCGCTGGTACAGGCCGCCGTCCACCGCCATCAGTTCGCCGTGCGTCCCCATCTCGGCGATGCGGCCGTGGTTCAGCACCACGATGCGGTCGGCGTCGCGGATCGTGGACAGGCGGTGCGCGATGGCGACGATGGTGACCTTGCCGCGCAATTCGTTGAGTGCGCGCTGCACGATCTGCTCGGTTTCGGAATCGATGTGCGACGTCGCTTCGTCGAGGAACAGGATGCGCGGCTGTCCGGCCAGTGCGCGGGCAATGGCCACCAGCTGCTTCTGCCCCACCGACAGGCGCGCACCGCCCTCGCCCAGCGGCGTGTCGTAGCCGCGCTCGAGCTGCCCGATGAAGCCGTGCGCATGCGCGGCGCGCGCGGCGGCCTCGACTTCGGCGTCGCTGATGTTGCGCCCCATCGCGATGTTCTCGCGCGCGCTGGCCGCCAGCAGGAACGGGTCCTGCGGCACCAGCCCGATGGCGTCGCGGAAGTGGTCCTCGCCGATGTCGGCAATGGGCGTGCCGTCGATGCGGATGCTGCCCGCCGGCGCCGGGTAGAAGCGCAGCAGCAGCGACATCAGCGTGCTCTTGCCGCTGCCGGTATGGCCGACGATGCCGTGGAAGCTGCCGGGCGCGATGCGCAGGTCCAGGTCGTGCAGCACCGGGTGGCCGGGGTTGTAGGCGAAGGTCAGGTGCTCGATGGCGATGGCGCCTTCGGTCACGCGGCCGTGCTCGGCGGCCACCGGCGTCTCCGCTTCCTTCAACAGCGCATGCACGCGCGCCGCGCCCACCATCGCCTGCTGCAATTGCGAGAACTGCATGGTGATCTGGATCAGCGGCTCCACCACGCGGGCGATGTAATTGATGAAGGCGTAGAGCACGCCCACCTCCAGCGCCGTCATCGCCGCCGACTGGCCGCGGTAGCCGAACACGCCGATCACGGTGGCCAGCAGGATCACGTTCAGCAGGTCCAGCACCGGCCGCAGCAGCCACGCGTTGGCGCGCAGCTCGCGCTGGCGCGACTGGTAGTGGCCTTCGTTGACCGCCGCGAAGCGCTCGCCGAAACGCTGGCCGGCGTTGCTTGCCTGCAGCACCGGCATGCCGCCGATCGATTCGGCCATCTGCGCGTTGAGCTCGCTGCGCAGCTCGCGCGAGCGCGTCACCGCGGGGGCCGACAGCTTCTGGTAGCCCGCGACGATCAGGATCACCGCCGGCACCAGCGTGGCGACGATCAGCATCAGGCGCCAATCGAGCCACACCATCGCGATCAGCGCGCCGGTCAGCACGATCACGCTGTCCAGCATCACGAACAGCACCTGCACGTAGAGCGTCTTCACCGCCTCGGTGTCGTTCGTCACCCGGCTGACGATCTGCCCGATGATGGCCTTGTCGAAGAAGCTCATGGGCAGGCGCAGCACATGGCCGTACACGTCCTCGCGGATACGCTGCACGGAGCGCATCGCCAGGCCCGCGAGCCGCGTGAGCTGCAGGTAGCGCAGCCAGCTCGCCACCGCGCCCGCAACCAGCGCGCCGAGCAACAGGCCCGCGATCGCCGGGATGTTCGCGTCGTGCGGCAGCAGGAAGCGGTCGATGAAGGTCTTGCCGATCAGCGGGCCCAGCGCTTCCAGGCCCGCGGCGACGAGCAGCCAGAAGATGCCGTGGACCAGGTGCGTGCGGTCCGGCTCGGCCGCGCGCAGCAACAGCGTCGCAGCATCGCCCAGCGTGCGGCGGCGGTCCTTCGGTGCGCTGGGCAGGCCGGGGGTCGAAATCGATTCAGCTGGCATCGAGGCTCGCCTGCAATTGCTGGTAGCGCCACTGCCGCGCGTACCAGCCGCCCTGGGCCAGCAGCGCTGCGTGGTCGCCCTGTTCGACGAGGTGGCCGCCGTGCAGCACCAGCGTGTGGTCCGCATCGGCGACGGCGCTCAGGCGGTGGCTCACGATGACCACCGTGCGGCCCACGCGCGTTTCGCGCAGGTGCGCGAGGATGCGCGCCTCGGTGTCGGTGTCGACGGCGGACAGGGCGTCGTCGAGCAGCAGCAGCGGCGCATCCGCGAGCAGCGCCCGCGCGATGGCCACGCGCTGGCGCTGGCCGCCCGAGAGCGTGACGCCCCGCTCGCCCACCGGCGTCTCGTAGCCACTGGGCAGGCGCAGGATGTCCTCGTGCACGGCCGCCAGCCGCGCGGCCTTCTCGATGTCCTCGCGCGACGCGCCGGGCCTGGCCAGCGCGATGTTGTCCGCGACCGTTGCCGAGAAGAGGAAGGCCTCCTGCGGCACCCACGCGATGGCGCCGCGCAGCGCGGCCAATGTGTAGTCCTGCAGGTCGACGCCGTTCCATTGCAGCGTGCCGGCCTGCGGCGCGTAGTGGCGCAGCACCAGCTTGACCAGCGTGGACTTGCCTGCGCCCGTCGGGCCGACCAAGCCCAGCGTGCGGCCCGCCGGCAGGTCGAACGCGACGCCCGCCAGCGCGGCCTTCTGCTGCCCCGGGTAGCTGAAATGCAGCTCGCGCGCGGCGATGGGGCCGGGCGCGACGCGGGGAATCGTGCCGTGGTCGTCGATGGACAGCGGCGCATCCAGCACCGGCTGCAGGCGCGCCCAGGCGGCCTTGCCGCGCTCGAGCAGCGACAGCACCCAGCCCGCCGCGAACATCGGCCAGATCAATTGCCCGAGGTACAGCGAGAAGCTCGTGAGCTGGCCCACCGTCAATTCGTTGTGCCACACCAGCCAGCCGCCCACGCCCAGCGTGAGCACCATGGCGGCGCTGAGCGTGAAGCCCACCGCCGGCTCGTACGACGCTTCCCAGCGCTGCGCGTCGAAGCTCGCGTCGGCTGCCGCCGTGGCGAGCTTGGAGAACTGCGCCTGCGTGCGCGGCATCAGCCCCAGCGCGCGCACGGTGCGCACGCCCGACAGCGTCTCCTGCACGTGGTCGTTGAGCGAACCGAAGCTGTCGAGCGACAGGCGCCACGAGGCGTGCACGTGGCGCGAGATCCACCAGAAGCTCCACGCCATGAAAGGGAACGGCAGCAGCGCGAAGGCGGCTAGCCGCGCGTCGACGCCCAGCGCCATCATCGCCACCACCAGCACCAGCGTGAGCGAGCCGTCGAAGCCGGCCAGCATCGCCTCGCCGGCTGCCATCTCCACCGCGTCGATGTCGTTGGTGGCCAGCGCCATCAGGTCGCCGGTGCGCTGCTTCTGGAAGAAGTGCGGCCCTTGCAGCGACAGGCGCGCGTACAGGCGCTGGCGCAGCTCCACGCCCAGTTGGTAGGCCGCGGCAAATAGCTTCAGGCGCCAGCCCACGCGCAGGAAGTACACGATGACGCCCGCGCCCACGAGCTTCGAGAGCTCGAACAGCAGTTCGTCGGTGCCCAGCGTGTGCGCGGCGAGACCATCGACCAGGTGCCCGATCTGGCGCGGGATCCACACGATCAGGCACGCGATGCCCGCGAGCATCAGGCCCGACGAGGCATACGAGGTCCAGTGGCGGCGCAGGAAGCCGCCGATGAGGCGGTACAGGGACATGGGGACGGCGAAAGAGGGGCGGAGCATACCCCCGCCATCAAAACCGCGCTGTCAGCAGCCTAGATCGGCCACACCACGCCGTTCTCGTTCAGGATCGCATCGAGCGGTTCGTCGTGCGGCTCGGGCTCGAAGTCGTCGACGAAGCCGTTCGTGAAGCCCAGGCCCACGGTGAACGGCTTGGGCCGCAGCTGGGCGAGCGTCTTGTCGTAGAAGCCGCCGCCGTAGCCCAGGCGGTAGCCACCCGGCCCGTAGCCCACGCAGGGGACGAACAGCAGCGTGGGATGGATGACTTCCGTGTCTTTCGGCTTCGGGATGCGGTACGCGTCCTCTTCCATCGGGCAGCCGGGGAACCAGGCGTGGAACTTCAGGGTCCCATGCAGCTTGTCGACGACCGGCAGGCCGATGCGGCGCAATTGCGGTTCGTCCAGCAGCTCGCCGTCTTCCTTCCAGCGGTGCAAGGCGGGCAGCGGGTCGAACTCGCCCTTGATCGGCCAGTAGGCGCCGATGGCGGTGTCCTTGCGGCCCACCAGCCAGATGCGCATCACCTGCTGGAGCTGGTCGCAGGCCGCCAGGCGCCCGCCCCACGCCTGCCGCTCGGCGACGAGCTGCTTGCGCAAGGCCTTCTTCTGTTCCGACTTGTCCATAATGAGACGGTGATGTTCGCAAGGATTTTGGCACTGATCGCCTCTTTGCTCGTCGGGGGCGCCGGGGCGCAGGCCCCGAAGGGCGAGGCGGCCGTCCTCGACGCCTACCAGGCGTGGAACCAGCGCAACCGCGTGCGCCTGGCGCAATTGCTGCCGCAGGCGCAGGGCCATGCGCTCGAGCCATGGGTGGCGTACTGGGAGCTGCGCGTGCGCCTGGACACCGCGCAGCCGCAGGAAGTGCAGGACTTTTTCACGAAGTACGCCGGAACCTACCAGGAGGACCGCCTGCGCAACGACTGGCTGCTGCTCCTGGGCCAGCGGCGCGACTGGGCGGCCTTCGAGGCCGAGTACCCCAAGTACCGCATGAACGACGACCGCGAGGTGCGCTGCTACGCGCTCTTCGTGAAGGCGTCGAAGGAAGGCGGCACGCAGGCGATCGCCGACGAGGTGCGCAAGCTCTGGTACGCGCAGCGCGAGGCCGACGACGGCTGCGCGCTGGCGGCCGCGCAGGTGCTCAAGGGCGACGACGTCTGGCACCGCGCACGCCTGGCGCTGGAGGCCAACCGCCCGCGCGCCGCGCAGCAGGCCGTGCTGATGGCCGCGCCCGATGCGCTGCCGCTGTTCAACGAGCTCAACGCCACGCCGACGCGCTTCCTCACCAGCCGCATCACGGTGCTGCGCAAGGCGCGCAAGGAGATGATCTCGCTGGCGCTGATCAAGCTGTCGTCGACCGACCTCGAGAACGCCGCCAACCAGCTCGATTCGAAATGGGGCCCTCAGCTGGCGCCCGAGGAGCGCAACTGGCTGTGGGGCGTGATCGGCAAGCAGGCGGCGCAGCGCCTGTCGAACGATGCACTGGATTACTTCGCGAAGGCCTCGCGCGACCGCGACCTCACCGACGACATGCTGGCGTGGAAGGTGCGCGCCGCGTTGCGCTGGCCCAAGGGCCCGCAGTGGCAGCTGGTGCACGACACGATCAACGCGATGAGCGAGGAGGCGCGCGCCGAACCCACCTGGGTCTACTGGAAGGCGCGTGCGCTGCTGGCGCGCGGCGGCGACGACCGCAAGCTGGAGGCCACGAAGCTGCTGCAATCGATCGCATCCGTGCGCGGCTTCTACGAGATGCTGGCGCTGGAAGAGCTGGGGCAGAAGGTGGTCGTCCCGATCAAGCCCACCCCGCTCACGCCGGATGAAAAGGAAGCCGCGCGCCTGAACGCGGGCTTGAACCGCGCGGTCTACGCGATCGCACTCGGCATCCGGCCGGAGGGCGTGCGCGAGTGGAACTACACGACCAACCTGCACACCGCCGGCGGCCTGACCGACCGCGGCCTGCTCGCCGCGGCCCAGTTCGCGTGCGACAAGGAGGTTTGGGACCGCTGCATCAACACGAGCGAGCGCACCAAGGGCGAGATCGACGTCGACCAGCGCTTCCCCATGCCGTTCCGCGACGCGGTGGTCAAGCGCGCGCAGGAGATCGCGCTGGACCCGGCGTACGTGTACGGCCTGATCCGCCAGGAAAGCCGCTTCGTCATGGACGCGCGCTCGAACGTCGGGGCTTCGGGCCTGATGCAGGTGATGCCGGCCACCGCGCGCTGGACGGCGCGCAAGATCGGCTTGAACAACTTCACGGTCGACCAGCTGACGGACCGCGACACCAACATCGCGATCGGCACGGGCTACCTCAAGCTCGTGCTGGACGACTTCGGCGGCTCCATGCCGCTCGCCGCAGCGGCCTACAACGCGGGCCCGAGCCGCCCGCGCGCGTGGCGCAACGGCTCGGCGGTGGAGGCGGCCGCGTGGGCCGAGAACGTGCCCTTCTCGGAGACGCGCGACTACGTGAAGAAGGTGCTGGCCAACACCACGATGTATGCGGCCATCCTCACCGGGCAGCCGCAGTCGCTGAAGGCGCGGCTGGGCATCGTGGGCCCGCGGGACGCGGCGCAGCCGCCGTCGAATACGGAACTACCCTAGGTTCGCGCGGCATCAATCGCGCGGTTTTTTTGCATCAATCCGCGCGCGACGGCTGGCTAGCATCCTCGCATCCCAAACCGGAGGGCAGCCATGCTCCAGCTCTACATCAGCAACAAGAACTACTCGTCCTGGTCCATGCGCGCGGGGGTTCTGCTCAAGCAGGCCGGCATCCCGTTCCAGGAACACCTGGTCGAGTTCGACACCTTCAACGACCCGAACTCCGACTTCAAGCAGGCCATCCTCAAGGTCAACCCCGCCGGCCGCGTGCCGGCGCTGGTCGACGGCAACTTCGTCGTGTGGGATTCGCTTGCCATCGCGGAGTACGTCGCGGAGAAGTTCCCGGAAAAGCAGCTGTGGCCGCAGGACGCGAAGAAGCGCGCACGCGCACGCAGCGTCTGCTGCGAGATGCACTCGGGCTTCTCCGCCCTGCGCGGCGCCTGTCCGATGAACGTCGAAGCGTCGCTGCACGAAGCCGGCGCCGTGGTCTGGCGCGACAAGCCCGGCGTGCGGGCCGACGTGCAGCGCATCGTGCAGATGTGGACCGAGCTGCTGGAGCAGAACAAGGGCCCCATGCTGTTCGGCGAGTTCAGCATCGCCGACGCCTTCTTCGCGCCGGTGTGCATGCGCATCAAGAACTACGCGCTGCCGGTGCCGGGCCACATCACCGACTACGTGCGGCGCGTCATCGCGCTGCCGGGCGTGAAGGCCTGGATCGACGACGCACTGCTCGAAAAAAAATTCGTCGCGGAGGATGAGCCCTACCGGGCCTCCCGGTGAGCGGCGAACCGGCCATTCGCCGGCCGCGCCGCTGGGGGCGCGTGCTGACGGCGATGGTCACGCCCTTCGACCGCGAGTCGCGCCTGGACCTCGACGCGGCGCGCCGGCTGGCGCGATGGCTGGCCGAACGCGGCAGTGACGGCCTGGTGCTGGCGGCGACGACCGGCGAAGCACCCACGCTTTCCGACGCCGAGCGCGCCGATCTCGTGCGCGCCGTGAGCGAAGCCGTGACGGTTCCGGTGATCGCGGGCACGGGCACCTACGACACGGCGCACACGGTCGCCCTCACGCGCGCCGCGAAGTCCTGGGGCGCAGCTGGCGTGATGCTGGTGTCGCCCTATTACAACCGCCCGCCGCAGGCCGGCATCGAGGCGCACTACCGCGCCGCCGCCGCGGCCACGGACCTCCCGGTGATGCTGTACGACGTGCCCACCCGCACCGGGCGCCGCATCGCGCGCGAGGTGCTGGTGCGCCTGTTCCGGGAAGTACCGAACATCGTCGCGTTCAAGGACGCGACGGGCGACCCGCCCGCGGCGGCCGCGCTCGTCGCGCAGGCGGGCGAGCACTTCGACCTTTACTCGGGTGACGATGCGTACACCTTGCCGCTCGCGGCCGTCGGCGCCGTCGGCCTCGTCGGCACCAATACGCACTGGACCGGGCCCTGGTTCCAGCGCATGTTCGCCGCGCTCGAGCGCGGCGCCCTGCAGCAGGCCATGCGCATCCAGGCGCAGCTGCAGGAGTCGTTCGAGTTCAGCAACAGCGACGCCAGCGTGTTCTCGATGTCGGTGAAGGCCATGCTGCGCGCGCTGGACATGGACGTCGGCGACTGCCGCCTGCCGCTGCCGCCCGCGCCGCCGGAGATGGCCGAACGCGCCCGGTCTGTTTGGAAGAGGTTGCAGCAGCCGTAAACTGCCGTGCATGCAGACCTACATCGTCGGCGGCGCGGTGCGCGATGCCTTGCTCGGCCTGCCCGTCAACGACCGTGACTGGGTGGTGGTCGGCGCGTCGCCGCAGCAATTGATCGCCGCAGGCTTCCTGCCGGTGGGCAAGGACTTCCCGGTGTTCCTGCATCCCGAGACGCGCGAGGAGTACGCGCTGGCGCGCACCGAGCGCAAGACCGCCCGCGGCTACCACGGCTTTGCCTTCCACGCCGAGCCGACGGTGACCTTGGAGCAGGACCTCGCGCGCCGCGACCTCACGATCAACGCGATGGCGCAGGACCCGCAGGGCCGCATCGTCGACCCCTTCCAGGGCCAGCGCGACCTGAAGGCCCGCGTGCTGCGCCACGTGACTGAGGCTTTCCGCGAAGACCCGGTGCGCATCCTGCGGCTGGCCCGCTTCGCTGCGCGCTTCAGCGACTTCCGCGTGGCGCCGGAGACGCTGCACCTGATGCGCGGCATGGTCGATGCCGGCGAGGCCGACGCCCTGGTGGCCGAGCGGGTGTGGCAGGAATTCGCGCGCGGCCTGATGGAGCGCGAGCCGGCCCGCATGTTCGACGTGCTGCGCGAATGCGGCGCGCTGGCGCGGCTGCTGCCGGAGCTGGATGCGCGCTGGGACGCGGCGCTGGCGCGCGTGCTGGCCGAAGCGGCGCACCGCGACGCCCCGCTGCCCGTGCGCTTCGCCTGCCTCGTGCACGGCCTCGGCGAAGGGCTGCGCGGCGTGTGCGAGCGCCTGCGCGTGCCCACCGAGTGCCGCGAGCTCGCCGAGGTGGTCGCGCGCGAGCACGGCAACGTCGACGCGAGCGGGCAGGCCGACGCCGAAACGCTGGTGCGCCTGCTCGAACACTGCGATGCCTTCCGCAAGCCGCAGCGGTTCGACGCCGTCCTGCTCGCTTGCGAGTGCATCGCGCGCGGCCACGGCGCGAAGGACTACCCCCAAGCGGCACGCCTGCAAGGCGCGCTGGCCGCGGCGCAGGAAGTGCCGACGCACGAGATCGCCGAAAGCGCGCAGGCGCAGGGCCTGAAGGGCCCGCAGGTCGGCGAGAAGATCCAGCGCGCCCGCGTGGAAGCCGTGGCGCGCGCGCTCGGCGGCTAGACCAGCAAGGCCAGCGCGGCGTAGTCGCCGACCTTGTCCTGCAGGCCCGCGCCCACGAGCTCGCAGCCGTCGGTCAGGGCGGGCAACTTGCCCCTCACCTGCGACTTCAGCTTGGGCAACAGGTAGTCGCGGTTGTGCCAGAACACGCTGCCGCCGATGCTGATGCGCTCGAGGTCCAGCGTGGCGATGAGGTTGTAAAGGGCGCGGCCCAGCACACGGCACAACTCGTCGACCTTGGCGTCGGCGTCACGATCGCCCTGCTGCGCCAGGCGGAACAGCGTCGGCGCATCGGCGCCGAAACGGCGGGCGATCGCGTTGCCCGCCGTGAGCGCTTCGACGTCGCCGATGTTGCCGCAGCCGCACAGCGCCTCGGTGTCGTCCGAGACGAACATGTGGCCCGCATGGCCCGCGTTGCCGTTCTTGCCGCGCAGCACGTGGCCGTCCACGCACAGGCCGCAGCCGATACCCGTGCTCCAGGTGATGTAGGCGCAGTGGTCGAAGCCCTGCAGCGCACCCCAGCGCCGCTCGGCCTCCAGCGCCGCGACGCAGTCGTTCTCCACGCGCACCTCGCGGAAGCGCTCGCGCAGCGGCGCTTCCAGCAAGGCGGTCTTCCAGTCGTTGGGCAGGCCGCGCGCCGGGCCCGCGATGCCGCCGCAGATGTTGGGCGCGGCGATCTCGATCAGGCCATGGCGCATCACGAACGGCCCGCACGACGACACGCCCGCGCGTTCCACCGAGCCCGGCGCGAGGTCCACTTCCGCGCAGGCCGCGTCGACCATGCGCACGATCTGGCGCGCGAGCGCGTCGTTCGTGCCTTCCTTGGCCGTGGGTTCGCTGCGCCGCGCGATGAGCTCCAGGCCCGCGCCGCTGTTCAGGCTCACCGCCACCTTGGTCCCGCCGATGTCGATGCAAGCTTTCATGTCAGATCACCTTCGCGACCAGGCTGACGAGCAGGCTCAGGACGATGGTGCTGGTGACGGGCAGGAACCATTCGCGCCCGAGCCAGCGGAAGCGGAAATCGCCCGGCAGCTTGCCGAAGCCGACGCGCTGCAGCCAGGGCGTGAGCGCGTTGATGAGCAGCAACGCGAGGAAGACGACGATGAACCAGCGAATCATCCGTGCGAGTTTGCCCGACTACAGTCGATCCGTGCGGTCGCCTTCGCTGAAACAGATCGCGTCCCACCACTCGCCCTTGTGGAAGGCGATCACCTTGAAGAGCTCGCCCATCTCGTGTTCCGCCACCAGGCGGTGCCCCGCCGCCCGATCGGGCAGGTCGGCCTCGGCGAGCCACTTCGCGATGCCGCAGTTGAGCAGGAAGCGGCCCTGCGTCGTGAAGCCCAGAGCCAGCAGGCCGGCTTCCTGCGCCGCCATCGCGATGCCGGTGAAATTCACGTGGGCCGTGATGTCCTTCTCGCCGACGCGCGTCAGCGGGTCGGGGTCCGCCATGTGGCCGCGGTGGGTCATCAGCGTGCCCATGTAACGCTGCGGGTGGTAGTACTCGGCCTCGGGGAAGCCGTAGTCGATGAAGAAGGCCGCGCCGCGCTCGAGCCGGTCGGCCAGCGTGCGCACGAAGGCCTCGGCCTGCGCATGCACCTCGGTCACGTAATCGTGCTCGCCCTCGATCGGCGCCGGCGGGCGCAGGAAGGTGGGCTGGTCGTTCCACACGAAGCCCTCGTCCCCGCACGACACGGCACGCTCGTGCCACTTGCCATCCACGCGCGCCAGCAATTTGACCGGCATCGCGTCGAGCACCTCGTTGCCCACCACCACGCCCGACATGCGCTCGGGCAGTTCCAGCGCCCACTGCACCTTGTCGCCGAAGGCAGCCACGCGTTCGCGTTGGCGGCGCTGCAGCGTCGCCGACACGTCGACGATGGTGTAGCGGCGCACGCGGTCGCCCAGCTCGTAGAGCAACTGCTCGGCCAGCGCGCCCGAGCCGGCGCCGAATTCCCAGACCTCGTCCGTGCCGGTGCGGTCCAGCGCTTCGCGCAGCTGCACCGCCAGCGCCCGGGCGAACAGCGGCGTCATCTCGGGCGCGGTGACGAAGTCGCTGCCCGAGGAGGGCATCTGGCCGAACTTGCGCGAGGCATTGGCGTAATAGCCGAGCCCCGGCGCGTACAAGGCCCAGGCCATGAAGCGGTCGAAGGGCAGCCAGCCGCCGGCGCGGGCAATCTCCTCGCGCAGGATCTGCGCGAGTTCCCTCGCTACACTGGGCGTTTCGCCGGCCATCGCCGCATTGTCCGCCAATGAACGCCCCCGCCCGCACCGCACTCGTCACCGGCGCCGCCAAGCGGCTCGGCCGCGAGATCGCGCTGGGCCTGGCGGCCGGCGGCTGGCAGGTGGCCGTCCACTACCGCAGCTCCGCGGACGAGGCGCAACAGACGCTGCAGGACTGCCGGAAGCTGGCGCCGGGCCTGCGCTTCGAGAGCTTCGCCGCGGACCTCGCCGATGAAGCCGCCGCGCGCGCGCTGGTGCCGCAAGTTGCCGGCCGCTTCGGCACGCTGGACGCCGTGGTCAACAGCGCCTCGCTGTTCCAGCACGATTCGTTCACCACCTTCGGCGCCGATTCGCTGCGCGCGCACATGCGCACCAACACCGTCGCGCCCATCGTGCTCGCCACCGCCTTGCACGAGCACGTGTCGGCGCGCAACGGCAGCGGCGTGGTCGTGAACCTGCTCGACCAGAAACTCTGGAACACCAACCCCGACTTCGTGAGCTACACGCTGTCCAAGGCCGCGCTCGAGTCCGCGAACACGATGCTGGCGCTGGCGCTGGCGCCGCGGGTGCGCGTGGTCGGCGTCGCGCCCGGACTCACGCTCACCAGCCACATGCTGACGCAGGCGCAGTTCGAGCAGTTGCACCGCCTGTCGCCGCTGGGGCGCTCGTCCACGCCGCAGGACGTGGCGGCGGCGGTGCGTTTCGCGCTGGAGAACGCATCCATCACCGGCACCACCCTGTTGGTGGACGGCGGCCAGCACCTGATGAAGTTCGACCGCGACTTTTCCCTGATGCCCGAGACGAAATGAGCAAGGCCGGCCAGCAGATCCTCACCCTCACCGGCCTGAAGTTCGAGGCCAACCTGGGCATCCTCGACCACGAGAAGTCCTCGCCGCAGCCGATCATGGTCGACGCCGAACTGAACCTCGGCCCGCAACCGCTGCTGCCGCGCGACGACGACATCAAGCACGTGCTGGACTACCGCAAGGTGCGCCGCATCATCATCGAGGAGTGCAAGGCCGAGCACGTGAACCTGCTCGAAAGCCTGATCGGCAAGCTGGCCCACCGCCTCATGCAACTGCCCGGCGTGGTCGGTGTGCGCGTGCGCATCGCCAAGCTGGAGATCTTCGAGGATTGCGAAGTCGCGATCCGTATTGAAACGGGACTTTGGTAATGACACACGACAACCCCCTCCTGCAGGACTGGCACGGCGCCTGGGCCGTCCCGCCTTTCGAATCCGTTCAGCCCACACACTTCGAACCCGCGTTCGACGTCGCGATGAAGGAACACCGCGACGAGCTCGACGCGATCGCGAACGACGCAGCACCGGCGAGCTTCGACAACACGCTGGCCGCCTTCGACCGCAGCGGTGCGCGCCTGTCGCGCATCGAGGCGCTGTTCAGCAACCTGTGCCACTCGCACACCAACCCCGAGCTGCAGGCCGTGCAGCGGCGCATGGCGGTGCCGCTGGCCGCGCACGAGAGCGCGATCTACATGCACCGCAAGCTGTTCGCGCGCGTGCAGGCGGTGCACGAAACGCGGCAGAAGGCCGGGCTTTCCAGCCAGCAACTGCGCCTGCTGGAGCGCGTGCACCTGGACTTCGTGCGCGCTGGCGCCATGCTCGCGCCCGCGGCGCAGGAGCGCTACAAGGAAGTGACACAGAAACTCGCCGAGCTCACCACGGCTTTCGGGCAGAACGTGTTGCACGACGAATCGACGTGGCAGCTGGTGCTGAAGACGGAAGGCGAACTGGCCGGCCTGCCCGAGTTCGTGCGCAGCGCCGCGCGATCGGCGGCGCAGGAGCGCGGCATCGAGGGTTACGCGATCACCTTGTCGCGTTCGCTGATCGTGCCCTTCCTCACCTTCTCGCAGCGGCGCGACCTGCGCGAGACCGCGTGGCGCGCCTGGGCCGCGCGCGGCGAGCATGCAGGCGAGCACGACAACCGCCCGCTCATCGCGCAGATCATCGAGCTGCGCCAGGAACAGGCCCAGTTGCACGGCTACAAGAGCTTCGCCGACTACGCCCTCGTCGACCGCATGGCCCGAGAGCCCAAGGCCGTGCACCAACTGCTCGACGACGTGTGGGACCGCGCAAAGCAGAAGGTGGAAAGCGAACGCGCGCAGCTGAAGGCCGCGCAAGCCGCCGACGGCGCGACGGGCGAGATCGAATCGTGGGACTGGCGCTACTGGGCCGAGAAGGTGCGCCAGCGCGACTACGCCATCGACGACGCGCAGGTGAAGCCCTATTTCGCGCTGGAGGCGATGGTGAACGCCGCGTTCGACACGGCGCAGCGCCTCTTCGGCATCCGCTTCACGCCGCGTCCCGACCTGCCGGCCTACCACCCCGACGTGAAGGTCTACGAGGTGCACGACGCGCAGGGCGGCCCCGTCGGCCTGTTCTTCCACGACAACTACGCGCGCCCCAGCAAGCGCAGCGGCGCCTGGATGAGCACCTTCCTGCGCCAGGGCCGCAACGGCGGCACGCTGCGGCCGCTGGTGGCGAACAACAACAATTTCGCCAAGGGCGCGCCCACGCTGCTGTCCTTCGACGACGTGCGCACGCTGTTCCACGAGTTCGGCCACGGGCTGCACGGGCTGCTGTCGAACGTCGACTACGTGAAGCTCTCGTGCACATCGGTGCTGCAGGACTTCGTCGAGCTGCCTTCGCAACTGTTCGAGCACTGGATGTCCGAGCCCGAGGTGCTGCGCCGCCACGCGCGCCACGTGCAGACCGGCGAGCCGATCCCCGACGCGCTGATCGACAAATTGCAAAGGGCGGCGAAGTTCGGCCAGGGCTACGAGACCGTGAGCTACGTCGCCAGCGCGCTGGTGGACATGGCAGTGCACACGCACCCCGATCCCGCGTCGGTCACCGACTGGAGCGCCTTCGAGGCGCAGGTGCTGCGCGAGCTGCGGCTGCCGCCGGCCGTCGACACGCGCCACCGGCTGGTGCATTTCCAGCACCTGTTCTCCGGCGACGCCTATGCCGCGGGCTACTACGTGTACATGTGGGCCGAGGTTCTGGATGCCGACGCTTTCGGTGCCTTCAAGGAGGCCGGCAACCCCTTCGACGCGCAGGTCGCCGCGCGCCTGAAACAGTGGATCTATTCCAGCGGCAACAGCGTGGAGCCGGGCGAGGCCTATGCCTCGTTCCGCGGCCGCGCGCCGAAGGTCGAGGCGCTGCTGGAAAAGCGCGGCCTCCTTCAGCCGGCCTGAGGCAGTTGCAACAGGCAACGTCGGGGCGCAGAATGGGCCGAAACGCCGGATGCGCCCCGGCCTGGGAGACAAAAGCGTGGTTTCTCCGGTTGCCGTCAGCGACGACCCCTCCGACTGGATGGAGTCGACGCAGCTGGCCGACCTGCACGACACGAAACTGCGCCTGAAGGCCCAGTCGCTCACGCAGCTGTGCCGCAGCGAGCGCGAGAAGGTGCTCACGATCTACGGCGCGGTCAAGCGCATCCCCTTCGCCAAGCCCGTCAAGCTGCGCCTGCGCACCGCGCACGAGGTATTGCGCGCCAAGCGCGCCGATGCCGAGGACAAGGCGACGCTGTTCCTCGCGCTGCTGCGCACCGTGGGCGTGCCGGCGCGGCTGCGCTACGTCGAGCTGCACGGCGACATCCTGCGCGGGCTGACCAACGCGATTGCCAGCGCGGGCCGCCCCGTGATGGAGGCCTGGCTCGACGGCCGGTGGCGCTGCACCGACACCTACATCTTCGACGCGCAGTACGTCGCCGCGGCGCGCGCGCGCCTGCGCGCGCAGACCTGGGACTGGGGCTACGGCCTGCACCGCCGGGGCGATTCGCTGTGGGACGGGATCGGCGACGCCTACCTCACGGGCAACGAAGCCATGTCGGCATCGATCTCGCTGGGTGTGCTGGGGACCTTCCACGACCCCTACGACTTCCAGGTGTCGGCGGCTTACCGCGACCGCTACCCGCACGTCACGCGCACCATGCGCTGGAACGTGCTGGCCCCAGGCATGAACCGCGCGGTGAAGAACCTGCGCCAGACGCAGCCGGGGCGCCTGGGCTCGCTCGAGACGCTCTAGGCGGCAGGCGCGACGCTCGCGCCTTCGATCTTGTGGTGCGCCAGCGCCTGTGCGACGAAGCCGCCGGACTTCATCTCCTCGACGAAGCGCGCGAGTTCGGCAACGGCTTCCGGCCCGCGCGAGCGCTGGCAGCCCATCGCCTGCTGGATCACCATGAAACGTCCCGGCAGCAGGCGCAGGCCGCCAAGGCGCTTCGCGTCCATCTCCAGTTGCTGCTTCACGTTGGCTGCGACGTCGGCCTTCTCCTCCAGGAAGAAGTCGACCACCGCCGGCGACGACGGCGCGCGCAACAAGGTCGCGCTCTTTACCTCGCGCGTGAGGTACAGGTCGTAGGCGCTGCCCTGCCCAACGACGACGGTGCGGCCCGGCTGGTCGACCTCCTCGTTGGCGCGCAGCGGCGAGTCTTCGCGCACGAGGTATGCGCCTTCGATGTGCACATAGGCAGCCGTGAAGGCAATGTGCTCGGCACGCTTCGGGTCGATGGCGAAGAAGCCGATGTCGGCTTGGCCGCCCACGACCACATCGACCGACTTCGCCGCCGTGTCGACCACGACGAATTCGACCGGCACGCCCAGCCGCTGCGCGAACGCCGTCGCGAGGTCCACGGACACGCCCGTCGGCGCGCCGCCGGCCGTGTCCTTGCGCGCGAGCACGGCGTTGCCGGTGTTGATCGCGGCGCGCAGGCGCCCGGTGGGTGCGAAGGTCGTGGCGAGGCTCATGCGGGAATGGTAGCCGGTGAGACAATACGGGGACCATGAGCGCCGTCTGGAACGAACAGCCCGCAGCCCCCGTCTCGCACGAGAAGGAGCGCAGGATCGAGCGCGAGACGCACAAGCTCGAGAAGCGCCTGTGCCGCCTCGTGGGCCAGGCCATCGCCGACTACAACATGGTCGAGGCCGGCGACAAGGTGATGGTGTGCCTGTCGGGCGGCAAGGACAGCTACGCGCTGCTGGACATCCTGCTGAAGCTGCGGGCGCGCGCGCCGATCTCGTTCGACATCGTCGCCGTCAACCTGGACCAGAAGCAGCCGGGCTTTCCGGAGCACGTGTTGCCGGAGTACCTCACGCAGCTGGGCGTGCCTTTCCACATCGAGGAGCAGGACACCTACTCCATCGTCAAGGACAAGATTCCCGAGGGCAAGACGATGTGCAGCCTGTGCTCGCGCCTGCGCCGCGGCATCCTGTACCGCGTGGCGGATGAGCTAGGCGCCACCAAGATCGCGCTGGGCCACCACCGCGACGACATCCTCGCCACCGTGTTCCTCAACATGTTCTTCGGCGGCAAGCTCAAGGGCATGCCGCCCAAGCTCTGCAGCGACGACGGCAAGCATCTGGTGATCCGCCCCCTCGCCTACGTGGCCGAGAAGGACCTGGTGCGCTGGGCCGCGCACCGGGCCTTCCCCATCATCCCGTGCACCCTGTGCGGCAGCCAGGACAACCTGCAGCGCCAGCAGGTGGGCGAGATGCTGCGCGAGTGGGACCGCAAGTACCCCGGGCGCCTGGACAACATGTTTTCCGCGCTCCAGAGCGTCGTTCCTACACACCTGGCCGACGGAACCCTCTACGATTTCAGGAATCTGAAAGTAACGGGTGAAGCCAGCGACCACGGCGACAAGGCGTTCGACGACGACGAGTTCCCGGCGCCCGCCGCGCTGCCGAGCCTGCAAGTCATCAAGATGTGAAGCCGCCGGGCTTCACTGCAGAGGTGTGCAATGAAGTCCAAACGCATCGCTTCCTGGATCGCCGTCGCAACCCTGGCCCTGCTCGCGGGCTGCGCCGGCACCTACACGGTGGACAACACCGTCCAGTCGTTCAGCCAGATCCCCACGCTGCCGCAACCGGCCACCTATCGCTTCGAGCGCCTGCCCTCGCAGCAGGACGTGAACCAGCCGCAGCTCGAGGCGATGGCCGACCCCGCGCTCAATGCCGCCGGCCTGCGCCGCGACGACGCGACCCCGCGCTTCTCCGTGCAGATCAGCGCCCGCACCGAGCGCACCGTGTCGCCTTTCGCCGACCCCTGGGACCGCTTCGGCTGGGGCTTCGGCGCCTGGGGCCGGCGCCGCCACTTCGGCATGGGCGTGGGCTTCGGCTACCCGTCGTCGGAGCCGTCCTGGTTCCACCGCGAGGTCAACGTGGTGGTGCGTGACCTCAGCAACAACCGGGTCGTCTACGAGTCGCGCGCGATCAGCGACGGACCCTATTTCGACGGCGCGAAGGTGTTCCCGGCCATGTTCACGGCGGCCCTGCAGGGCTTCCCCAACCCGCCCGCCGGCCCCCGGCAGGTGAACATCCAGATACCCAGCTAAAAACCCGCCTTCCGCGGCCTTTTGACGCCACCCCTCGCCGTTGGCGAGAATGGGGGTGTGGAAGCCACGCGAATCATTGCGATCCGGCATGGCGAAACGGCGTGGAACGCCGATTCCCGTATCCAGGGCCAGCGCGACGTCGGCCTGAACGAGACCGGGCGCTGGCAGGCGCGCCGCGTCGGCGTCGCCCTGGCCGGGGAGGACATCGCCGCCGTCTATTCCAGCGACCTCGGCCGCGCGCACGAGACCGCCCGCGAGATCAGCGAAGTCACCGGCCTGCCGGTGGTGCGCAGCGAGGGCCTGCGCGAGCGCGCCTTCGGCATGTTCGAGGGCAAGACCTTCGACGAGATCCACGAGGCCTGGCCCGACCATGCGCAGAACTGGCGCCGGCGCCTGCCCGAGTGGCAGCCGCCCGAAGGCGGCGAGTCGCTCGTGGAACTGCGCGCGCGCGTGCAAAGGACCATGGAGGAACTGGCGGCGCGCCATCCCGGCGAGCAGATCGTCGTCGTGGCCCACGGCGGCGTGCTCGACGCGCTGTACCGCATCGCCACCGGGCAGGAAGTGAATTCGCCGCGCACCTGGGAGTTGCCCAACGGCGCCATCAACCGGCTGCTGTGGACGCCGGAAGGCTTCACCCTGGTCGGCTGGTCCGACACGCAGCACCTCGATTCGGAAGCCGAGGACGATGCCACCTCCTTCTGAGCGCCTGCAGGCGCTCGTCGGCCGCGGCGTCGCGGAGATCGACACCCCCGCCCTGGTCGTGGACCTCGATGCGATGCACCGCAACGTGGCCCGCATGGCCGAGTTCGCGCGAAAGCACGGCGTGCGCTGGCGGCCGCACGCCAAGATGCACAAGAGCGCCGAGCTCGCCCGGCTGATGGTAGAGGCCGGCGCCATCGGCTGCTGCGTGCAGAAGACGGCCGAAGCCGAGGCGATGGCGGCGGGCGGCGTGCACGACATCTACATCAGCAACGAAGTGGTCGCGCCGCACAAGCTGGCGCGCGTGGCTGTGCTGGCGCACCAGCTCGCGGCCGAAGGCGGCCGGCTCGCCATCGCGGTCGACAGCATCGAAGGCATCCGCCGGCTCGCGCAGGCAATGGCGAACGCGCACGCGGCGATCGACGTGTTCGTCGAGATCGACGTCGGGCAGAACCGCTGCGGCGTGCCGCCCGGCCCGGAAGCCGTCACGCTGGCGAAGGCGGTGGCCGAGCACGCGGCGCTGCGCTTCGCGGGCTTGCAGGCCTACCACGGCCGCGCGCAGCACCTGCGCGGCGCGCAGGAGCGGCGCGACACCATCGCCGTCGTGATCGAGGACGTGGTGCACACGCGCAAGCTCATCGAAGCGGAAGGCATCGCGGTCGAACTCGTCACCGGCGCGGGCAGCGGCACGATGGTGTGCGAAGCCGCCAGCGGCGTGTACGGCGAACTGCAGGCCGGCTCCTTCCTCTTCATGGACGCGGATTACGCGGCGAACGAACGCGATCCCGCGCAGCCGCAGTTCGAGCACGCGCTCTTCGTGAAGACACAGGTGATCGGCGTGCACAAGGACCGCGCGATCTGCGACGCCGGGCACAAGAGCCACGCCATCGACTCGGGCCTGCCCAAGGTGCTGGCGGTGGACCCGGACAGCGAGCTCGAATACGGCAACGGCGGCGACGAGCACGGCATCCTGCGGCCGTTCCGCGGCGGGCATCGCCTGCCGGCGATCGGGCGCTTCCTGTGGCTGATCCCGGGCCACTGCGACCCCACCGTCAACCTGCACGACGCCCTGGTCGGCGTGCGCGGCGGCCTGCGCAGCGGCACGGTGGAACGCATCATCAGGGTTGACGCCAGAGGCGCCCTGACCTGAGCAGCCGGACAATGCTGGTATGTCCCAGTACCAGATCATCGTCTACGCGACGCCGGTCTTCCTCCTGCTGATCGCCATCGAGTTCGCGTACGGCCTCGCGAAAGGCCGCAACACCTACCGGCTGGACGACGCGATCTCGAGCATCGCGCTCGGCATGCTGAGCGAAGTGACCAAGGTGTTCACGCTGCTCCTGCGCGTGGGCATCTACGCCGCCGTGTTCGAGACGCTCGCCCTGTGGCGCAACGACGGCTTCTGGATGGCGTGGTACGGCTGGGTGCTGGCGCTGGTCTTCTACGACTTCTGCTACTACTGGCTGCACCGCCTGGGGCACGAGAGCGCGGTCCTGTGGGCGGCGCACGTGGTGCATCACCAGAGCCAGGACTACAACCTGTCCACTGCGCTGCGGCAGACGAGTTCCGGCGCGCTGCTCGGGTGGGTCTTCTACGTGCCGATGGCGCTCGCCGGCGTGCCGCCGCTGGTGTTCGGCATCGTCGCGATGGTCGACCTGCTGTACCAGTTCTGGGTGCACACCGAGCACGTGCCCAAGCTCGGGTGGTTCGACCGCGTGTTCGTCTCGCCCTCGAACCACCGCGTGCACCACGCCGTGAACGACCGCTACCTCGACCGCAACTATGGCGGCATCCTGATCGTGTGGGATCGCATCTTCGGCAGCTTCGAGGAGGAAAGCGAGAAGTGCATCTACGGCACGCGCTCCCCGCTGCAAAGCTGGGACCCGCTGTGGGCCAACGCCGAGGTCTATTGGGCGCTGATGAAAGACAGCTGGCATGCGAAGAGCTGGGCCGACAAGCTGCGTGTGTGGATCAAGCCGCCGGGCTGGCGGCCCGCCGACGTCGCCGAGCGCTTCCCGAAGCCGGCCTTCGACATCGCAAAGGTGACGCGCTACGAACCCCAGATGACGAAGCAGATGGCGGGATTCGCGGCGATCCAGTTCACCGCCATGCTGTTCGGCGCCACGGCCTTCCTGTGGAATGCCGAGGGCATGCCCCTGCCTCATGCCGCCGTGTGGGTGGGCGTGTTCGCGCTGTCGCTGTGGGCGCTGGCCGCGGCCATGCAGGGCCGCATCGCGATGGTCGAGGTGCTGCTCCTGGAGGCCGCAGCGCTGGCGACGGCGACCGCTGCGGTCGGCATGACGGACCTGCACCGCTGGCTCAAGCCGCTGGTGATGGTGATCGCCATCGGCTTCGTGCTGCATCGTGGGCGCGTGCAGTGGCTGCTGGTGGGCGCGCTGGTGTTCTCGCTCGTCGGCGACGTGCTGCTGCCGGGGCGTTTCATCCCCGGGCTCGTAGCCTTCCTCATCGCGCACCTTTGCTACATCGCCCTGTTCCGCCGGGATGCACCGTGGTTCGCGAGCCGCAAGGCGCTTGCGGGGACGCTGGCCGCGGCGGTCGTGATGTACGCGATCCTCTTCCCGCACCTGCCGCCGGTGCTGAAGGTCGCCGTCGCGGCCTATGCGCTCGTCATCGCATCCATGGCCGCACAGGCCATCGGCCGCGCCTCGGTTCTGCGGGACCAGCACGCAGCCGGCGTCGCCATCGGCGCGGTCGTGTTCATGCTCAGCGACTCGATCCTCGCGATCAACAAGTTCGCGGTGCGCATCCCGATGCAGGAGTTCTGGGTGCTGGCGACCTACTACGCGGCGCAAGTGCTGATCGTGCACAACGCGCGCGCCCACGCGCCGGTGGCTCAGTCGCCGAACAGCTCGCCGGCGCTTTTCGGGGGCGCCACCCCCAGGTGACGGAACGCCGCCAGCGTGGCCACGCGGCCGCGCGGCGTGCGCTGGAGGTAGCCTTGCTGGATCAGGTAGGGCTCGATCACGTCCTCGATGGTATCGCGCTCCTCGCCGATGGAAGCCGCGATGTTGTCCAGCCCCACCGGCCCGCCGTCGAAGCGATGGATCACCGCCTCGAGCAGCTTGCGGTCCATCACGTCGAAGCCTTGCGGGTCCACGTCGAGCATGGCCAGCGCCTTGTGCGCGATGTCCTTGTCGATCTTGCCGCTCCCCTTGACGTCGGCGTAGTCCCGCACGCGGCGCAGCAGGCGGTTGGCGATGCGCGGCGTGCCGCGTGAGCGCTGCGCGATTTCGGTGCTGCCCTGGTCATCGATCGGCGCGTCGAGCAGCTTGGCGCTGCGCCGGACGATGCGCGTCAGCTCCTCGGGCGTGTAGAACTCCAGCCGCGCCACGATGCCGAAGCGGTCGC
Organism: Ramlibacter sp. PS4R-6; assembly: GCF_037572775.1. Taxonomy (NCBI): domain Bacteria; kingdom Pseudomonadati; phylum Pseudomonadota; class Betaproteobacteria; order Burkholderiales; family Comamonadaceae; genus Ramlibacter; species Ramlibacter sp. PS4R-6. Next base: position 1,220,607 of record NZ_JBBHKA010000001.1, on the reverse strand, counting down.
GCAGCGGGTTGGTGAGCATGCCCGCACGCGTGGTCGCGCCGACCAGCGTGAAAGGCTGCAGGTCGAGCTTGATCGAGCGCGCCGCGGGGCCCTCGCCGATCATGATGTCGATCTGGTAGTCCTCCAGCGCGGGGTAGAGGATTTCCTCGACGACCGGCGACAGGCGGTGGATCTCGTCGATGAAGAGGACGTCGTTCTTCTCGAGGTTGGTGAGCAGCGCCGCCAGGTCCTTCGGCTTTTCGAGCACCGGGCCCGAGGTCTGGCGCAGGTTCACGCCGAGCTCGTGCGCAATGATGTGCGACAGCGTCGTCTTGCCCAGGCCCGGCGGGCCGAAGAGCAGCACGTGGTCCAGCGCCTCGCCGCGCTTCTTCGCGGCGCCGATGAAGATTTCCAGCTGCTCGCGCGTCTTGGCCTGGCCGACGTATTCGGCCAGCAGCTTGGGACGCAGCGCGCGCTCGATCGCCTCCTCGTTCGGCGAGGCGGGCGCGGCCGACACGACACGCTTGTCCGGCGCGGGCGCGAAGTCGTCGGTCTGGATGGTCATTTGGTCAGCGCCTTCAGCGCCTGCTTGATGCCTTCGCTCACGCCCACGTCCTTGGGCAGCGACTTGAGCGATGCGGCCGCTTCCTTGTCGCTGTAGCCGAGCGCGACCAATGCCTGCAGGATGTCCGCCTGCGCGTCGCTGGTCGCCACGGCGTTCGCGGCCCCGAGGTCCGCGCCGATCTTGCCCTTGAGCTCGAGCAGCAGGCGCTCCGCGGTCTTCTTGCCGATGCCCGGCACCTTGACCAGCCGCGCGGAGTCCTGCGCCGTCACCGCCTGCGCGATGTCGGCCACGCTCAGGCCCGACAGCACCGCCAGCGCCGTGCGCGGGCCGACGCCCGAGATCTTGATCAGCTGGCGGAAGGCTTCGCGCTCGCCGCCGGAGGCAAAGCCGTAGAGGATCTGCGCGTCCTCGCGCACGACGAAGTGGGTGAGCAGCGACACCTTCTCGCCGACGCCGGGCAGGTTGTAGAAGGTGCTCATCGGCACGTCGACTTCGTAGCCGACGCCGTTGCAGTCCACCAGCACCTGCGGCGGGTTCTTGTCCGTGAGCAGCCCCGTCAATTTGCCTATCATGCGGCTTCCAGCTTCCTCTTCGCAGGATTATCACCGCTTGATCCTCAAACACCAGTTCTCGCCCGCCAGCAACACGCGCCTGGCCAACCTCTGCGGGCCTACCGACGAACACCTGCGCACGATCGAGGAGGCACTGGCCGTGCGCATCCAGCACCGCGCCGACCAGTTCCGCATCGAAGGCGCCAAGCCCAAGGCGCAGCGCGCGCTCGAAATCCTGGAGGCGATGTACGAGATGGCGGGCCGGCCCATCGCCGCCGACAAGGTGCAATTGATGGTGGCCAGCGAGATGCCGCTGGACGAGGACGCCGAAGGCGCGCAGGTGCTGCACACGCGCCGCACCGACCTGAAGGCGCGCACGCCCAACCAGAGCGTGTACCTGGACAACATCGCCAACCACGACATCACCTTCGGCATCGGCCCGGCGGGTACCGGCAAGACTTACCTCGCGGTTGCGTGCGCGGTCGACGCGCTGGAGCGCAGCAGCGTGCAGCGCATCGTCCTCACGCGCCCGGCGGTGGAGGCGGGCGAGAAGCTCGGCTTCCTGCCGGGCGACCTGTCGCAGAAGGTCGACCCCTACCTGCGCCCGCTGTACGACGCGCTGTACGACCTGATGGGGTTCGAGCGCGTGACCAAGGCCTTCGAGCGCAGCGCGCTGGAGATCGCGCCGCTGGCCTTCATGCGGGGCCGCACGCTGAACAACGCCTTCGTGATCCTGGACGAGGCGCAGAACACCACGCCCGAGCAGATGAAGATGTTCCTGACGCGCATCGGCTTCGGCAGCAAGTGCGTGGTGACGGGCGACATCAGCCAGATCGACCTGCCCAAGGGCAGCCTGTCGGGGCTGGTCGACGCCGAGCGCGTCCTGCGCCGCGTGAAGGGCATCGCGCACACCTATTTCACCAGCGCGGACGTGGTGCGCCACCCGCTGGTCGCGCGCATCGTCGACGCCTACGACGCCGACCGGAAGAAATAGCATGCCGCAGGGCCGCTCGCTCGACTTCACGCTGCAGTTCGGGCACTTCGACGACGTGGCGGCGCACCGCCGCGTGCTCACGCCGGCCAACGTGCGCAAGTGGGTGGGGATGGCGCTGGACCATGCCGGCGAGATCGCGGTGCGCATCGTCGGCGAGGAAGAGGGCCGCGGCCTGAACAAGCAGTTTCGGCGCAAGGACTACGCCACCAACGTTCTCACGTTCGATTACGCGCGCCAGCCCATGGTGATGGCCGACATCGTGCTGTGCGGCCCGGTGGTTCAGCGAGAGGCGCTCGCACAGGGCAAGTCGCTGAAGGACCACTACGCGCACCTGCTGGTGCACGGCACGCTGCACGCGCAGGGCTACGAGCACGAAACCGGCGAGCGCGAGGCGCTGGAGATGGAAGCGCTGGAGATCCTGCTGCTGGGCGCGCTGGGCGTGCCCAACCCGTACTAGGCCACGCGCATCGGGATGGTCACCGGGCCGTCGTTGACCAGGTGCACCTTCATGTCGGCGGCGAATTCGCCCGTGGCGACGACCGGGTGCGCGGCCCGTGCCTGCTGCACGAAGTACTCGTAGAGACGGCGGCCCTCGTCGGGCGGCGCGGCGTTGGTGAAGCTCGGGCGGTTGCCGCCCGTCGTGTCCGCAGCCAGCGTGAACTGGCTGACCACCAGCAGCCCGCCGCCGGTGTCCTGCACGCTGCGGTTCATCTTGCCGGCCTCATCGCTGAAGATGCGCAGCTTCAGCACCTTGGCAAGCAACTTGTCGGCCTGGGCTTCCGCGTCGCCGCGCTCGGCGCACACCAGCACCAGCAGGCCGGCGCCGATCTCGCCGATCGTCAGTCCCGCGACGTCGACACGGGCTTGCGCCACGCGCTGGACCAGGGCGATCAAATGAGGTCCTCCTCGTCGGCGCTGTGCGTCTCGACGTTGGTCGGCAGCAGCTGGATCGTGGCGCGCAGGCCCGGCACCGCACTCATCAGTGCCTGTTCGACCGACGCGCGAACAGCCGCCGCGCGCCCGAGCGTCCAGCTCGCAGGCATGTGCATGTGCAGGTCCACGAAGCGCCGCTGCCCCGAGCGCCGGCTGGAGATGTGGTCGAAGCGGATGGTCGGGTGCTTGAACGTCTCCAGCGTGCGGGTGATCTCGTCGAGCACCTCGGGCTCGAGCGCCTCGTCCATCAGGCCCTGCGACGACTTCCACATCAGCGCCACGCCTTCGCGCAGGATGTTCAGCGCCACACCGATGGCCACCGCCGGGTCGAGCCATTGCCAGCCCGTGGCTGCGACCAACGCGACACCGACGATGACGCCGACCGAGGTCCACACGTCCGTGATGAGGTGCCGGGCGTCGCCTTCCAGCGCGATGGAGCGGTGCTGCCGCCCCGACTGCAGCATCACCCACGCGAGCACACCGTTGAGCACCGAGCTGACCACGGAAAGCGCCAGGCCCATGCCCACGGCTTCCAGCGGCTGCGGGTGGAACAGGCGCTGCACCGCCGCCCACAGGATGCCTGCGGCCGCGAGGAAGATGCACAACCCTTCGAAGCCCGACGAGAAGTACTCGGCCTTGGTGTGGCCGTAGGGATGGTCGGCATCGGCGGGGCGCCGCGCGATCGTCACCATCAACAGGCCGAACGCGGCGCTGGCCAGGTTGACGAGCGACTCCATCGCGTCGGACAGCAGGCCGACCGACTGCGTCACCCACCAGGCCAGGGTCTTGAGCGCGATGGTGACGAGCGCCACGATGATGGAGACGCGCAGCAGGAACTGCGGCGACAGCGTGCGGGCCGACGTGGCGATGGACATGGGGCGATTCTCGCGGATAGCATGCGTGGCTCAACCTCCAGGAGACAAGAAATGAGACAAGCCCTGATGCTGGCGGCCGTGGCCGCCCTCGCCGCCTGCACGACGCAGTCGCAGGCGCCCGCGCCCGCCGCCGCGCCCGCGGCGCCCGTGTCGGCGCTCAAGCGCGAGATGGTCGGCCGCGCCGACGTGTCGGTGCCCGGCCGCGAGGCGGTGATCGCGCGCGTGGAAGTCGCCCCCGGCGGCAAGGCGGGCCGCCACACCCATCCCGGCGACGAGATCAGCTACATCCTCGAAGGCGAGTCGCTGCTGCTCATCGACGGCCAGCCGCCGCGCCGCGTGAAGGCCGGCGAGTCGTTCGTGATCCCGGCGGGCGTGGTGCACGACGCGCACAACGACAGCGGCAAGCCGGTAAAGCTGGTCGGCGTGTACGTGGTGGAAAAGGGCAAGCCGCTGGCGACGCCGGCGCCCTGAGCCTCAGTGCGGGCGGCCGGGAAAGACGAGCAGCGCGGGCTCGACCTGCGCGAGGGCGAGGAAATCCCGGTCGTTGTGCACGAGCAGCGCGCCGTGCTCCAGGGCGAGCGCGGCGATGAGGCAGTCGCTGGGTTTGCGGATGGTGAGGCCCTTGCGGCGTGCGCGGCGATAGAGGTCGGCCGCGATTTCGAACGTCGAAAGCTCGCGGGGCTCCAGGATCAGCATGCCCCAGAAACGCTCGCGCCACTTCTCGAAGTCCTTGTCGCTGCCGAAGCCCTGGAGGACCTCCTGGACGATGACGCCGGTAGTCGCGAGCTCGTCGCTGTCGTTGCGGCCGGCCAGGAACCGGGTCGCGTCGCTCGCGGTGGCGCGCACGGTGTCGATCCAGACGGAAGAGTCCACCAGCAGCATCAGCGCTTCCGCCGTTTCGGCGGCACCACGGGTGCAACCTTGTAGGTGGCCGTTCCCTGTTCGACACGGTACTTGCCCGGCGGCTCGCCGGCTTCTCCCTTGGGGTCGTAGTCCGGCCAGAGGGCGTCCGGCCCGCTCAAGCCCCACATGTCGCTGAACCGTGTTCTCCTGGAGCGCGCCACCAGCTCGCGCAGCGCGCGGTCGACGACCTCACGCTTGGTCTTGGCGCCAGTGACCTGCATCGCCTGCGCGACGAGGTCTTCATCAATATCGATGTTGGTCAACATGACATGAATTATACATGTGATGTACAAGCAGCGCAAGCTCGACAATCGGGCGATGCGATCGCTCTTCCTGACCTGCCTGCTCCTGTGCGCCTCCGCCCAGGCGCAAGTTCCTCCCGCCGCATCCGAAATTGCGGCTTACGGCGGCCTCCATGCCGCGGCGCACAGGGGCGACGTCGAGGCCATTCGCCGCATTCGCGGACAAGGAGCCGACGTGAACGGGCGCGATGGGTACGGACGTACGCCGCTCCATGTCGCCACGTTCGCGAAACAGCGCGAGGCGATCCGCGCCCTCGCGCAAGCCGGCGCGAACCTCGGGCAGCTCGAGAACGATCGCTACGACGCCGTGACCATCGCCTCCGTCGCGAACGACGAAGACACGCTGCGCCTGCTGCTCTCGCTCGGCGCCAGCGCCAAGCTGGTCACCAGCCGCTACGACGGCACCGCGCTCATCGCGGCCGCGCACCTGGGCCACGCCGGCGTGGTCAAGCAATTGATCGCCGCCGGCGCGCCGCTGGACCACGTGAACAACCTGCACTGGACGGCCGTGATCGAGTCCATCGTCCTCGGCGACGGCGGCGCGCGCCACCAGGAGACGCTGAAGTCGCTGATCGACGCGAAGGCCAACCTGCAGCTCGCCGACCGCACGGGCGCGACGCCGCTGCAGCTCGCGCGCTCGCGCGGCTACACGGCGATGGTGCAGATGCTGGAGAAGGCCGGCGCGCGCTAGGCCAGCGTCACGCGCGCGAACTTGCGCTTGCCGACCTGCACGACGTAGGTGCCGGCGTTCAGCTTCAGCGCCTTGTCGCTGACGGCGCTGGAATCCACGCGCACGCCGCCGCCGTCGATCAGGCGGTTGGCCTCGCTGGTGGACGGCGCCAGGTTCGCCTGCTTCAGCAGTTGCGCAATGCCCAGCGGCGCGCCCGAAAGCTTCACGTCGGGGATGTCGTCGGGAATGCCCCCCTTGCTGCGGTTCGCGAAGTCCTGCTCCGCCGCGTCCGCCGCCTGCGCCGAATGGAAGCGCGTGGTGATTTCTTTCGCGAGCATCACCTTCGCGTCCTTCGGGTTGCGCCCGCCGCCGACTTCGGCTTTCAGCTTCGCGATCTCGGCCTCGCTGCGGAAGGACAACAGCGTGAACCACTTCCACATCAACTCGTCGGAGATCGAGAGCACCTTCGCGAACATCGTGTTCGCGTCCTCCGTGATGCCGATGTAGTTGTTCTTGCTCTTCGACATCTTCTCGACGCCGTCCAGGCCCTCGAGCAAAGGCATGGTGAGGATGCACTGCGGCTCCTGCCCGTACTCGGCCTGCAGGTGGCGGCCCATGAGCAGGTTGAACTTCTGATCGGTGCCGCCCAGCTCCAGGTCGCTCTTGAGCGCGACCGAGTCGTAGCCCTGCATCAGCGGGTAGAGGAACTCGTGGATGGAGATCGGCGTGCCGGCCTTGTAACGCTGGTCGAAGTCGTTGCGCTCCATCATGCGGGCCACCGTGTACTTGGCCGCCAGCTGGATCATCCCGCGCGCGCCGAGCGGGTCGCTCCACTCGCTGTTGTAACGAAGTTCGGTCTTCGCCGGGTCCAGCACCTTGAAGGCCTGCGCCTTGTACGTCTCCGCGTTGGCCTCGATCTGCTCGCGCGACAGCGGCGGGCGCGTGGTGTTGCGGCCCGACGGGTCGCCGATCATGGTGGTGAAGTCGCCGATCAGGAAGATCACCGTGTGCCCCAGGTCCTGCAGCTGGCGCATCTTGTTCAGGACCACGGTGTGGCCCACGTGGATGTCCGGCGCCGTGGGGTCCAGCCCCAGCTTGATGCGAAGCGGCACGCGGGTGGCCTCCGACTTCGCGAGCTTGCGTAGCCAGTCTTCCTGCGGGATCAGTTCCTCCACCCCGCGCAGGCTCACGCCCATCGCCTCGCGGACCCGGTCCGTCACCGGGAATTGTGTAACAAGCTCTTGATTCATAACGTTTTTCTGCTGGACCGGACGAGCTACGCCGGTATACTGCGCCAGCCCGAATGGATGACGTCGATTCTAGTTGTCGGCGTCCCACCCGCCCCGGCCGCACCCCGCTTGACCCGCGTGCGCGCCGCCTGCCCCGGGCCGCAGGAGAAGGCAGCCCCACACAGGACGCGATGTTGATGAACGGTTTCGCCGCCGCTTGCGAACGATTGCTGTCCCGACTGGGGCATGCGCTCGAACACCATCCCCGGCAGGCGACGGCTGCCATCGCGGCCTTCCTGCTGTGCGGCGGCGGCGCCGCATTCGGCGTCGCCACGCTGGACCCGTCCCCCGAACACATCGTCGTGCGCCAGGTGCTCGAAGAGGTCGCGCCGCTCGCGATCGACGCGCAGCTGGCCGCGCTCGAGAACCACGACCTGAACCTGTTCCGCTCCGACGCCACGCGCGCCAGCGAAAGCGTCGAGGCCCTGCTCGCGCGCCTGGGCGTCGACGATGCGGCGGCCGCTTCGTTCCTGCGCCGCGAGCCGACCTTCCGCCGCCAGCTCATGGGCCGTAGCGGCCGCTCGGTGACCGTCGAGACGAACGAGCGCCGCGAGCTGGTCAAGCTCACCGCGCGCTGGGTGCCCGATACCGGCGGCAGCTTCACGCGCCTGGTCGTCGACCGTGCGGCCGGCGGCGTCTTCGTCTCTCACGTCGAGACGGCGCCGCTGGTCGCCAGCGTGCGCCTGGGCAGCGCCGTCGTGCGCACGTCGCTCTTCGGCGCCGCCGACGACGCGCACGTGCCCGACGCCGTGGTCACGCAGATGGTGGAGATCTTCTCGAGCGAGATCGACTTCCACCGCGACCTGCGCATGGGCGACCGCTTCGACGTGGTGTACGAAACGCTGGAAGCCGACGGCGAGCCCGTGCGCACCGGCCGCATCCTGTCCGTCGAGTTCATCAACGCCGGCACCCGGTACAACGCGCTGTGGTTCCAGGCCGCGGGCCGCAAGGGCGCGTACTTCACGCTCGACGGCAAGAGCCTGACCACGTCGTACCTGGCCGCGCCGCTGGAGTTCTCGCGCGTGTCCAGCGGCTTCGCCACGCGCTTCCATCCCATCCAGCACCAGTGGAAGGCGCACCTGGGCGTCGACTACGCGGCGCGCATCGGCACCCCCGTGCGCACGGTGGGCGAAGGCACGGTCGAATTCGCCGGCGTGCAGAACGGCTTCGGCAACGTGGTGATCGTCAAGCACGGCAACCTGGACCAGACCCTCTACGCGCACCTGAGCCGCGTCGCCGTGCGCGCCGGCCAGGCCGTGACGCAGGGCCAGACCATCGGCAGCGTCGGCCAGACGGGCTGGGCCACCGGCCCGCACCTGCACTTCGAGTTCCGCGTGAACGGCGTGCACCAGAACCCCACGCTCATGGCCAAGCGCGCCGAAGCGACCACGCTCTCGGCCGAGCTGCGCCCCGACTTCGACCGGCTTGCGCGCTCCATGCGCCTGCAGCTGGCCGCCGCCGCGCGCGAAGTGCAGCTCGCCGGCAACTGATCGCGGCTAACATCCGCGGCATGACCGCGGAGCTCTACATCGGCCTCATGTCCGGCACGTCGCTCGACGGCGTCGACGGCGTGCTGGCGGATTTCGGCGACGGCAAGCTCCAGGTGCTCGCGCACGCGGGCACGCCCTTCGCGCCGGCGCTGCGTGACGAGTTGCTCGCACTGAATTCACCCGGGAGCAACGAGCTGCATCGTGGCGCGCTCGCGGCGAACGCGGTGATGCGCGCCTATGCGGACGTGGTCAAACGCCTGCTGCCGAAGTCGGGACAGGTCACCGCCATCGGCGCGCACGGGCAGACCGTGCGCCACCGCCCGCAGGAATTCGACGGCACCGGCTACACCACGCAGCTGTGCAACGGCGCGCTGCTCGCCGAGCTCACCGGCATCGACGTCGTGTGCGACTTCCGCTCGCGCGACGTCGCGGCCGGCGGCCAGGGCGCGCCGCTCGCACCTTTCTTCCACCGTGCGATGTTCGCGAAGCAAGGGGAGACCATCGGCGTTCTGAACATCGGCGGCATCTCCAACCTGAGCGTGCTCCAGGCCGACGGCACGGTGCTGGGATTCGATTGCGGGCCGGGCAATGCGCTGATGGATGCATGGGCGCAGACGCATACGCAGCAGGCTTTCGACGAAGACGGCAAGTGGGCAGCGGCCGGCCAGGTCATCGAGCCGCTGCTGGAGCGGATGCTGGCCGAGCCCTACTTCGCGAAGCAGCCGCCGAAAAGCACGGGCCGCGACCTGTTCAACACGCAGTGGTTGAGTGCGCACGTGCCTTCTTCTGCGCAGAAGGCGGTCGATGTCCAGGCCACGCTCGCCGAGCTCACGGCATCCGCCATTGCGAACGACGCCAGCCGCTACGACTTGACGCGCCTGATCGTCTGCGGCGGTGGCGCCTTGAACGGCCACCTGATGCAGCGGCTCCAGGCGAAATTGCCGGGCCTGCCAGTGGAGTCCAGCGAAGCCGCCGGCCTGCCCCCGCTGCAGGTCGAAGCCACCGCCTTCGCCTGGCTCGCCCGCCAGTGCGTGCGCCGCGAAAAGCTGGAGCTCAAAAGCACAACGGGCGCACTAGGCGCCCGCGTGTTGGGTGCGGTATATCCGGCTTAGGTCGAGAAGCTCGAGCCGCAGCCGCAGGTGCTGGTGGCGTTCGGGTTCTTGATGACGAACTGGGCGCCCTGCAGGTCTTCCTTGTAGTCGATCTCGGCGCCGACCAGGTACTGGTAGCTCATCGAATCGATCAGCAGCGACACGCCGTTCTTCTGCATCACGGTGTCGTCGTCGTTCTGGATCTCGTCGAAGGTGAAGCCGTACTGGAAGCCCGAGCAGCCGCCGCCCTGCACGAAGACGCGCAGCTTCAGCTCGGGGTTGCCTTCCTCGGCGATGAGGTCGGCCACCTTGGCCGCGGCGCTGTCGGTGAAGACCAGCGGGGCGGGCATGTCGGTTTGGGCGGATTCGGCTACTGCACTCATGGGGGCTCCGGTGTTGGCGTACGAACGCCTGCTGCCCCAATAGTACAGCAGGCTAGTCGGGATTTCAGGTCAGGCGGCGGTTGTCGCCAGCTTCAGTAAGGGCTTTTCGCCGGCCGCCGCCTCCAGCGGCTTGAGCGTGCCCGCGATCACCGCGCCCTGGTGCATCTCCAGCACGCGGTAGTGGACGTCCCCTTCGATCCGCGCGCGGGGCTGGAGTTCCAGCAGTTCGCGCGCGTGGACGGGGCCCTTCACGGTGCCGTTGATGATCACGTGGTCCGCCGAGACCTCCCCGTGCACGGAGGCCTGCTCGGAGATCACCAGCATGCTGTTGGTTTCGGTGTCGGCCGTGACGTTGCCGGCGATCTCGCCGTCCACGCGCAGGCCGTCGGTGAACTTCAGGTGGCCGTCGATGCGGGTGCCTTGCGCGATGAGGCTCTTGATGGGCGGGGGTGCCTTCTTGCCGAACATGTGTCTCTTCCTTCGCGAAAGTGGCCCTAAAGCGGGATGCTCTGCACGGCGCGGGTCACCGCGCCTTCCACCACCTTGGCGGAAACGTTTTTTACCACGGCCTGCTGAGGCAGGTCGACCATGCCTTCGACGCGGCGGTACTGGCGGAAGCGCAGGTCACCGACCGGCACGTCCATCATCCAGGGCTTGCCGCCCAGCGTGCCGGCCAGCTTGACCTCGAGCTTGCCGCGGAACTCGGCGGCGTTCTTCACCGGCTGGATGAGCAGCACCTGCCACCTCAACTGCGTGCCCGCCAGCACCTCGGCCTGCAGGCCGCGGATGGCGACGGCCTCGCTGCCGCTGGCGGGGAGGAGCTTCTCGAAGAAGCCGAGGTCGTCGCGCAGCTGGCGGTTCTCGGCTTCCAATGTCTTGATCGTGGCGGCGAGGCGGTCCTGCGCCGCCTTCTCGGCCGTGAGCAGGCTGGCCGACGTGTTCACCACCGACTGTGCCTTGTCGCGCTCGAAGCGCAGCTTCTCGGCGTCGGCACGCAGCCTCAGCAGTTCTTCCTTGGCGCCGCTGTCCAGGCCCGCGATGCTCTTGCCGAACTCGAAGGCCCACAGCGCAATGGCCGCGCAGAACCCCAGCATGATCGCGGCCACCGCCCAGCGCAGCGGCCACGGCAGGGCGCTGCGCACGGCCATGCGGGGCGCACTGATGGTGAGGCGGCGGCGGAGGAGCTTGAATCGCATCCCAACGGGTACAGCTGAGTCTTTGGCTCAACCATACCGCCAACAAAAAAGCCGCAGCAAGAGGACTTGCGCGGCTTTTTGTTGGCAGCTGTAAGCGGTTTAGCGCTTCGAGAACTGCTTGCGGCGGCGTGCGGAGTGCAGGCCGACCTTCTTGCGTTCCACTTCGCGCGCATCGCGCGTCACGAAGCCGGCTTGCGACAGCACGGGCTTGAGGGCCGCGTCCCAGTCGATCAGCGCGCGCGTGATGCCGTGGCGCACGGCGCCGGCCTGGCCGGATTCCCCGCCGCCGTGCACGTTGCACTGGATGTCGAACGTCTCGGCGTTGTTCGTCAGCATCAGCGGCTGCTTGGCGATCATGATCGACGTCTGGCGGCCGAAGAACTCGGCGATGTCCTTGCCGTTGACCGTGATCTTGCCGGAGCCCTTCTTCAGGAAGACACGGGCCACGCTCGACTTGCGGCGGCCGGTGCCGTTGTTCCATTCACCAATCATGCTGCGATCTCCAGGGGCTTCGGTTGCTGCGCGGTGTGCGGATGCTCGGCGCCGCCGTAGACCTTCAGCTTCTTGATCATGGCGTAGCCCAGCGGGCCCTTGGGGAGCATGCCCTTGACGGCCTTCTCCAGCGCGCGGCCGGGGTGCTTGGCCTGCATGTCGCGGAAGTTGGTCTCGCGGATGCCGCCCGGGTAGCCGGTGTGGCGGTAGTACTTCTTGTCGAGCTCCTTCGCGCCGGTGACGCGGAGCTTGGAAGCGTTGATGACGACGATGAAGTCGCCGGTGTCGACGTGAGGCGTGTAAATGGCCTTGTGCTTGCCGCGCAAACGGAGGGCAGCTTCGCTGGCAACCCGTCCGAGCACCTTGTCGGTGGCGTCAATCACAAACCACTCGTGCGTCACGTCAGCGGGTTTTGCGCTGAACGTAGGCATGTCAAAAAAACTCGAGTTGGTTTGCGCGTCCTTTTCCGCGGTCGGTGTCCTTCTTGTGAGGACCTCTTAGGCGGGAGTCTGGCTCCGTCGCGGGACGCAAAAAGCGCTACGGAGCCGGCGATTATACGGAAAATCAAGGACTTAGGCCTAGCCGCTACCATCCCGGGCATGTACAGCTACCGCCACGCCTTCCACGCCGGCAACCACGCCGACGTCCTGAAGCACACGATGCTGGTGGCGATCCTGCGCCACCTGGCCCTCAAGGACACCCCGCTGGTGGCCGTGGACACCCATGCCGGGGCCGGCCTGTACCGCTTGGACGGGGAGTATGCGGGCACTTCGGGCGAGGCCCAGGACGGGATTCTCAAGCTGGCGCCTGCTTTGCGCGCTCTCGAAAATGTAGCGCCGGCCCTGGCCGACTACGTCTCCGTGGTGGCCAGCTTCAACAAGAAAGGCCAATGGAAGGTCTACCCGGGCTCCCCCTTCGTGGTCCACGAACTGCTGCGGGAAGGCGGCCGCGACCGGCTGAAGCTGTTCGAGATGCACCCCACCGACGCCAAGGCCCTCGCCGGCCACGTGGCCCAGATGGAGGCCGGGCGCGAGGTGGCGGTGGCCCGCACCGACGGTTTCGAGTCGCTCAAGGCCTTCCTGCCCCCGCCGTCGCGCCGGGCCCTGGTGCTGATCGACCCCAGCTACGAGATCAAGAGCGACTACGCCAAGGTCACGGCCTGCATCCAGGACTGCCTCAAGCGCTTCCCCACCGGCGTGTACGTCGTCTGGTACCCGATCATCCCGCGGCCCGAAGCGCACGAGCTGCCGCGGCGCCTGAAGACCATCACCAACAACGCCGGCAAGCCGTGGCTGCACGCCACCTTGTCGATCGGGCACGTGGCGCACCAGCCGGGCGAAGGCAACCAGCCCCAGGGCCTCACGGCCAGCGGCATGTTCGTCGTCAACCCGCCGCACACGCTCAAGCCCGCGATGCAGGCGGCGCTGCCGCAGATGGTCGACATCCTCGGCCGCGGCCGCGGCAAGGGGCACGTGCTCGAGAGCTCGTGATGCAGCGCTGGCACCTCGCGCAGGTCAACGTCGCCTATGCGCTGGGCGACCAGGACGACCCGGTGATGGCGGAGTTCATCGCGCAGCTCGACGAGATCAACCAGCTGGCCGAGCGCAGCCCCGGGTTCGTGTGGCGCTACGTCTCCGACAGCCGCGACCCGGCCCAGCGCGAGCTCGCCGACCCGCGCGTGCTGTTCAACATGAGCGTGTGGGACAGCGTGGAATCGCTGCACGCCTACGCGTACAAGACGGCGCACGCCAAGGTGTTCGCCGCGCGCAAGAAGTGGTTCGGCGACTGGAAGCAGTACGTCGGCGGGCTGCCGGAGCTGGGCGACGGCGTGCCGTTCCTGGCGCTGTGGTGGATTGCCGCCGGCGACGTGCCCACGCCGCAGCAAGGCCTGGAGCGCTTGAAGCTACTGGGCGCGAAGGGCCCGCATCCGCAGGCCTTCACGTTCAAGCAGATGTTCACGCCGCAAGGCGAAGCGGTCGAACGTTGAAGACCTTCGTGAAGCGCGGCGACGCCGCGGTGCTGCGCGCCGAAGCCGAAGGCCTGCTCATGCTCGCCATGACCAACACGATCCGCGTCCCGCGCGTCTTCGAGCTGCACGAGGACAGGCTCGTCCTGGAATGGCTGGACTTCGCGCAGCCGGACGCCGGTTTCGGCGAGCGCTTCGGCCGTGCGCTCGCGGCGCTGCACGCGATCCCGTTCGACGAGCCCTTTGGCTGGCTCGCCGACAACTTCATCGGCGCGACGCCGCAGGTCAACACGCGCAGCGAGGACTGGCCGACGTTCTGGCGCGAATCACGCCTGCATCCGATGCTCGCGCGCCTGCGCGATCCCGAGTTGGCGAAGGCCGTGGGTGCGGCGATCGACGCGATACCGTCGCTGTTCCAAGACGGCTACGAACCGCGCGCGAGCCTGATCCACGGCGACCTCTGGTCCGGCAACTGGGGCATGCTCGCCGACGGCACACCGGTCATCTACGACCCTTGCGTGTCCTATTCGGATGCCGAGGCGGACGTCGCGATGATGGAGCTGTTCGGCTCCCCGCCGACGGGCTTCCGGCAAGGCTACGGTTCACCGCAAGCGGGCTACGCGCGCCGCAAGCACCTGTACCAGCTGTACCACCTGCTCAACCACGCCGTGCTGTTCGGCGGCGGCTACCGGCAGCAGTCACTGCGCTGTGCCGAGGCGCTTGCAGATCTCCAGCGTCGCGGCTGACTGGTTCATCGTGTAGAAGTGGAAGCAGCCGGCGCCGCCGGCGCGCAGCTTCTCGCACAGCGCCGTGACCACGTCCAGGCCGAAGGCCTTGATCGACTTCGTGTCGTCGCCGAAGCCTTCGAGCCGCAGGCGGATCCAGCGCGGAATCTCCGCGCCGCAGGCGTCGGAAAAGCGCATCAGCTGCGACGAGTTCGTGATCGGCATGATGCCCGGCACGACCGCGATCTCCAGGCCGGCTTTCTGCACCTCGTCGACGAAACGGAAATACGCGTCGGCGTTGAAGAAGTACTGCGTGATCGCCGTGTTGGCGCCCGCGCGCACCTTCGTCGCGAAGGCCTTCATGTCCGACTCGGCCGAGCGTGCCTGCGGATGCACCTCGGGATAGCACGCCACGTCGATCTTGAACTTGTCGCCCGTCTCGTTCCGGATGAAGGCGATGAGGTCGCTGGCGTAGGTGAACTCGCCGCCGGTGCCGTAGCCGCTGGGCAGGTCGCCGCGCAGCGCGACCAGGCGCTTGACGCCCATGGCATCGAGCAGGCCCAGCGCCTCGCGCACCTTTTCCTTCGTCGCGCCGATGCACGACAGGTGCGACGCCGCATCGACGCCTTCCATCAGGATTTCGGACACGGTGTCGAAGGTGCCTTGCTGCGTCGAGCCGCCCGCGCCGTAGGTGACGGAGCAGAACTCGGGCTGCAGCGCATAGAGCTGCTGGCGCGCCGCGCGCAGCTTCGCCGCGCCTTCGGGCGTCTTGGGCGGGAAGAATTCGAGGCTGAGGGGAAGGGTCATTGGCAATGGATGAAAAATTCGCGGTTGCCGTCACCGCCGGCGATGGGACTCTCGAACCAGCCTTTCACGGCGAAGCCGGCCTGGCGGCAGGCGTCGCGCAGGCGCTGTTCGACGACCGCGTAGAGCGACGGGTCCGTGACGATGCCGCCCTTGCCCAGCTGGCCCGGCTGCAACTCGAATTGCGGCTTGACGAGCATGAGCAGGTCGCCGCCCGCTTTCAGCAGCGCGCGCAGCGCGGGGATGACGAGCGTGAGCGAGATGAACGAGAGGTCGCCCACGACCACGTCGAAGTCGCCGCCGACGCGCGCTGCGGAGAGCTCGCGGGCATTGAGCTTCTCGATGGCCGTGACGCGCGGGTCCTCGCGCAGGCTCTCGTGCAACTGCCCATGGCCGACGTCCACGCCCGTCACGCGCGCCGCGCCGTGACGCAGCAGGCAGTCGGTGAAGCCGCCGGTGGACTGGCCGACGTCCAGGCACGCCTTGCCGCGCACGTCCACGCCCGATTGCGCCAGGGCGCCTTCGAGCTTGAGCCCGCCGCGCGAGACGTAGCGCGCCTCGGCGTCATCGAGCAATTCGACTTCGGCCTGCATCGGGATCTCGTCACCGTTCTTGGCGACGTCCTTCCAGCCGCCCGGCGCGCGCCAGCGCACGCCCGACGCGATCAGGCGCTGGGCCTGCGACCGCGTCGCGGCAAGGCCGCGTTCGACGAGCAACTGGTCCGCGCGCACGCAGTGCCTCAGTAGCGGTAGGTGTCGGGCTTGTACGGGCCCTGCTTTTGCACGCCGATGTAGTCGGCCTGCGCCTGCGTCAGCTCCGTGAGCTGCGCGCCCAGCTTGGACAGCTGCAGGCGTGCCACCTTCTCGTCCAGGTGCTTGGGCAGCACGTACACCTGGCCGACCTGGTAGTCGTTCGGGCGGGTGAACAGCTCGATCTGCGCCAGCGTCTGGTTGGCGAACGACGAGGACATCACGTAGCTGGGGTGGCCCGTGCCGCAGCCCAGGTTCACCAGGCGGCCCTTGGCCAGCAGGATGATGCGCTTGCCGTCCTCGAAGATCACGTGGTCGACCTGCGGCTTGATCTCGTCCCACTTGCACTTGGCTTCGAGCGACGCGACGTCGATCTCGTTGTCGAAGTGGCCGATGTTGCAGACGATGGCCTGGTCCTTCATCTTCGCCATGTGGGCGTAGGTGATGACGTCGCGGTTGCCGGTGGCGGTCACGAAGATGTCGGCCTTGTCGGCGGCGTAGTCCATGGTGACCACGCGGTAGCCTTCCATCGCGGCCTGCAGCGCGTTGATGGGGTCGATCTCGGTCACCCACACCTGCGCCGACAGCGCACGCAGCGCCTGCGCCGAGCCCTTGCCCACGTCGCCGTAGCCGCACACCAGCGCGACCTTGCCGGCGACCATCACGTCGGTGGCGCGCTTGATGCCGTCCACCAGCGACTCGCGGCAGCCGTAGAGGTTGTCGAACTTGCTCTTGGTGACCGAGTCGTTGACGTTGATGGCGCGGAACTTCAGGAGGCCCTTGTTCGCCATGTCGATCAGCCGGTGCACGCCGGTGGTCGTCTCCTCGGTGACGCCGATGATCTCCTTGGCCTTGCGCGAGTACCAGCTCGGGTCTTCC
This sequence comes from Ramlibacter sp. PS4R-6, assembly GCF_037572775.1. NCBI lineage: Bacteria > Pseudomonadati > Pseudomonadota > Betaproteobacteria > Burkholderiales > Comamonadaceae > Ramlibacter > Ramlibacter sp. PS4R-6. Next base: position 1,203,771 of record NZ_JBBHKA010000001.1, on the reverse strand, counting down.
TTGAGCTTCTTGCGGATCGCGGCGTAGAGGATGCGCTCCTCCTCGCTGGAATGCGTGTCGATCAGCGACAGGTCGGACTCGCAGCGCTGGCCCAGGTGCATCAGCAGCGTGGCGTCGCCGCCGTCGTCCAGGATCATGTTCGGGCCTTCATGCTCCGAACCCTTGGCGCCGAAATCGAAGATGCGGTGCGTGTAGTCCCAGTAGTCTTCGAGCGACTCGCCCTTGATCGCGAACACCGGCGTGCCGCTGGCGGCGATGGCGGCCGCGGCGTGGTCCTGCGTCGAGAAGATGTTGCACGAGGCCCAGCGCACCTGCGCGCCCAGCGCCTGCAGCGTCTCGATCAGCACGGCCGTCTGGATGGTCATGTGCAGCGAGCCCGTGATGCGCGCGCCCTTGAGCGGCTGGCTCTTCGCGAATTCCTGGCGGATGGCCATCAGGCCGGGCATCTCCGTCTCGGCGATGCGGATTTCCTTGCGGCCCCAGTCGGCCAGCTTGGCGTCGGCGATCGCGCAATCCTGCGCGGCGTTGGTCTTGAGTACGGCGTTCATTCGTGGCTCCTGTTCGTGTCGAGGACCACTGCCGGGCTGCGCGGGAATAAAAAAACTCACCGCACCGGACAGTGGGGTGAGCGTCGTTGCGCGGCGCAAGTGCCGCTGGCCGAGCCTGACACCCGTTCGGGTGGTGCAACGCTCCTCGGATGGCCCGCATTTTATAGGATAGTCGGCCATGCCCGCCACACCCGCCACCTCGCCACCGATCGAGCCCATGCTGGCCAAGATCGCCGATGAGCTTCCGAAGGGGGAAGGGTTCCTCTTCGAGCCCAAATGGGACGGCTTCCGGGCCATCGTCTTCCGCAACGGCGACGAGTGCTTCATCCAGAGCCGCGACTCGCGGCCCCTGAACCGCTACTTCCCCGAGCTCGAGCGCGCGTGCATCGAGCGCCTGCCCAGGGGCTGCGTGATCGACGGCGAGATCGTGGTGGCCGGCCCGCAGGGCCTGGACTTCGATGCGCTCCAGCAGCGCCTGCATCCCGCGGCCTCGCGCGTCGCGCGGCTCGCGCAGGCCACGCCGGCATCTTTCGTCGCCTTCGACCTGCTCGCGGCCGGCGGGCGCTCGACGATGCAGCTGCCGCAGTCGGAGCGGCGCGCGCGCCTGGAAAGCCTGCTCAAGACCGTGAAGCCGCCGGTGCACCTGACACCGGTGACGAAGGACCGGGCCGTCGCGCAGGACTGGCTCGAACGCTTCGAAGGCGCGGGCCTCGACGGCGTGATCGCCAAGCCCGAGACGGCCACCTACCAGCCGGGCAAGCGCGCGATGTTCAAGATCAAGCACGCGCGCACCGCCGATTGCGTGGTCGCCGGCTTCCGCTGGTACCGCGACACCGACGACGCCGTCGGTTCCCTGTTGCTCGGTCTGTACAACGACGCGGGCGTGCTGCAGCACGTGGGCGTGACGTCGGCTTTCACGATGGCGATGCGCCGCGAGCTGGTCGAGGAGCTCGCGCCGTTGCGCAAGGACGCCCTGAAGGACCATCCCTGGGCCGGCTGGGCCGAGGCGACGGGCGACGACGCCAATCGCATGCCGGGCGCGCAGAGCCGCTGGAGCGCGGGCAAGGACCTGACGTGGGAGCCGCTGCGCCCCGAGCGGGTGGTGGAAGTGAAGTACGACCACCTGCAGGGCGACCGATTCCGCCATGCCGCGGTGTTCCTGCGCTGGCGGCCCGACAAGCCGCCGCAGGAGTGCCGCTACGACCAGCTGGAGGTGGTGACGCCCTTCGAGCTGGCGAAGGTGTTCAAGGGCAAGGCCTAGCTGCGGTGCCGGCGGCGCTGCGGCGTCTTCGGCGCTTCGGGCACCGGGCAGCCCTTGTCGATGTTCTCGAGCGCGCCGGACAGGCCGGTCAGTTCCAGCTCGTGGCGCATCGTGCCTTGCGCGGTGGCGGCGTCGATGCGCACCTTGTAGCTGCGCGAGAGCTTGGCGAAATCCTCGCCGGTGAAGGCGATCGCCTGCAGTTCCTTCTCGGCGGACGACAGGGGTCGCAGCGCGCCGGGCGCCTGGCCGTCGAAGCCGAAGGCGACGCCGCTCACTTCCTCGACGGTCTTGATGATCAGCGTGTCCTTGCTCAGCTGGACGTGCCGGTTGGCGCGGTAGAAGCCCGTGCATCCGACGACCTTGCCGCTGTCGCGCACCGAGCGCACCACGAACCAGGGGCCGCTGCGGAACACCGGCTGGTTGGGGCGCTCGGCCGGCTGCGCGAAGACACAGGTGGTCGCAGCGAAGGCTAGGAGGGCCAGGCCATGTCTCATGGCCGCGGATACTAGCTCCAAGCGGCGCCGCCGGCACTAGGGCAGCCACCGAGGGCAAAATAGGGGCTGTCCCACACCGGCCGCCCCGCGCGGCCCGCGGAGTTCCCCCTTGTCAGCCTCCCCGTACGCCGCCGAAGTCCGGCGCCGCCGCACCTTTGCCATCATCTCGCACCCGGATGCGGGCAAGACCACGCTCACCGAGAAGCTGCTGCTGTTCTCGGGCGCGATCCAGATCGCCGGCTCGGTCAAGGCGCGCAAGGCCTCGCGCCACGCCACCTCCGACTGGATGGAGATCGAGAAGCAGCGGGGCATCTCGGTCGCCTCGTCGGTGATGCAGATGCTCTACCGCGACCACGTGGTCAACTTGCTCGACACGCCGGGCCACAAGGACTTCTCGGAAGACACCTACCGCGTGCTCACCGCCGTCGACTCGGCCCTGATGGTGATCGACGCGGCCAACGGCGTGGAGGCGCAGACGCGGCGGCTGATCGAGGTGTGCCGCCAACGCGACACGCCCATCATCACCTTCGTCAACAAGATGGACCGCGAGGTGCGCGAGCCGCTGGACATCCTCGACGAGGTGGAGCGCGAACTGGGCATGCCCTGCGTGCCCATGACCTGGCCCGTCGGCAAGGGCAAAGGCTTCGGCGGCATCATGAACCTGCGCACGCAGGCGATGACGGTGTTCGAGTCGGGCAGCGAGCGCCGCCCGCAGGACTTCGAGACCATCGCCCTGTCGGACACGGCCCGGCTGAAGGAGCGCTTCGGCTCCGAGTACGACCACGCCGCGGAAAGCATGGAGCTGGCCGCCGGCGCCTCGCCCGAGTGGGACCACGAAGCGTTCCTGAACGCGAAGCAAACGCCGGTGTTCTTCGGCTCGGCCGTGAACAACTTCGGCGTGATGGAGGTGCTCGACGCACTGGTGGACATCGCGCCGCACCCGCGCCCGCGCCTGAGCCAGCTGGTCGTGAACAAGCAGCTGCAGGAAAAGACCATCCAGCCCGATGAAGCCAACTTCGCCGGCGTCGTCTTCAAGGTGCAGGCCAACATGGACGCCAACCACCGCGACCGCATCGCCTTTGTCCGCATGGCCTCGGGCCGGTACGCGCCCGGCATGAAGCTCAAGGTGCAGCGCACGGCCAAGGAACTGCGGCCGACCTCCGTCGTCACCTTCCTGTCGCAGCGGCGCGAGGCGGTGGACGAGGCCTACGCCGGCGACATCATCGGCTTCACCACGCACGGCGGCGTGCAGCTGGGCGACACCATCACCGACGGCGCCAACCTGCAGTTCACCGGCCTGCCCTTCTTCGCGCCCGAGCTGTTCCAGACCGTGATCCTGAAGAACCCGCTGCGCACCAAGCAGCTGCAGCAGGGCCTGGCGCAACTGGGCGAGGAAGGCGCGATCCAGGTCTTCCGTCCGCAGATCGGCGGTCCGATGCTGCTCGGTGCGGTCGGCCAGCTGCAGTTCGAAGTGGTGCAGCACCGCCTGAAGACCGAGTACGACGCCGACATCCGCCTGGAAGGCTGCCAGTACACCGGTGCGCGCTGGATCACGGCCGATAGCGACGCGGAGCTCAAGGAGTTCATGAACGCGTACCCGCAGCGCATGGCGCTCGACGCGGCCGACGCGCTGGCCTTCCTGTGCACCTCGCCCTACGACGTGCGGCTGGCGCAGGAGCGCTTCCCGAAGATCCACTTCCACCCGCTGCGCGAACACGCGGGCCTGAGCCTGCAGCGTGCGAATGGTTGAACTGCAAGCCGAGTCGTTCGCCGGCCAGCGCATAGCCGGTGTCTTCACCGACATCGACGACACGCTGACCACCGAAGGCGCGATCACCGCCGATGCGCTGCCGGCGCTGGCGCAGCTGCGCGCCGCAGGCGTCCACGTCATCCCCATCACGGGGCGGCCCGTCGGCTGGAGCGAGCCCTTCGCGCGCGACTGGCCGGTCGACGCCATCGTCGCCGAGAACGGCGCGGTGGCGGTGCTCGCCGACGGCCGCAAGATCTACCAGCAAACCGCCGCCGAGCGCGCCGCGAACTTCGCGCGCATGCAGCAGGTGGCGGCGCGCGTGCTGCGCGAGGTGCCGGGCTCGCAGCTCGCGCGGGACAGTGCCGGCCGCGAGACCGACATCGCCATCGACCACAGCGAGTTCGTGCACCTGCCGCAGGAGCGGATCGACCAGGCCGTCGCGATCATGCGCAGCGAAGGCATGCAGGCCACGGTGAGCTCCATCCATATCAACGGCTGGTACGGTGCGCACGACAAGTGGGTGGGCGCGCGCTGGATCGCGCGCGAGCTGCTGGGCGTCGACCTCGACGCTGCCATCGCGCACTGGGTCTACGTCGGCGACTCCACCAACGACGTGCTGATGTTCGAGCGCTTCCCGCTGTCGGTGGGCGTGGCCAACATCCGCCGCTTCGCCGCGCAGCTCACGCACGCGCCGCGCTGGGTCACGCCGTCGGAACGAGGTGCAGGTTTTGCGGAAGCGGCGCACGCGATCCTTCGCGCGCGTTGAACCGGCCCCAAACCGCATCGAGGAAGGCGTGCATGATGCGCCCGTACTCCGGGTGCTCGCACCAGCCCCACTCGGGATGGAACTGGAAGCCCCACGCGAACTGCGTCGGGTCGTGCCAGCGGAAGGCCTCGACGAGGCCGCATTCGGCATGCGCCTCGGGCACGAGGCCCGCGCCGAGGCGGTTGATGCCTTGCGAATGCAGGGAGCTGACGCCGAAGCGCGCCTTGCCGGCGATGCGTTCGAGCTCGCCGCCGGGAACGACATCGATGCCGTGGCGCTCGCCGTACTGCTGGTCCAGCGTCTCCTCCGCGTCCTCCCAGTGTGTCGTGCCGCCCGCGCGCTGCCGCAGCGACTGGTGCAGGCTGCCGCCGAGCGCGACGTTGAAGTCGTGCGCGCCGCGGCACACGCCGAGGAGGGGCACGCCCAGGGCCAGCGCCTGGCGCACCAGGGGCTGGGCGACGGCGTCGCGGTCGAGGTCGTAGCACGGCACGTCGGCTTCTTCCGGTTCGCCGTACAGGCTCGGGTGCACGTGCGTCGCGGAGCCGCCGAGGAACACGCCGTCCACGCCTTCCAGCAGCGCCGGGATGCGCTCGGGTGCTACCCCGGGGAAGGTGGCGGGCTGCAGGCCCATGTTGAGCAACGTGCGCGTGCCGGCCTCGTCCATCACCGTGTACATCTGCGGCTTGCCGTGCTCGTTGCCGAGCGTGCGGTGGCTCGCCACCACCCAGACCACCGGGACCCGCGCCACGCTCAACAGGCTTCCTCCCGGCGCTGGCGGTGCTCCACGCACGCCTGCGCGAAGGCTTCCAGCGTGCGGTGGTAGAAGGGGTTCTGCTCGTGGTGCCACTCGGGGTGCCATTGCACGCCGAAAGCGAAAGCGGGCGAGCCGTCGACGCGCACGCCCTCGATGAGGCCGTCGGGCGCGAAGGCCTCGGCCACCAGGTTCTGCCCCAGGCGCTTGATGCCCTGGCCGTGCAGCGAATTGACCTTGGCCTTGGTGCCGCCGGCCCACAGCGCGAACGCGCTGCCCGGCAGCAGCTCGACGTCGTGGCGCTCGGCGAACTGCACCTCGAGCGGCTCGTCGTCGGGCTCGCGGTGGTCCATCATGCCTTCCTCGGTGTGCAGCCGCTGGTACAGCGAGCCGCCGAGGGCCACGTTCATCTCCTGCAGGCCGCGGCACACGCCGAAGACCGGCACGCCGGTGGCGATCGCCGCCGGCACCAGCGCCATCGTCAGCGCATCGCGGCGGGGGTCGAGCAGGTCGGTCTCCAGCGCGGTGGCTTCGTAGCGCGTCGCGTCGACGTTCGACGGCGAACCCGTCAGCAGCACGCCGTCGACCAGCGCCAGCAGCTCGGGCACGTCGCCGGCGCCGGCCATGGGGTACAGCACCGGCTGCATGCCGATCTTGCAGACGGCTTGCGCGTAGCGGTCCGCCAGCACGGTGTAGCCACCGGGATCGTCGATGTCGAGGTTGCGGTGGCAGGCCGGCAACCAGACGAGCGGGCGTTGTGCAGCCATGTGGAAATGGTGCCCGGCCGTACCCGTGGCGGGCCGCCGGGGCCGGCGGCAATTCGCGTCGGACGCTGCTGACGGGCGTGGCTCTGCGGCGGGTGCCTCAGCCGCGCGCCTGGGCGAAGCCTTCGAGGACGTTCACGGTGTTGACGCCGACTTCCGCCACCGCGTAACCACCCTCGAAGACGAACAGCGTCGGCAGGCCCGCGGCGGCGATGTCGGCGCCGACGTGGCGGTAGTCGTCGGTTTGCAGCCGGAAGCCCGAGATCGGGTCCTGCTCGAACGTGTCCACGCCGAGCGACACGACCAGCGCCTCCGCGCCGAACTGCGCGATGCCGATCAGCGCATGCGCGAGCGCGCCGCGCCAGGGGACGAATCCCGTCCCGCGCGCCAGCGGCAGGTTGAGGTTCATGCCCAGGCCCTCGCCCTCGCCGCGTTCGTCGGCGTAGCCCAGGTAGTACGGGTATTCGGTGCGCGGGTCGCCGTGGATGCTGGCGAAGAACACGTCGCCGCGGCCGTAGAAGATCGCCTGCGTGCCGTTGCCGTGGTGGTAGTCGACGTCGAGCACCGCCACGCGCTTCGCGCCGCCGTCGATGAGCGCCTGCGCCGCCACCGCCGCGTTGTTGACGAAGCAGTAGCCGCCGAAGAAATCGACGCCCGCGTGGTGGCCCGGCGGCCGCGACAGCGCGAAGGCGGCGTGCTCGCCGCTTGCGATGCACTTGGCACCGGCGATCGCGCAAGCGGCGCCGCCGCGCGCCGCGGCCCAGCTGCCCGCCGTCAGCGGCGTGCCCGCGTCGAACGAGAACAGCCCCATGCGCGCATGGAAGCTCTCGGGCGTGACGTCGCTGCGGAAGGTGCGGATCGGCCAGTAGGACGGGATGGCGTCGCGCTGCGCGTTCGCGGGGTCCAGCGCCACCCACTCGTCCCACGCGCCCGCGAGGAAGTCGAGGTACCGCGCCGAATGCACGCGCATCAGCGCTTCGAGCGGTGCGGGCGGCGGCACCTCGAGCGGGCCGATCGCGCGCCGCTCCAGCTCGGCCCGCACGAAGTCGACGCGGTCCGGGACTTCGAAGCACGGCACCATCTCGCCGCGGAACATCTCGTGGCGGCCGCGGTGCAGCGCGTGGTCGGCGTTGAAGTAGGTGCGCATGCCCCTATTGTCGGCAGCCTCTCGTCAACGCGCCAGCACCGGCGCCAGCGCCTTGCCGGTGTGCGTGCCCTTGGCCACCAGCTGCTCCGGCGTGCCGGCCGCGACCACGCGCCCGCCGGCGCCGCCACCCTCGGGGCCCAGGTCGATCACCCAGTCGGCCTCGGCGACGATGTCCAGGTCGTGCTCGATGACGATGACGCTGTGGCCGCCGTCGACCAGCCGGTGCAGCACGCGCGCGAGCTTCTCGACGTCGGCCATGTGCAGGCCCACCGTCGGTTCGTCCAGCACGTAGAGCGTGTGCGGCGCCTTCTGGCCGCGGCGCGTGACGTCGTCACGCACCTTCGACAGCTCCGTCACCAGCTTGATGCGCTGCGCCTCGCCGCCCGACAGCGTCGGCGACGGCTGGCCGAGGGTGAGGTAGCCGAGCCCGACGTCCTTGAGCAACTGCAGCGGATGGCTGATGTTGGGCATGGACGCGAAGAACGCCACCGCCTCGTCCACCTCCATACGCAGCACGTCGCCGATGTTCTTGCCGCGCCAGGTGACGGCCAGCGTTTCGGGGTTGAAGCGCGCGCCATGGCACGACTCGCACGGCACCTTCACGTCGGGCAGGAAGCTCATGGCGATGGTGCGCATGCCCTGGCCTTCGCAGGTCGGGCAGCGGCCTTCGCCGGTGTTGAAGGAGAAGCGGCCCGGCCCGTAGCCGCGCGCCTTCGCCTCCAGCGTGTCGGCGAACAGGCGCCGGATCGTGTCCCAGAAACCGATGTAGGTCGCGGGGCAGGAGCGCGGCGTCTTGCCGATGGGTGTCTGGTCCACTTCGAGCACGCGGTCGATGGCCTGGTAGCCCTCCAGCGACTTGGCGCCGGTCCACGCAGGACGCTTGCCGCGCTCGTCGGCTTCGCGGCCGGCCTTGGTCGAGCGCTGCTGCACGGCCGCCTGCACATTGGCCAGCAGCACGTCGCGCGCCAGCGTCGACTTGCCCGAGCCCGACACGCCCGTCACCGCGACCAGGCGCTGCAGCGGCACGTCGACGTCGATGCCCTGCAGGTTGTGCATGTCGGCGCCGCCCAGCGACAGCGCGCGCTCCAGCACTGTCGCGCGCCGCGGCTTGACCGGGTGCTTCATCGCATGCAGCAGGTACTTGCCGGTGACGGACTCTTCCACTTGCGACAGGTCGTGCGCCGAGCCTTCGGCGACGACGCGGCCGCCGCGCTTGCCGGCGCTGGGCCCGATGTCGATGATGTGGTCGGCGCGGCGGATCGTGTCCTCGTCGTGTTCGACGACGACGAGCGTGTTGCCCTTGTCGCCCAGCTTGTGCAGGGCATCGAGCAGGATCTGGTTGTCGCGCGCATGCAGGCCGATGGTCGGCTCGTCGAGCACGTAGCACACGCCCTGCAGGTTGGAGCCGAGCTGCGCCGCCAGGCGGATGCGCTGCGCCTCGCCGCCCGAGAGCGTGGGTGCGCCGCGGTCCAGCGTGAGGTAGCCCAGGCCCACCTCCTCGAGGAACTCCAGCCGCGACTTGATCTCGGGGATCAGGTCGCGCGCGATGCCCTTCTCGCGCTCGGTCATCACGCCCTTCAGCTCCAGGCTCTCGATCCAGCGGCGCACGTCCACGACCGACAGCGCGGCGATCTCGGCGATGCCGGCGCGGTCGAACTTGACGTTACGCGCCTGCAGGTTCAGTCGCGAGCCGTGGCACGACGGGCAGGCTTCGTCCACCACGTCCTCCACCTCCGGCTCGGCAAAGGTCTGTTCGCGGCCCTTGTCGTCGGCGTCGGTGAGCGTGTCGTCGAAGGCCTTGCGCTGCTCGCGCGTGAGCTTCACGCCGGTGCCCACGCAATCGGGGCACCAGCCGTGCTTGCTGTTGTACGAGAACAGCCGCGGATCGAGCTCCGGGTAGCTGGTGGCGCACACCGGACAGGCGCGCTTGACCGAGTACACCTCGACCTTGCCGATGTGGTGGTGGCGCCCCAGCCCCTGCAGCATTGCGCCTTTGAGGCCGTCCAGCGGCGCCAGCACGTGCAGCACGCCCTTGCCGTGCTCGAGCGCCTCCGCCAGCTTGGCGCGCAGCAGCGGCTCATTGGCGGCCGTGATGTCCAGGTCGCACACCGGCAGCTCGATGGTGTGTTCCTTGAAGCGGTCGATGCGCGGGAAGCCCGTGGTCGGCAGGAAGTTGCCGTCCACGCGCAGGTGCGTGTAGCCGCGCGGCCGCGCCCAGTCGGCCAGCTCCGTGTACACGCCCTTGCGGTTGACCACCAGCGGCGCCATCAGGCCGATGTGCTGGCCCTTGTACTTGCGCAGGATCTGCGCGGCGATCGAATCGGCGGTCTGCGGCCGCACCTCCGCGCCCTCGTTGACGCAATGCTGCACGCCCAGCTTGACGTACAGCAGGCGCAGGAAGTGCCACACCTCGGTGGTGGTGCCGACGGTGGACTTGCGCCCGCCGCGTGACAGGCGCTGCTCGATCGCCACCGTCGGCGGGATGCCGTAGACCGCGTCGACCTCCGGCCGCCCCGCCGGCTGCACGATGCTGCGCGCGTACGCGTTGAGCGACTCCAGGTAGCGCCGCTGCCCCTCGTTGAACAGGATGTCGAACGCCAGCGTCGACTTGCCCGAACCGGACACCCCCGTGATCACGCTGAACTTGTTGTGCGGGATCGCGACCGTGAGGTTCTGGAGGTTGTGCTCCTTCGCGTTGACGATCCGGATGTTGGGGTCCGATTCCGGTTTCTTCGTCGTCACAGCGTAAGTGGCGGCGGTCTCGAACACGCCCAGCGTGCCGTCGTAGTCGCGCAGCGCCTTGGCGGTGTGCGAAGTCGCATGGGCGCGCACTTCTTCGGGCGAGCCTTCCGCAACGACCACGCCGCCGGCATCGCCGCCTTCCGGGCCGAGGTCCACCAACCAGTCGGCGGCGCGGATGACGTCGAGGTTGTGCTCGATGATCACGATGGAATTGCCCGCGTCGAGCAGCTTGCGCAACGCGCGCATGAGTTTGGCGATGTCGTCGAAATGCAGCCCGGTCGTCGGCTCGTCGAACAGGAACAGCACGCCCCGCGTCGCGGTGGGCTGGCGGCTGCCGGTGGCGGCCTTGGCCGCCTGCGCGAGGAACCCCGCGAGCTTCAGGCGCTGCGACTCGCCGCCCGACAGCGTGGGCACCGGTTGCCCGAGCTTCACGTACTCCAGGCCCACGTCGACGATGGGCTGCAGCGCGCGGATCACGTCGCGGTCGTTGGCGAACAGCGCCGCCGCCTCGCTCACCGTGAGCTCCAGCACGTCGGCCACGTTCATGACGCGCCGCCGCTCCGCCCCGGCCGCCTGGCGCTCGATGGTCACCTCGAGGATCTCGGGCCGGTAGCGCTTGCCGTCGCAATCGGGGCAGCGCAGGTACACGTCCGACAGGAACTGCATCTCGACGTGCTCGAAGCCCGAACCGCCGCAGGTGGGGCAACGCCCGTCGCCCGAGTTGAACGAGAACTTGGCCGCCGTGTAGCCGCGCTGCTTCGCCAGCGGCGCGGTGGCGAAGATCTCGCGGATCGTGTCCCAGGCGCCGACGTAGCTCACGGGATTCGAGCGCGCGGTCTTGCCGATGGGCGACTGGTCGACGAACACGACGTCGCTCAAATGGTCGGCGCCGAGCAGGCGGTCGTGCTCGCCCGGCGTTTCCGTCGCCTTGCCGAAATGGCGCATCAGCGCCGGCGCGAGGATGTCCTGGATCAGCGTCGACTTGCCCGAACCCGACACGCCCGTCACGCACACCAGGCGCTGCAGCGGGAACTCGACGCTGATGTTCTTCAGGTTGTGCTCGCGCGCGCCTTCGAGGATCAGGCGCGGCGTGGCGTCCGTCACCGCGCGCTTGAAGCCCATGCCGACGTGCTTGCGCGCACCCAGGTAGGCGCCGGTCAGCGTGTCGGCGTGGCGCAGTTCGTTCACCGTGCCGTCGAACACGATGTTGCCGCCGCGCTCGCCGGGGCCCGGCCCCATGTCGATCACGCGGTCGGCCGCGACCATCACCGCCGGGTCGTGCTCGACCACCACCAGCGTGTTGCCCGCGTCGCGCAGGCGCTTCATCGCCTCGGTGATGCGGTTCATGTCGCGCGGGTGCAGACCGATGGACGGTTCGTCCAGCACGAACAGCGTGTTCACCAGCGACGTGCCGAGCGCCGTGGTGAGGTTGATGCGCTGCACCTCGCCGCCGGACAGTGTGCGGCTCTGCCGGTCGAGCGTGAGGTAACCGATGCCCACGTCCACCAGGTAGCGCAGGCGCGTGGTGATCTCGTCGAACAGCAGCTTGAGCGCCTGCAGGTCGCCCGAGCCGGCATGCGCGGCCTCCTGCTGAGGCTCGACGCGGTCGAAGAACCGGCGCAGCCGGTCGATGGGCATGAGCATCAGGTCGTGCAGGCACAGGCCCGGCAGCGCCTCGAGCTGCTCGCGCGACCACTGCACGCCCGCCGGCATGAAACGCCGCGAGGGCTCCATCACCGCGTCCGCGTCCTCCTTGGTGCCCAGGCGCCACAGCAGCGACTCGAGCTTCAGGCGCGCGCCGCCGCAGGTGTCGCACGGCGTGTAGCTGCGGTACTTGGACAGCAGCACGCGGATGTGCATCTTGTACGCCTTGCTCTCCAGGTACTGGAAGAAGCGCCGGATGCCGTACCACTGCTTGTTCCAGTTGCCCTCCTTGTAGTTGGGCGCGCCGTCGATCACCCACTTCTTCTGTTCGGGCGTGAGCTTGTACCAGGGCGTGTCGCGCGGGATGCCGGCCGTCTCGGCGTGGCGCATCAAATCGTCCTGCGCCTCGGACCAGGCCGGCGTCTGGATCGTCTTGATCGCGCCGGCGCGCAGCGTGAGCTTGTCGTTGGGGATCACCAGGCCCCAATCCACGCCGATGACGCGGCCGAAGCCGCGGCACACCTCGCACGCGCCGACCGGCGAGTTGAACGAGAACATCGACGGGATCGGGTCGGCGTAGCGGATGTCGCTGTCGGGGCAATGCAGGCCGGTGGAGAACTTCCAGGCCTCGTATTCGTCCTCCGCCTTCTGCACGTAGACCGACAGGCGCCCCGCGCCGCGCTTGAGCGCGACCTCGATGGCCTCGATGGCGCGGATGCGCTCGGTGTCCTGGATGCGGAAGCGGTCGGCGATCACGTCCAGCACCTTGCGCGGGCCGGTGACGGTGGCCACCTCGCGCTGCGCGTGCACGCGCGTGAAGCCGCTGGCCGCGAGCCACTGCTCGACCTCCTCGGCGCTGGTGTTGCCGGGCAGTTCCACGGGAAAGGTGAAGACCAGGCGCGGGTCCTCGCCCCGGGTGCGCGCCATCAGCTCGTCGTAGATCGTGTCCGGCGAATCGTGGCGCACCGGCAGCGCGGTCTGCCGGTCGAACAGCTGCGCCGCCCGCGCGAACAAGAGCTTGAGGTGGTCGTTCAGCTCCGTCATCGTGCCGACGGTGGAGCGCGACGAGCGCACCGGATTGGTCTGGTCGATGGCGATGGCGGGCGGCACGCCCTCCACGCGGTCGACCGCGGGCTTGTCCATGCGGTCGAGGAACTGGCGCGCGTACGCCGAGAACGTCTCGACGTAGCGGCGCTGGCCTTCGGCGTACAGCGTGTCGAACACGAGGCTGGACTTGCCCGACCCGCTGGGGCCGGTGACGACCGTGAGTTCCCCCGTCTTCAGGTCGACGTCGAGGTTCTTGAGGTTGTGCTGGCGGGCGCCGCGGATGCGGATCACTCCCTGGGTCATACGTGGGGTTCTTTCTGCAGGAGGCCGAACATTCTAGGGACGTCGGTGCGCCAGCTTCTGTCATGTGGTCTTCCGCGCCGGAATTGGTTACAACGCGGGGATGCCCAGGCTTCTTGCCGCCGCCTGCTGCGCGGCCTTCCTGCACGCGCCTTCGATGGCGCAGGAAGCTTTGGCCGTGACTTCGTACACGCCCACGCAATTCAGCGACATCCTGGATGGCCGGTTCCGCCAGTCGCCCGTGGCGCTGGCCGGCAAGCTGTTCGTCCCGCCGGGGATCGCGCCGCCCCTGCCGGCCGTGGTCGTGATGCACGGTAGCGGCGGCATCCGCGCGGGCGACCACGACGTGGTGCAGGCCTTGCTGCAGGCCGGGATCGCCGCGCTGCTCCTGGACAGCTTCGGCGGCCGCGGCCTGTCGTCCACCGGCGCCGACCAGGGACGCCTGTCCACGGCGGCCACGGCGATCGACGGCTTCGCCGCCCTGCTCGCGCTGCGGGCGCGGCCCGACATCGACCCGCAGCGCATCGGCATCGCCGGTTTCTCGCGCGGCGGCATCGCCGCGATCTTCACGCAGCAGGCACCGCTGCGCGACGCGGCGCTGGGCGCGGCACCCGGCTACCGGGCGCACGCCGCGCTCTACCCGAGCTGCGCGGCGCAATGGGAGCAGGTCGTTCCCGCGGCTTCGCCCATCCTTTTCCTCCTCGGCGAGAAGGACGACCTCTCGCCCGCCGCGAAATGCGTGGCGTACGCGGATCGCATCCGGCAGGCGGGCGGCCGCGCGCAGGCCATCGTCTACCCGGGTGCGTCGCACCAGTTCCTCGAGCCCGGCCCGGAGTGGCGCGGCCGCACGCAGAACTACGCGGCCTGCGACTACGTGATCCGCCCCGGCGGCGAGATGGTCTACGCGAAGACCGGCTTGGTCGCCGGCGCCGACTGGGCCGCGTTCGCGCACCAGGTGTTTCGCGATTGCGGCAAGTGGGGCTTCACGCACGGCGGCACACGCGACAGCCGCGAGCAGGCGCTGCGCGACCTCACGGACTTCTTTCGCGCGCAGCTCGCACGCTGAACGCCATGTTGTGGGTTCCCACAACGTAGAACCCACAACGTAGAAGCCACACGCACAAGGACGAAAGCACTCCTAGACTTTCCTGACGAAATCCTGAAGGAGACAGCATGGAAGCGAAGCGTCGTTGGAAGCAGGCCCTGCTGGTTGCCGCACTCGCATGCGGCTACGCGCAGGCGCAGATCGTGGTCGGGCAGACGGCCGGATTCACGGGCCCCGTCGCGGCGGGGGTGAAGGAAACCACGGACGGCGCCCGCCTGTGGTTCGATGCGGTGAACGCGAAGGGCGGCGTCAACGGCCAGCCGGTCGAACTCGTTTCGCTCGACGACCAGTTCGACCCGAAGCTGGCCGCCGAGAACGCGCGCAAGCTCGCCGCGGACGGCCGGGTCCTCGCGCTGTTCCTCACGCGCGGCACGCCGCACACGCAGGCCGTGATGCCGGTGCTGGAGGCCAACCGCATCGCGCTGGTCGGCCCCTCGACCGGTGCCATGGCGCTGCACCAGCCCGTGCACAAATACGTGTTCAACGTGCGCTCGTCCTACCAGCGGGAAGCCGAGAAGGCGGTGGAGCACCTGCACACGCAGGGCATCCAGCGCATCGCCGTCGTGCACGCCGACGATTCCTTCGGCGCCGACGCGCTGGCCGGCGCCAGCCGCGGCTTCGAGCGCACGAAGCTCAAGGCCACCGCCGTGATCAAGGCCGATCGCAACCAGCCGGACTACGCGCAGATCGTTCCCGTGCTGGTCGGCCGCGAGACGCAGGCCGTGATCTGGGTCGGCTCGGCGAAGGCGGTGGCCGACGGCGTGCGCGCGCTGCGTGCGGCCAAGTCGGCCGCGCACGTCGTCACGCTGTCGAACAACGCGTCCTCGGGTTTCATCAAGGCGCTGGGCGACAACGCGCGCGGCGTGATCGTCACGCAGGTGTTCCCCTCGGAACGCTCCATCGCCTTCCCGATGGTCAAGGAAGCCCAGGAGCTGGCGAAGGCCAAGGGCGTGCAACTTTCTCCCGCGATGCTGGAAGGCTATGCCGCCGCGAAGGTGCTGGTGGAGGCGCTGCGCCGCAGCGGCAAGAACCCCACGCGCGAAAAGCTGGTGGCCACGCTCGATGGCATGAAGCCATACAACCTGGGCGGGCTGGAAGTCGGCTACACGGCGGGCAACCACACCGGGCTGGACTTCGCCGACCTGTCGATCATCGGGCTGGACGGGCGTTTCGTCCGTTGAACCGGAGCCGGCCGTGCCCTCCTGGACCCACTGGTTGAGCAGCCTCACCGGCACCGCCGCGCCGGTCGAGCTGGCCAGCACGCCCTGCGACGTCGCCGCGCTGCGCGAGCACATCCTCGCGCTGCTGCACGACTGCGACGGCGCGGACTGCGAACACCTGCGCACGCGCCTGCAGCGCGCCCGCACCGCCTCCGACCTGTGGAACGCGCGCTCCGACCTGTTCTCCGTGGTCGCGCACCGCCACTGCGAATGGCAAGCCGCCCAGCGCGTCAATGCCCTGGCGCCCCTGTTCGCGGGAACGGTGGCCGACCGCCTGCTGCGCCCGCTGCCCGGCTACTCGGCCGCGGAGTAACAGCCGGACACCTTCCAGCAAGAGTCGACATCTTCTGACACGCGGCGTGTCGGCGCGGCGCGAGAGTGCGTTCCTTCGCAGTCGGAAGGAGCGAGCCATGACCAACCCGTCCCGGCGCCACGCCGCCGCCCACCGCCCGGCCCTGAGGCCCGCGCCCGGCCTGCGCGCCTATGAGGTGGACCCCGCGGTGCAGGTGATCGAAGGCAACGACGAGGACGACTGGGCGCTGTGGGAGGACTCGGTGCAGCAGCTCGACAGCGGCTTCCTGCCGATCGACCCGTTCGACAGCGTCGGCCGCCGCGACGGCTGACGGCGCGCCTCAGGCCGCCTGGCGGCCTTTTTCGGACTTCGCGAGCAGGGTGCGCGCTTCCTTCTCGTGCACCTTCACTTCGTCCAGCTGCGCCTGCAGGTCCGCCATCTGGTCTTCCAGCTGCTTGCGGTGCTGCGCCAGCACCGCGAGGAACTTCTTCAGCTGCGGCCCGGTGTCGCGCGGGCTGTCGTACATGTCGATGATCTCTTTCGCCTCGGTGAGCGAAAGCCCCAGGCGCTTGGCGCGCAGCGTGAGCTTCAGGCGCGTGCGGTCGCGCGCGCTGTAGACGCGGTTGCGCCCGCCGGGGCCGGTGCGTTGCGGCTGCAGCAGCCCCATGTCCTCGTAGAAGCGCATCGCGCGCGTCGTGAGGTCGAATTCCTTCGCCAGGTCGCTGATCGTGTAGGTGGGGGTGGCCATGGGTGCTGTATGCCGCGCGACAGCTTGCGGGCCGGCGCGCCGCCTAGAATGCCTCACATCTGACGTTTACGTCAACGTCAACCTGAACGATCCCCCGATGAACGCCCTCGAAGCCCGCCTGGAGTACCCGTTTGGCGACACCCTGCCCGCGCCGGGCACGACGCTCGAGGTCGCGCCGGGCGTGCGCTGGATCCGCATGGCGCTGCCCTTCGCGCTGGACCACATCAACCTGTGGCTGCTGCGGGACGAGATCGACGGCCGCGCCGGCTGGACCGTGGTCGACTGCTGCATCAGCCGCGAGGAAGCGCAGGCGCAGTGGGAAGAGGTGTTCGCGACGCAGCTCGAAGGCCTGCCCATCCTGCGCGTGATCGTCACGCACATGCACCCCGACCACATCGGCCTGGCCTGGTGGCTGTGCGAGCGCTGGAACGCGCCGCTGTGGATCAGCGCCACCGATTTCAACGCGGCGCGCCTGGCCTCGCAGTCGACCACGGGCTTCGGCGGCGCCGCAGCCGCGGATTTCTTCGCGTCGCACGGCCTCACGGACCCGGAGTCGCTGGAGAAGATTCGCGCCCGCGCCAGCTACTACCCCGGGATGGTGCCGAAGGTGCCGCCGCGCTTTCGCCGCCTGCAGGACGGCGACCGCGTCGCCATCGGCGGGCGCACCTGGCGCTGCATCTCCGGCTACGGCCACGCGCCGGAACACATCTCGCTGTTCTGCGAGGAACTGCAGGTGCTCATCTCGGGCGACATGCTGCTGCCCCGCATCTCGACCAACGTGAGCGTGTACGACGTCGAGCCCGAGTCGGACCCGCTGCGCCTGTTCCTGGCGTCCATCGACCGCTTCGACGCACTGCCCGAAGGCACGCTGGCGCTGCCCTCGCACGGCAAGCCCTTCCGCGGCATCCACGAGCGCGTGAAGCAGCTGCACGACCACCACGACGAGCGGCTGGCCGAAGTGGTCGAGGCGTGCTCGGCCGGCGCGAAGTCGGCCGCCGATGTCCTGCCGGTGCTGTTCAAGCGCGCCCTCGACCTGCACCAGACGACCTTCGCGATGGGCGAATCGGTGGCGCACCTGCACGCGCTGTGGCACGAGGGACGCCTCGCGCGCGCCCGCGACGCCGACGGCGTCTGGCGCTTTCAGAGCGTGAAGTAGAAGGTGGTGCCCGCGCCGGGCTGCGACTGCGCCCACACGCGCCCCTGGTGCAGCGTGACGATGCGCCGCACGGTGGCCAGCCCGATGCCCGTGCCGGGGAACTCGCTTTCCTTGTGCAGGCGGTGGAAAGCGGTGAAGAGCTTGTCGGCATAGGCCATGTCGAAGCCCACGCCGTTGTCGCGCACGTAGAACGCGCCGTCGGCGCTGCGGCCCACGTCGATGCGCGGCTGCGCCACCGCCGCGGTGAACTTCCAGGCGTTGCCGACCAGGTTCTCGATCGCCGCGCGCAACAGCCGTTCGTCGCCGCGCGCGACCAGGCCGTCCTGCACGTGCAGTTCCACCTTGCGCTGCGGGTCTTGCAGCTGCAGGTTCTCCGCCGTCTCGCGCGCCAGCGCACCGAGGTCGACGTCGGCCCACTCCAGCGGCGCGCGCGTGAAGCGCGACAGCTGCAGCAGCGCTTCGATGAGCTCCTCCATCTTGCGCACCCCGGCCTGGATGCGCCCGAAGTAATGCAGCGTGCGCTCGTCGCCGCCGGGCTCCAGCTTGGCCTCCAGCGCGCGCGCGAAGCCGCCGATCGCGCCCAGCGGCGCGCGCAGGTCGTGCGACACCGAATACGAGAAGGCCTCGAGCTCCTGGTTGGCCGCGCGCAGCTGCGCCGTGCGTTCGGCGATGCGCGATTCCAGGCCGGCGTTCAGCTCGCGCACCTCGTCGAGCAGGCGCGCGTTCTCCAGCGCGATCGCCTTGCGCTCGGTCACGTCCTGCACCACGCCGCCGAACCACACGGGCTCGCCCGAGGCGTCGCGGCGGGCCTCGGCGATCTCGTGCATCCAGGCCACCGAGCCGTCCGGCCGCACGATGCGGTACTCGAGGTTCATCACCTTGCCGTCACGCAGCGCCTGGTCGCGCGCCGGCTTGAACAGCGCGCGGTCGTCGGCATGCACCAGCAGCTCGAACGCCTGCAGGTCATGGCCGAAGGACTCGGGTGCGATGCCGTACAGCGCGTACACCTCGTCGGACCACCACAGCCGGCCGGTGCGCAGGTCCAGCTCCCAGTTGCCCACGCGCCCCACGCGCTGCGAGTCGGTCAGCTTGCGCTGCGCCTCCTGCAGCCGCGCGAGGTGCGCCGCCTGCTCGGCCTCCAGCCGTTGCAGCTGCGTGACGTCGCTGAACACCACGAGCCCGCCGGGCACGTCGCCCTGCATGCGGTGCCAGGTGCACTGGACCAGCCGGCCTTCGGGCACCAGCGCATTGCGCACGAACAGCAGCGCCTGCCCTTCGCCTTCGCCCAGCGCCGCGCGCACCAGCGGCAGGTCGTCGGCGCGGTAGGGCGTGCGGTCGCCCGGGTAGTGGATGCCGAAGTGCCCGGGCCACAGCTCGGGCAGCACCGGCGCATCCGACAGCGGCAGGATGCGCCCAGCCGCGGCGTTGTGCAGCAGGAACTTGCCTTCGCGCGTCACGGCGATCAGGCCCTCCTGCATGCTGTTGAGCACCTGGTCGAGCACCGCGTAGGCGCCGCGGCTGCGGCCGAGCTCCGCTTCCAGGTCGGCCTGCCGCATCTGCAGGGAGTCGGCCATCAGGTTGAACGCCGCGCCCAGGCGCGCGAATTCGTCGCGCCGCCCGGCCAGCAGCACGGGCACGCGCGCGTCCAGGCGCCCCTGCTCGATGCGCCGCGCCGCGCCGAGGATCTGCTTGGCGGGCTTCACGATCATCCGCCCGCCGATCCACCACACCGCCAGCATCGCCAGCGCCATGACGGTGGCCAGCACGAGGAATTCCTCGCGGCCGCGCTCCCACGTCGCGCGCTTCGCAGCCTCGGCGGGAAGGCCCACCCGCACCACGAATCCCTGGTCGCCGACCCGTTTCGTGGGCGCCAGGGCGTACAGCCGCATCTCGCCGGCCCTGTCGGGGCCTTCGCCGGAAAAGGGCTGCATCGTGCGCGCCGCCTGCAGCAGCTCCTCGTGCACGGCCGCGCGCAGCAGTTCGCCGTATGCGGGGAACTGCATCAGGATGTGCCCGTGCCGGTCCGCCACCGTGACCCGCGCCCCAGCGGGGAGCTCGGCTGCGCCCAGTTCACGCGATGCCCGCGGCAGGTCGAGCGAGGCGAACACGACGCCCACGACCGCGCCCTGCTCCAGCACCGGCATCGCGAAGGGCAGCGCGGGTTGGTTGACGATGCGCCCGACGATCGGCTCGCCGATGACGAAGCGCCGATGCGCCAGCGCCTGGTTGAAATAGTCGCGGTCGCGCGCGGAAGGCGTGCCGCGCGAGCCGAGTGCGTGGCAGAGCACCTGGCCTTCGGTGTCGATCAGGCCGATGTTGCTGTACACCGGGTAGCGGTCGCGCAGCGACTCGAAATAGGCCTGGCAGCGGGCGCGGTCCAGGGCCCGCATTTCCGGCATCTGCGCGATGGCCCCGAGCAACTGCTCCACCGTGTCGACGATGCGCTCCTGGTTCGCGGCCAGCAGCGAAGCGGAAAACCGCAACTGCGAGCGCGCCAGTTCCATGGACGCCTGCGTGTCGCGCATCGCGCCCCAGAGGTGCACGCCCAGCAGCGGCAGCAGCGCCGCGGTCATGACGACCAGCAGGCGCGCGCGCAAGCTCAGTGTGACTTGCATCCTTCCTCCCCGATGCGGGCCAGTGTAGCCCGGCTCACCAGGACGGCAGCGCCTCGTCCTTCAGCTGGCCGCGCAGGTGCTCGTAGTCGGGCACCACGCTGGCCACCGTGTCCCAGAACTTCGGGCTGTGGTCCATGACGCGAAGGTGGCTCAGCTCGTGCGCCACGACGTAGTCGATCACCGGCAGGCGGAAGTGCACCAGGCGCCAGTTCAGGCGGATGGTGCCGTCCGAATGCGCGGTGCCCCAGCGCGTGCCGGCGTTCGACAGCGCGAGCTTCTTCCAGCGCACGCGCAGCAGCGGCGCGTAGTGGTCGAGCCGCTCGGTGAAGAGCGTGTGCGCCCGGCGCATCAGCCAGGCCTGCACCGCGTCGCGCACCTGCGAAGGCTCGGCCTGCTGCGGCAGCCCGACGCGCAGGCGCCGCGGTGGCAGCCCGGCGTCGCTTTCGAGCACGGCGCCGGAGGCGCGCGGGTCCAGCACCAGCTCGACCTCCTCGCCGAGGAACGGGAAGCGCGCGCCGTCGCGCCATTCGATGCGCGCCGATTCGATGCGGCGCTGGCGCTCGTGCACCTCGCCCAGCTTCTTCAGGATCCACGGCGTCTTGCTGCGCACCGCGGTGTCCACCTCGTAGAGCGGCACCCAGCGCGGCGCGCTCACCGTCAGCCCTTCGGGGCCGACCATGAAGCCGATGTTGCGGCGGCGCGAGCGCTTGAACTCGAAGGCCACGACGGAATCGCCCAGCACCGCCTCGCGGTTGGCGCGCGGGTGGCGGAACGACGCCGGGTGCAGCACTTCGTCCAGGCGCGGTTCGGGCGTGGTCGCCGCGACCAGGGGCTTGTCCTCGCGCGGCTTGCGCGGGGCCTCGCGCTTCGGCTGTGCGTCGGCCGGGGCAGCGGGAACCGCGTCGAAGAAATCCAGGGTGAGCTGCAACAGCCGGTGCATGGCGAGGGAGTTTAGCGGCGACCCGCTACGGGATCGATAGCGCGATGGGACTAACCCGACGGGGCTGATGCGTGGATGCGACTAGACGCGGACGTCTTCGGTGTAGGCCTCGGGGTCCAGCTCGCGCATCTGCCCTTCGATCCAGGCCTGCACCTCGCGGATCAGGTCGTCGGGGTCGCGGCCCTGGCTGGGAATGGGCTTGCCGATCACCACGTCGACCACGCCGGGGCGCTTGACGAAGGCCTTGCGCGGCCACACCCGGGCGGAATTGACGGCAATGGGGATGACGGGCGCGCCCGTCTCCACCGCCAGGCGCGTGCCGCCGTGCTTGTACACGCCCACCTGCCCGCGCGGGATGCGCGTGCCTTCGGGGAACATGATGATCCAGATGCCGCGCGCCAGCAGGCCCTTGCCCTGCGCCACGACCTTGGAGAAGGCCTGCGCGCGCTGGCTGCGGTCGATGTGGATCATGTCCAGCCGCGCCATCGCCCAGCCGAAGAAGGGAATGTAGAGCAGCTCGCGCTTGAAGACGTAGGCCAGCGGGTGCGGCATGAGCACCGGCATCAGGAAGGTCTCGAGCGTGGACTGGTGCTTGACGAGCAGGATGGCCGGGCTGGTCTGCCCCACCGGCAGGTTCTCGTAGCCGGTCACACGCCAGCGCACGCCGCAGATCAGCTGCAGGCCGCGCATGGCCAACCACAGCCAGCCCTGCGCCAGGCGGTACATCGTCACGCCGTCCACGAAAAGCGAGGCGGTCACCATCATGATCCCCCAGGGGATCACGGTCACCAGCATCCACACGCCGTGGACGAGGGAGCGCAGGGCGGACAGGAACAGCATCGTCAGGCCGGCTTGGCCCCCCCGTGGCGCGTGGTGATCAGCCAGTCGGCGAAGGCGGCGAGGTCCTCGTGCGTGCGCGTGCCGGCCGGGTACTCCGGCGGCAGCGGCAGGCCCTTGAGCGCCGCGCCCTTGCCGGTGAGCACCAGGTGCGGCTCGCAGCCGGCAGCCGAGCCGGCCTGCAGGTCGCGCAGGCCGTCGCCGACGACGGGCACGCCCTTGAGGTCCACGCCGAAGCGCTCGGCGATCTGCTCGAAGAGCCCCGGCTGCGGCTTGCGGCAGCGGCAGCCTTCGTCGGGCGTGTGCGGGCAGTAGAACACCGCGTCGATGCGGCCGCCCTGCGCCGACAGCATCTTGTGCATCTTGGCGTGCATGGCGTTGAGCGAGGCGACGTCGAAGAGGCCGCGGCCCAGGCCCGACTGGTTCGATGCGATCACCGCATGCCAGCCGGCGTGGTTCAGGCGCGCGATCGCTTCCAGCGCGCCGGGCAGCGGCTGCCACTCCTCCGGCGACTTGATGTACTCGTCGCTGTCGGCGTTGATGGTGCCGTCGCGGTCGAGGATGACGAGTTTCATGCGGCCAGCTTCGAGAGGTCGGCGACGCGGTTCATCGCGCCGTGCAGGGTGGCGAGCAGGCCGAGGCGGTTGGCGCGCAGCTGCGCGTCGTCCGCGTTGACCATCACGTCGTCGAAGAAGGTGTCGACCGGGGTGCGCAGCGCGGCCAGCGTCTGCAGCGACGCCTGGTGGTCGCCGGACTGGAACTGCGCGTCGGCGCGCGGCGTGATGTCCTTCATCGCGGCGAAAAGCGCCTGCTCGGCGCTTTCCTTCAGCAGCGATTCGTTCACGCGCGCCTGCACGCCGCCCTCGGCCTTCTTCAGGATGTTGCCGATGCGCTTGTTGGCCGCGGCGAGCGCGGGCGCTTCCGGCAGCGAAGCAAAGGCGCGCACGGCCGCGAGGCGCTTGGCCACGTCGCCCAGGCGCTGCGGCTGCAGCGCCAGCACCGCTTCGACTTCCTGCGCGCTGTAGCCCTGCTCGCGCAACTGGCCCGCCAGGCGTTCGTAGATGAAGGTCGTGAGCTGCTGCGCGGTCTGGTCGGTGGCTTGCGGGAACAGGCCCAGCGCTTCCTTCACGAGCGCGCCCAGGTCCAGCTTCAGGTCCCTTTCCATCAGCATGCGCACGATGCCCAGCGCGTGGCGGCGCAGCGCGAAGGGGTCCTTGTCGCCGGTGGGCAGCTGCCCGATGGCGAAGAGGCCCGCGAGCGTCTCGAGCTTGTCGGCCAGCGCGACCACGATGCCGACGTCGTTGCGCGGCAGCGTGTCGCCGGCAAAGCGCGGCTTGTAGTGGTCCTCGATCGCGTCGGCGATTTCCGCGCCCAGGCCGTCGTGCAGCGCGTAGTAGCGGCCCATGGTGCCCTGCAGCTCGGGGAACTCGCCCACCATGTCGGTGAGCAGGTCGGCCTTGGCGAGTTCGGCGGCGCGGTCGGCGTGCTGCGCCAGCGCATCGCTGCCCAGCTGCGCGCCGATCACCTTCGCGATCGCGCGCACGCGCTCGATGCGCTCGCCTTGCGTGCCGAGCTTGTTGTGGTACACGACCTTGCCCAGGCCGGCCACGCGCGCGGCGAGCGGCTTCTTGCGGTCCTGGTCGAAGAAGAACTTGGCGTCGGCCAGGCGCGGGCGCACCACGCGCTCGTTGCCGCCGGTGACGGCGCTCGCGTCCTGCGGGCGGATGTTGCTCACCACGAGGAACTTGTTCGTGAGCTTGCCCTGGGCGTCCAGCAGCGGGAAGTACTTCTGGTTGGCCTTCATCGTGAGGATGAGGCACTCCTGCGGCACGCCCAGGAACTCGCGCTCGAATTCGCAGGTGAGCACATTGGGGCGCTCGACGAGGGCGGTGACTTCGTCGAGCAGCGCGTCGTCGTCGACCGGCTTGGCGCCCCCGCCGACTTTTTGCGCGGCCGCTTCGAGCTGCTTGGCGATCTCGGCGCGGCGCTTGTCGAAGGAGGCGATGACCCGGCCCTCTTCCAGCATCTGCGACTCATAAGCGTCCGCATTGCCAATGGGAAGCGGTGCCTTGGTGCTCTCGAAGCGGTGGCCTTCGGTCTGGTTGCCGGCCTTCAGGCCGAGCGCAGTCACGGGCACGACCTGGTCGCCATGCAGCGCGACGAGCCGGTGCGCGGGGCGCACGAACTTCACGTCGCTCCAGCCGTCGGCCAGCTGGTAGGTCATCACCTTCGGGATCGGCAGCTTGGCGATCGCTTCGCCCAGCGCCTTCTGCAGCCCTTCGGCCAACGTGGCGCCCTTGGCCGTGCTTTCGTAGAAGAGTGCTTCGGCCTTGCCGTCCATCGCGCGCTTCAGGCCGGCAGCAGCGGATGCGTCCGCGCCCAGCGACTGCAGCTTCTTGACGAGCGCGGGCGTGGGCTGGCCGTTCGCGTCGAGGCCCACGCTCACCGGCATGAGTTTCTGCGACAGCGGCTTGTCGGCGCCTTGTGCAGCAACTGCCGTCACGTGCGCCCCGAGGCGTCGCGGCGAAGCGAAGGCCGTCACCTTCGATTCGGCGGTCGCGAGGCCCTGGGCCTTGAGCTGTTCGAGCAGGGTGCCCGAGAACGCCTCGCCCAGCTTCTTCAGCGCCTTGGGCGGCAACTCCTCGACGAAGAGTTCCACCAGCAGGTTTTTCTTCGTCATGCCGCTTCCTTCTTCGGCATCTGCGCCACCCACTCCTTCGGCGCCATCGGGAAGCCCAGGCGTTCGCGGCTGTCGTAATAGCTTTGCGCGACGGCCCGCGCCAGATTGCGGATGCGGCCGATGTAGGCCGCGCGTTCCGTCACGCTGATCGCGCCGCGCGCATCCAGCAGGTTGAAGCTGTGCGCCGCCTTGAGCACCTGCTCGTAGGCGGGCAGCGCGAGCTGCTGTTCCATCAGGTACTTCGCCTGCTTCTCGTGCGCCGCGAAGGCCTGGAACAGGAAGTCGGCGTCGCTGTGCTCGAAGTTGTAGGCCGACTGCTCGACCTCGTTCTGCTTGTAGACGTCGCCGTACGACATCGTGTCGGTCCACTTCAGGTCGTACACGTTCTCCACGCCCTGCAGGTACATCGCCAGGCGCTCCAGGCCGTAGGTGATCTCGCCCGTGATCGGCTTGCAGTCGAGCCCGCCCACCTGCTGGAAGTAGGTGAACTGCGTGACCTCCATGCCGTTGAGCCACACTTCCCAACCGAGACCCCACGCGCCGAGCGTCGGGTTCTCCCAATCGTCCTCGACGAAACGGATGTCGTTCTTCTTCAGGTCGAAGCCCAGCGCTGCGAGCGAGCCGAGGTAGAGCTCGAGGATGTTCGCGGGCGCGGGCTTGAGCACCACCTGGTACTGGTAGTAATGCTGCAGGCGGTTGGGGTTCTCGCCGTAGCGGCCGTCCTTGGGGCGGCGGCTGGGCTGCACGTACGCGGCCTTCCACGGCTCGGGGCCCAGCGCGCGCAGGAAGGTGGCGGTGTGCGACGTGCCCGCGCCCACCTCCATGTCGTAGGGCTGCAGGAGCGCGCAGCCCTTCCCGTCCCAGTAGGACTGGAGCTTCAGGATGATCTGCTGGAACGTCAACATCGAGGAAAGGCCGGGGGAAACCGCTGATTTTACGGGCGGGCTTCCTCGCGCCTGCGCCACACGCCCGCGGCCGCCGCCGCGAGGCCCAGCAGCCACAGCGGCAAGAGCCCGAAACGCGCGAGCCACGACACATAGGGTGTGGTCGTCGTGCGCCCCTCGACGTCGCCCGCGAGCACGCCGCGCGTGAGCCGCGGCAGCTGCTGCGTGACGGCGCCGCGGTGGTCGACGATGGCCGTGGCGCCGGTGTTGGTGGCGCGGATCACGGGCCGGTCGAATTCGATCGCGCGCATGCGGCTGATCGCGAGATGCTGGTCGATCGCGACGGAATCGCCGAACCACGCGATGTTGCTCATGTTCACGAAGATGGTCGGGGCCTGCGCCGCGTCGGCGAAGCGCGCCGCCAGCTCCTCGCCGAACAGGTCCTCGTAGCAGATGTTGGGCGCCAGGCGCTCGCCGGCCCACGCGAAGGCGGGCTGCGCCAGCGCGCCGCGGTTGAAGTCGCCCAGCGGGATGTTCATCAGGCGCGTGAACCACTTGAACAGCGGCGGGATGAACTCGCCGAAGGGCACCAGGTGGTGCTTGTCGAAGCGGTATTGCGGCGCGCCGGGTGCGAAGCCCAGCACCGAGTTGGAATAGCCTTCCTCGAAGCTGCCCAGGGGAATGCCGACCAGCGCCGCCTGCGAGCCTTGCGCGAAGCGCTTGGCCATCGCGTCGAGGTAGCCCTCGGGCAACTGTTTCGGCAACAGCGGGATCGCGGTTTCGGGCGTGACGACCAGCGGTGCGGTGGCCGCGTTGAGCTGCTCGCCATACCACTGCAGCGCGGCGGGGATGCCCTTGCCGCCCTCGAACTTCTCGTCCTGCGGGATGTTGCCCTGGAGCAGTGCGACGGCGAGCTTCTTGTTGCCCGGCGCGGTATCACCGGGGCGGGCGACGAAGTTGCAAGCCGCGAGCAAGGCGGTCGCGGCGCCGACGACGATCCACGAGCGCCACGACGTGCGGATCGAGGGCTGCACCAGCGCGGCGAGCCAGTACGCGAGGAACGCGGCAACCGCCGCGATGCCGTACACGCCAATGAAAGGCGCCAGCGCCGCAAGCGGCCCGTCGACGTGCGCATAGCCGCTGGCGCCCCACGGGAAGCCCGTGAACACCGTACCGCGCAGGAGCTCCGCCAATAGCCACGCGCCCGCGAACGCCAGGCTTTGCAGCAGCGGGTGGCGCGGGCGCGCGAGCCGCAGCACGGCGCCGGCCAGCACGTAGTCGAGCGCGAGGAAACCCGCCAGCAGCAGCACTGCGGCGGCCGCCAGCGGCGACGCGAGCCCGCCGTACACGTGCATGGAGATGAACAGCCACCAGAAAGTGCCCGAAAGCCAGGCCGTCGCGAAGATCCACGCGAGGACGGCGGCGCGGCGCCACGTCTGCGCGTGCTGCACGACGCCGGCCAGCACGGCGAGCGAGAGCAGTTGCAGCCACCACTGCGGCTGGCCGTTCCACGGCGCGGCGATGGACGCGGCTTGCGCGAGCCCCGCCAGCAGCGCGGCGATGAAGGGAACGAAGCGCACTAGCCCGAGGCGTCTTCGGTGCTGGCCGGCGACACCTTGAACCAGCGCACCGCGCCGCCCTTGGTGTGCAGCACCACGAAGTTCAGGCCCGCCAGCTCGATGTGCTCGCCGCGGCGCGGCACGTGCCCCATCTCGTGCGCGATCAGGCCGCCGATGGTGTCGAAGGCCTGCGCCTCGTCGCTGGGGTTGATGGGGACGCCGAAGGCCTCGGCCACGCGCTCGGGCGAGGTGTCGCCGCTCACGCGGTAGGTGCGGTCGGCCAGGCCGAAGATGTCGCCCTCGTCCTCGGCGATGTCGAACTCGTCCTCGATCTCGCCGACGATCTGCTCCAGCACGTCCTCGATGGTGACAAGGCCGGCCACGCGGCCGAACTCGTCGATGACGACGGCGAGGTGGTTGCGGTTGCCACGGAACTCGCGCAGCAGGTCGTTGAGGCCCTTGCTCTCGGGAATGAAGGACGCGGGGCGGAGCAGCGCGCGGATGTTGAGCTCGGGCGCGCGCTGCAGCTTGAGCAGGTCCTTGGCCAGCAGGATGCCGATGATGTTCTCGCGCTCGCCCTCGTACACGGGAAAGCGCGAGTGCGCCGTGTCGATCACTTCCTGCATCAGCACGTCCATCGGCGAGTCGATGTTGATCAGGTCCATGCGCGGCGCGGGGACCATCACGTCGCCGGCGGTGAGCTCCGCCATGCGGATCACGCCCTCGAGCATCACGCGCGACTCGGGACCGATGATGTCGTTGTCCTCGGCGTCGGCGAGCGTCTCGATCAGCTCGGCCTTGGAATCGGGTCCGGGGTGGATGAACTCCGCGATCTTCTGGAAGAAGGTGCGCTTGTCTTCCTTGCTGTCGGAAGGTCGCGCCGGATGCGGGTCGGACACAGCTGGGCGTGCAGGACGTGCGGTCGTTGGGGGACCGATAGGATAGCCCAAAGGCTTCTCCGCCCCGTGACAGGCGGTGCGGTGCCCGGCTCAGCTGCCGGACTTGTGGCGGCCGTCGCGCACGCCCTGGCGCACTTCCTGCACGCCGGACAGGAACGACCAGAAGCGCTGTGCCTGCTGCTTGAGGCGGTAGTCGGTCTGCGCGACCTGCTCCTCCACCATCTCCGCGATGCGCGTGTCGAAGGTGGCGGGCGGCAGCTTCAGGTAGGCGTCGGCTTCCGAGCCCATGTGCTGCACTTCCGCGCCGGCCTTGCGCGCGATGTGCAGCATGGCGCGGTTTTCCGACAGCGCGTGCACGAAGAGCATGTCCACGCCTTCGTTGCGCGCGTGCATGACGGCGCGTTCGAACAGCCGCTGGCCGAAGCCCTTGCCGCGCGCCTTGCGCAGCACGGACACGCCGAACTCGGCGCACGACTGCATCTCGGGGTCCTGCGAGTACGCGAGGTGCGCCATCGCGATCAGCTCCAGCTTGCGGTTGTAGATGCCGAAGATGTCGTCGCGGTCGAAGTCGATCTTGTCCACGTATGCGTCAATGTGCTCGTCGCGCGCGGCGTAGCCGAAGCGGAGGTAGCGGTCCTCCGGCTCCAGGGCTTTCAGGTGGTCTGCGATGCGTTGCCGGTGCCCGGGGCCGAGGGACCGGATGGGCACGACGACGAGGGGCGACTGGACGGTGGGTTGGTCAGTCATGCCCCCAATGTACGGGTTTCCCCTAGGGAGGCAAGTCCACAGGGTCGATTCGGCTGAGCAGCAGGTACTACTACGTAGGCGAGTGCCCACTAAAGCGGGAGCGCCGTTGTGGCCTTGACGCGGTCGAGCACGAAGCTGGTCTTGCAGTCCTGGACCGAGGGGTGGCGCAGCAGCGTTTCCATCATGAAGCGGCTGTAGTGGGCCATGTCCGTGACGACCACGCGCAACAGGTAGTCCATGTCGCCGGTGAGCGCCACGCACTCCACCACCTCGGGCCAGGTCTGTACCGCGCCGCGGAACAGGTCCATCGGGTTGCGCTTGTGCGTCTCGCTGTGCTTTTCCAGGCGCACGTTGAGGTAGGCCGTGAGCCCCAGCCCCACCGACTCGGGCGGCACCAGCGCGACGTAGCGCGCGATCACGCCGGCATCCTCCAGCCGCTTGACCCGCCGCAGCACGGCGCTGGCCGACAGGCCGACCTGCCCACCGATCACATCGTAGGTTTGCCGGCCATCGGCCTGCAGCAGGCGCAGGATCGCCTTGTCGAGCTTGTCCAATGTTTCAGCTGCGGCCATGACGCAGGATTATTGCGTTAACCCGCACCTTTGCGCCTCCGGACGACCAAAAAATGAGGGCCTGCCGTTCTACAGTGGCGCATGGAAAAGACAACCACTTGGGACAACCCCATGGGAACCGCCGGCTTCGAGTTCATCGAGTACGCCGCGCCGGACCCCAAGGCGATGGGCGAGCTCTTCGAGCGCATGGGCTTCAAGGCCATCGCGCGCCACCGGCACAAGAACGTCATCCTGTACCGCCAGGGCGGCATCAACTTCATCATCAACGCCGAGCCCGACTCGTTCGCGCAGCGCTTTGCGCGCCTGCACGGGCCGAGCATCTGCGCCATCGCCTTCCGCGTGCACGACGCCAAGGCCGCGCACGAGCGCGCGATCTCGCTCGGCGCGTGGGGCTACGCGGGCCAGGCCGGCCCGGGCGAATTGAACATCCCCGCCATCAAGGGCATCGGCGATTCCATCATCTACTTCATCGACCGCTGGCGCGGCAAGAACGGCGCGAAGGACGGCGACATCGGCAACATCGGCTTCTACGACGTCGACTTCGAGCCGCTGCCCGGCATCGACTCGCGCGAGGCGCTCAACCCGCGCGGCTACGGCCTGACCTACATCGACCACCTCACGCACAACGTGCACCGCGGCCGCATGAAGGAGTGGAGCGACTTCTACGAGCGCCTGTTCAACTTCCGCGAGGTGCGCTACTTCGACATCGAGGGCCAGGCCACCGGCGTGAAGAGCAAGGCCATGACCAGCCCCTGCGGGATGATCCGCATCCCGATCAACGAGGAAGGCAACGAGACCTCGGGGCAGATCCAGGAATACCTGGACCGCTACCACGGCGAGGGCATCCAGCACATCGCGCTGGGCTCGGACAACCTCTACGACACCGTCGATGCGCTGCAGCTAGCAGGCGTGAAGCTGCTGGACACGAGCGACACGTACTACGAGCTGCTGCCCAGGCGCATCCCGAAGCTCGCGGAAGACGTCGAGGCGCTGAAGCAGCGCAACATCCTCGTGGACGGCACGCCCGGCGAGCTGCTGCTGCAGATCTTCTCGGAGAACCAGCTGGGCCCGATCTTCTTCGAGTTCATCCAGCGCAAGGGCAACGAGGGCTTCGGCGAAGGCAACTTCAAGGCGCTGTTCGAGACGATGGAACTCGACCAGATGCGCCGCGGCGTGCTGCCCGCGAAGGCAGGCGAACCAGCAGCGTGAACTCGCGCAGGCCGTAGCCCTGCACGACCTCGACACCGGCGCCGAATTCGCCGGCGCAGAACGCGGCCCACGTCGCCGGGCGCGTGCGGTACAGGCCTTCGAGCGGCTCGACGCCGGGCCGCGGCGGCAGGATGAAGTTGACGGCGAAGGCGCGGCGGCTGGCGCGCGCCAGCTCGCGCAGCGTGTCCTTCACGTACCCGCGCCACACGCGCGGCGAAAACCCGAGCTGCACGTTGAACACGCCGCTGGCGACCGAGTAGTCCGCCACGCGCGGCAGCGTGGCCGACACATGGAATGCCGCATGGCGGTCCTGCTGGCGCGCCGCCGCGATCATGCGCGGCGAAACGTCGACGCCCAGGTAATCGACCGGCCCGGGAAGGCGGCTGCGCACGAACGGCAGCAGCGCCCCGTACCCGCACCCCAGGTCGTTGAGCGAAAACGCACCGCGAGCGCGCACCACCTTCAGCAGCTGCACGAATCGCAGCTGCTGCGTGGGCTCGCAGGTCCAATCCACGCCCCAGGGCGTGGCGCCGTGCTCGCGCACCCTCTCTTCGTAGTAGGCCGCGACGGCGCCCCACGCGGCATCGTTCCGCAACGTCATCTTCTCCACTTACACTCGTGTTTCATTTTGCAACGAGGAGCGGGACGTGGGCTATTTCATGAAGCACAACGACATCCTGATCGGCAGCATGCTCGATCAGCTGAACCTGCGGTTCGCGCCGCCGCAGGGCCGGGAGAAGACGTACGGGGGCATCGAGGAGATGGCCGCCCTGCAGAAGGAATTCGTGATCTTCAAGAAGGGCCGTCCCTTCGCCACCAGCGTGGCGGTGCTGAACCTCGCCGCGTACAACAACGACGCCAAGAACCACTGGCACGACCTGCTGGGCAACCTGGAGCGCCACAAGTCCAACCGCGGCAAGCTCAACGGCGACGAAGCCATCGTCGATGCGCTGGTGAAGAACCTCGCCGCCAAGAAGCCGATGCCCGTGTACTTCACGTCGCACGACATGCGCGCCGGCGGTGCCGACGCGAAGAAGGTGCTCATCACCGAGAAGGGGCGCCCGGTCTTCTACATCGAGCGTGACTACCTCGTCATCTCGCTGCCGATGAAGCCCTGGGACGGCGAGGAGCCGGCCCAGGCGAAGGCCGCGAAGAAGGCGGCCAAGCCCGCGAAGGCCAAGAAGAAGAAATAAGCCGCCACCGCGGCGCGAGCGCAGGGGCCCGGCGGCCTGACGCCGGGCCGGCCTGCGCTTCTTTTTTGATACCCTCGTTCCTCCACCCGCAGCATCCCCGAGGAAGGCAAGAGCATGGAAGACTGGACGTCCGGTTACGTCGCCGAGATCGGCTACACGTACGGCTACTACCGGGAACTCAATCCAGTCGCCGCGCGCTTCGCGCTGATGGTGGCGGGGCTGGTGCCGCCGAAGTTCGAGAACGCGTGCGAACTGGGCTTCGGCCAGGGCGTGAGCGTCAACATGCACGCGGCCGCCGGCCCCGCGCGCTGGTGGGGCACGGACTTCAACCCCGGCCAGGCCGCCTTCGCGCAATCGCTGGCGCAGGCCTCGGGCTCGCAGGCGGTGCTCTCCGACGACGCCTTCGAGGAGTTCTGCGTCCGCACCGACCTGCCCGACATGGACTACATCGGGCTGCACGGCATCTGGAGCTGGATCAACGACGCCAACCGGAAGGTCATCGTCGACTTCGTGCGCCGCAAGCTGAAGGTGGGCGGCGTGTTCTACGTCAGCTACAACACGCAGCCCGGCTGGTCCGCGGCGGCGCCGCTGCGCGAGCTGTTCACCGACCACGCCGAGACGCTGGGCGCGCCCGGGCAGGGCATCGTCGCGCGCGTCGATGCCGCGCTGGCCTTCACCGAGCGGCTGATGGCCACCAACCCGCGCTACCTGCAGGCCAACCCGCAGGTGACCGAGCGGCTCAAACGCATCACCTCGCAGGACCGCCACTACCTCGCGCACGAGTACTTCAACCGCGACTGGGAGCCGATGTCCTTCGCGAAGATCGCCAAGTGGCTCGCGCCGGCGAAGCTCACCTTCGCCTGCTCGGGCGATTTCCTCGACCACGTCGACTCACTGCATTTCACGCCCGAGCAGCTGGCCCTGCTCAACGAGATCCCCGACCCGCGCTTCCGCCAGTCGGTGCGCGACTTCTGCCTCAACGCGCAGTTCCGGCGCGACTACTGGGTGCGCGGCCCGCGCCCGCTCGCCGGCGCCGCCCACCGCGAGGCCATCGACGAGCAGTGGGTGGTCCTGAGCAAGAACGCGGCGGACATCTCGCTGAAGCTCGGCGAAGCGAAACTCAACGAGGCGATCTACAAGCCGCTGATCGAGGAGATGGCCGACGGCAAGCCCAAGCGGGTGGGCGACCTGGCGCGCGCGCTGGTGCCCAAGGGCGTGCAACTGCCGCACCTGATCCAGGCCCTGGTGGTCCTGGGCGGCAAGTCGGACCTGCAGCCCGCGCAGGTGCCCACGGAAGCGATCCGGCGCACGTCCACCGCGCTGAACCGGCACCTGATGAACCTGTCGCGCAACGAGGCGACGGTGCAGTTCCTCGCCAGCCCGGTGACGGGCGGCGCGTTCCCCGTGCCGCGCTTCGACCAGATCTTCCTCGCGGCGATCACCGAAGGCGTGGATTCGGTGGACGGCTGGGCGCGCCATGCGTACCAGGAAATCTCGCGCCACGGCCAGCAGCTGCTGAAGGAAGGCAAGCCGCTCACGACGGAGAAGGAAGCCGTCGCGCACCTGCGCGACATGGCCAATGAATTCGGGACCCGGCGCCTGCTGGTCTACAAGGGCCTGGGCCTGGCCTGACGCTTACTTCTTGGCGGGCTCGGGATGCGCGGTCGTTTCGACGCCGTGCTTCTCACCGCCCATGTCGATGTTGTCGGCCTTGCTGACGACGAAGATGGCGAACGCGGCGAACGCC
This sequence comes from Ramlibacter sp. PS4R-6, assembly GCF_037572775.1. Lineage (NCBI taxonomy): Bacteria > Pseudomonadati > Pseudomonadota > Betaproteobacteria > Burkholderiales > Comamonadaceae > Ramlibacter > Ramlibacter sp. PS4R-6. Next base: position 1,170,154 of record NZ_JBBHKA010000001.1, on the reverse strand, counting down.
ACGAAGCCGACGGCCAGTTTCCACATGATGTTGTCTCCGGGGTGTGCTGTCCGGCGGATTCTGGGCGGCCGCCCTTGCGGGCGGCTTACGCCGGTGCTCAGCCGGGCAGCAGGACGTGGTCCACCACGTGGATGACCCCGTTGGACTGGTAGACGTCGGACGTCGTCACGACGGCGCCGTGGCCTTTCGCGTCCTCGATCACGACGTCGCTGCCGCGCAGCGTCGCGGTGAGGGTCCCGCCGCTGGCCGTCTTCAGCATGGCGCGGCCGCCGCCGGCGCGGATCTGCTGCGCGAGCGCCGCCGCGTCGATGCGCCCCGGCACGACGTGGTAGGTCAGCACCTTCACCAGCATCGGCTTGTTCTCGGGCTTCAGCAGGGTGTCCACGGTGCCGGCCGGCAGCTGCGAGAACGCGCCGTTGGTCGGCGCGAACACGGTGTACGGCCCGGGGCCCTTGAGCGTGTCGACGAGGCCCGCGGCCTTCACGGCGGCGACCAGCGTCGTGTGGTCCTTCGAGTTGACCGCGTTGTCGACGATGTCCTTCGACGGGTACATGGGCGCGCCGCCCACCATCTTGGTTTGCGTCATCGGGTCCGGCGACGACATGCCGCCGGCCATGCCCATGTGGCCGCAGGCGGAAAGCGCCAGCGCGAGGCCGGCGAGCGCGAAAGAGGTCTTGCGTTGCATGTGCTGTGTGCTCCTGGAAGGGCGAGATGGCCCTTCACCAGTACGCAGCGCGTGCGCCGCCGGATTCGGCTCAGGTGGTGGGCACGAGCGCGCCCTTGAACAGCACCGGGCCCGTGGGGCCCTTGTCGCCCGCCACCCCGCCCTTGGGCTCCAGGCTGATCGCCAGCGCGGGAACTTCGCGCACCTGGCCTTCGGCGGCCGTGAGCTTCACCGTCGCACCCTGCGGCAGCACCCCCAGCGATCGCGGCGCGCTGCCCGGCGGCAGCGCCCACAGCTGCAGCGATTTCTCCGCGCCTTCGTCGAAGCCGCCGACGCGCTTGAGCGTGAGCGTGCCGTGCTTGGGGTCGAAGGTCACGAGCATCGCCGGCGCCGCGCGCTCGTCGGCCAGCATCGCGACGTAGCGGATGTCGGGCGCGGCCTGCAAACGCAGCACCAGCGAGATGGCGACGGCGAGCGCCGCCACCGAGGCGAAGGCGCCGGCCAGCGCGAACCCGCGCCATGGCGTGGTGCGCGCGGCGCCTTGCCGCTGCGCGCGCTCGCGGTCGAGCTGCAGGCGGATGCGCTTCCACACATTGGGGCTGGGCTCCTCGCCCGGTTGCAGTTCGGTCATGGCGGCCAGTCGCTCCTGCCAGGCAATGGCGAGTGCGCGCAGCGTCGGGCTGCGGCGCGCCTGCGCTTCGAAGCGGCGGCGCGCGCCGCCGCGCAAGGTGCCCAGGCCGTAGGCGGCGGCCAGGCGGTCGGCGAGTTCGGGATGGCGCATCAGGTCCATGGCCGCCCCTTCACGCGTAGCGCGCCATGCAGCCGCGCAGCTGCTCGATGCCGCGGCGGATCCAGGTCTTGACGGTGCCCAGCGGCAGCTTCAGCTGCGCCGCGAGCTCGCCGTGCGACAGGTCGCGCAGGTAGGCAAGGCTCAGCACCTCGCGCTGGCGCGCCTCGAGCTTGCGCAGGCATTCGTGCAGCGCCCACGCCTGCTCGCTCGCCTGCGCCGTGTCCATGGGGCTTTCGCCGCCGTCGGGCAGGGTGTCGCTCAGCGCTCCCTCCAGCGGTTGCGCGGTGTCCAGCCGCTCGGCCTGGCGCCGGCGCAGGAAATCGAGCGCGCGGCTGCGCACGATCACGCCCAGCCATGCCAGCGGCGGCGACAACGACTGGCGGTAGTTCGCCGCGATGCGCCACACGTTCAGGTAGGCCTCCTGCAGGATGTCTTCGGCCCATTCGCGGTTGCCGGCCACGCGCAACGCGACGCCGTACAGGCGCCGGGAGGTCAGTTCGTAGAGGCGCCGGAAGGCATCCTCGCGCGCGGCGAGCGGGCGCGCGCCATCCGCGATGCAGGCCAGCAGCCCGATGAGCACACCGTCGAGTTCGTCGTCCATGAAGCTCCTACGCAGCAGCCGCCGAACCGGATTCAAACCGGGCCGGTGGGAGCCGGTTATTTGTTGACGCGGGCGACGGCCGCCGGGATCGCGCCCACGCCCTGCCACTGGGGCGAGTCGAACCATACGTCGCCTTCCAGCCAGGCGCGCAGCATCGGGAGCGCATCGACGCCCCAGAACACCTGGCCGTCCACGACCAGGGTGGGCACGCCGAACGCGCCGCCCGCGAGCGCATCGTCGGTGTTGGCCTTCAGCTGCGCCTTGACGTCGTCGGCGCCGGGATCGCGCTTGGGGGCCAGTTGCGCCTTCAGCGTTTCGATGCGCGCGGAATCGGCCGCATCGGCCCCGCCGCGCCACACATGGCGAAACACGGTCTCGGCCACGTAGCGGTTGATCGCGCCGCCTTCGCCGCAGGCCACCGCCAGGCGCAGCAGCGCGAGCGGGTTGAACGGGTGCGCCGCCGGCATGTCCAGCGGGATGCCGTGCGTGCGCGCGAACCACTGCACCTGCCGGTAGGTCCACTCGCGCTTGCCGCGGATCTCCGCCGGGCCCAATTGCCCATGCGCTTTCAGGAACGCGGCGAACAGCACGGGCCGGTACTCCACCTCGTACGAGCAGCCCTGCAGCGCCTGCGGCAGCCGCTCGAAGGCGAGGTACGCATACGGCGAGATGAAGTCCAGGTAGAACGTGATGCGCTTCATGCGGCTTCCTCCTCGATGCGTTTGGCCAGCAGCGCCCACACCTCGCGCTTCTCGCCGTCGCCCATGCGGCCCCAGGCCGCGACCTCGTCGAGCGTGCGCAGGCAGCCCAGGCACAGCTCGCCGCGCGCATCCATGCGGCACACCGAGATGCAGGGCGAAGGCACGTCCTCGCCGGTGCCCGCGGCCACGATGCGCGCGCGCTGGGCCAGCAGCTCGCGCGGCGACATCAGGGCGCGGGCTCCTGCACCACGTCGGCGACGGGCGCGCCGGTCAGGCGCTCGAGATCCTGCGGCCGGAGCTTGAACACGCCGTGCGGATGGCCCGCCGCCGCCCAGATCTCCTCGAAGCGGAACAGCTCGCGGTCGATGAGCGTCACCGGCGGCGACGCATGCGCGATCGGCGACACGCCGCCGATGGAGTAACCGGTCTTGGCCTTGACGAAGTCGGCGTCGGCGCGGCCGGTCTTGCCGACGATGGCATCGACTTTCTTCTCGTCGACGCGCCGGTCGCCCGACGTGATGACCAGCACTGCCGCATCGTCCGCCTTGCGGCGGAAGATGATGCTCTTGGCGATCTGCCCGACGCGGATGCCCAGCGCGTCGGCGGCCTGCTGCGCGGTGCGCGCCGCGTCGTCCAGCATCACCGGCGTGTGCGGATGGCCGTTGTCCTGCAAGGCGCGCGCCACGCGCTGCACGCTCTCCGGAAGTTGCGCGTCTCCCATCAGCCCGCCCGCTTGTTCAGGATGGCCGTGGCCGCGCGCGAGTTCGGCTTGCGCTGCAGGTGGTCGCTGATGTACTTGCCCGCGTCGATCAACTTGTCGAGGTCGATGCCGGTCTCGATACCCAGGCCGTGCAACATGTAGACCACGTCCTCGGTCGCCACGTTGCCGGTCGCGCCCTTGGCGTACGGGCAGCCGCCGAGACCCGCGCACGAGGTGTCGAACTGCCAAATGCCCATCTCGAGGCACGCCATGGTGTTGGCCAGCGCCTGGCCGTAGGTGTCGTGGAAATGGCCCGACACGTCGTCGATGGCGTAGTGCTTCAGTGCCGCTTCCATCGCGCGCTGGACCTTCAGCGGTGTCCCCACGCCGATGGTATCGGCCACGCCCACGTGCTGCACGCCGATCTCCTTCATCAGCCGGGCCACCAGTTCGACACGCTCGGGCGCAATCTCGCCTTCGTAGGGGCAGCCGACCGCGGTGGAGATCGCACCACGCACGTGGATGTTCTTCGCTCGCGCCGCCTCGACCACCGGCGCGAAGCGCTCGATCGACTCCGCGATCGAGCAATTGATGTTCTTCTGGCTGAAGGCTTCGCTCGCGGCGCCGAACACCACGATCTCGTCGGGCTTGGACTCGACGGCGGCCTCGAAGCCCTTCATGTTGGGCGTGAGCACCGAGTAGCGAACGCCGGGCTTGCGCCGGATGCCGGCCATCACCTGCGCGTTGTCGGCCATCTGCGGCACCCACTTGGGCGAGACGAAGCTGGTGACCTCGATCTCCTTCAGGCCGGCGTCCTGCAGCAGGTGCACCAGCTGCACCTTGACCTCGGTGGGCACCGGCTGCTTTTCGTTCTGCAAGCCGTCGCGCGGGCCCACGTCGACGAGCTTGGCCTTGCTGGGGAGCTTCATGGCGTCAGTATCCTCTGTTGCGGTCGACCACGCCGGCAATGGGTTCTCCGCGCTCCAGGGCGAGGATCTTGCCGGCGATCTGCGCCACGCTCTCGTCGCGCAGCGTGCGCGCCGAGGTGTGCGGGGTGATCGTCACCTTCGGGTGCTTCCAGAACGGATGGCCTTCGGGCAGCGGCTCGGTGCGGAAGACATCCAGCGTCGCGCCCGCCAGGTGGCCGTCGTCCAGCAGCGCGACGAGGTCCTCCTCGACCAGGTGCGCGCCGCGCGCCACGTTGATCACGTAGGACTGCGGCATGAGCCGGCCGAGCGTGCGGCGGTTCATGATGCCTTCAGTCTCGGGCGTCAGGGGCAGCAGGCACACCAGCACGCGCGTGCCGGCGAGGAACTCGTCGAACTGCTCCGCGCCCGCGAAGCAGCGCATGCCCGGCACCTGCCTGGGCGTGCGGCTCCAGCCGCGCAACGGGAATTCGAAATGCGCGACGGCTTCGGCGACGCGCTGCCCCAGCACGCCCAGGCCCATGATGCCGACCGGGAACTCCTCGCGCCGGCGCGGCTTGCGGAAGGACCAGGTGCCTTGCGCGACGTCGCGCTCGTACACGTCCAGCTCGCGGAAGTAGCGGATCACCGCGTGGCACACGAACTCCGCCATCTGCACGGCCATGCCGCCGTCGTCGATGCGCACGATCACCGCCTGCGGCGGCGTCCGCATCTCGAGCAGCGCGTCGACACCCGCGCCCATGTTCATGATGGCCTTCAGGCGCGGCTGCTCGTCGAAGAGCTGCTGCGGCGGGCGCCACACCACCGCGTAGTCGGCGGGCGCGGCGCCCGGCTGCCACTCCTGGACCTGCGCCTGCGGCAAGGCAACGCGAAAGGCCTCCAGCCAGGGCTGGACCTTGGTCTGCGTGGCACTGAAGACGATGCGCATGGAAGACGCTGGATCCCGGCCTACGCCGGGATGGCACTCAGTCGCAGAAGTTCTGCTCCTTCGGCCACCTGGTCCCCCGGCGCGTACAGCAATTCCTGCACTGTGCCGTCGGCCGGCGCGGCGATGGTGTGCTCCATCTTCATCGCCTCCATCACCGCCAGGGGCTGGCCCTTGCTCACCTTGTCGCCGGCTTTCACCGCAAAGGAGATCACCTTGCCCGGCATGGGCGCGGTGAGGCGGCCGACGTCGGCCGCGCCTTCGCCCGCGTGCGCGAGCAGGTCGAGCGCGAGGATCGAGGCCGCGCCGCGCGGCGTGAAGACATGGTCCATCTCGCCGCTTGCGTACACCGACGCGGTGAAGCGCTCACCGGCGAAGTGGACGTCGATCGCCTCGCCCTGCCGCTCGAACGACAGCGCGCCGGAGACATTGCCGACCGTGAGCGCCAGCGCGCCGTCGTGCAGGTAGGCCAGCGTCGCGGCGGCATGCTCGCCGCCGAACTCGAATTCGAAGCGGCGCGACGCGACGCCGTGCGAGCGCCAGCCGTCGCGGCGGCTGAACGGGTCCCGGCCCTCGCCCGCGCGCTCGGCGACGAGCGCCTGCGCGATCGCGGCGGCCGCGGCCTGCGCCAGCGAGACCGGCTGCTGGTGGAACAGCACCGCCGCCTCGCGCTGGATCAGCGCGGTGTCCAGGTCGGCCTGCGCGAACGAGCGGCTCTTCACCACGTGCCGCAGGAACTGCACGTTGGTCGCCACGCCGACGATGTGGGTGCGCGCCAATGCCTCGTCCAGCCGCGCCAGCGCCTGCTCGCGCGTGTCGCCATGCACGATCAGCTTGGCGATCATCGAGTCGTAGAACGGCGAGACCGCATCGCCTTCGCCGAAGCCGGTGTCCAGGCGCACGGCCCCGCGCTCGAAGGCGACGTGTTGCGGCCAGCGCGCGACCTCCAGCCGCCCCGTGGCCGGCAGGAAGTTGTTGTCGGGGTTCTCGGCGCAGATGCGCGCCTCGATCGCGTGGCCGCGGATCGCCAGCTGCTCCTGTTTCAGCGGCAGTGGCTGGCCGGCCGCGACGCGCAATTGCCATTCGACGAGGTCCAAGCCCGTGATCGCCTCGGTGACGGGGTGCTCGACCTGCAGGCGCGTGTTCATCTCCATGAAGAAGAAGTTCATCTCGCCCTTGCCGCGCTGCTCGACGATGAACTCCACGGTCCCCGCCCCGACGTACTTGACCGCGCGCGCCGCGGCCACGGCCGCATTGCCCATCTGCTCGCGCATCGCCTGCGTCATGCCGGGCGCGGGCGCTTCCTCCAGCACCTTCTGGTGGCGGCGCTGCACCGAGCAGTCGCGCTCGAACAGGTAGACGTAGTTGCCCTGCGTGTCGCCGAACACCTGGATCTCGATGTGGCGCGGGCGCTGCACGTACTTCTCGACCAGCACGGCGTCGTCGCCGAAGCTGTTGGTGGCCTCGCGCTTGCACGACTGCAGCGCGGCGAGGAAGTCCTCGGCCTTGTCGACCGCGCGCATGCCCTTGCCGCCGCCGCCGGCGCTGGCCTTGATCAGCACGGGGTAGCCGATGCGGTCGGCTTCCTTCTGCAGCAGCGCCGGGTCCTGCGCCGCGCCGTGGTAGCCCGGCACCAGCGGCACGCCGGCCTTTTCCATCAGCTGCTTCGATTCCGCCTTCAGGCCCATCGCCTGGATGGCGGAGGCCGGCGGGCCGATGAAGACCAGCCCCGCATTGGCGCAGGCCTGCGCGAACTCCTCGTTCTCCGACAGGAAGCCGTAGCCCGGGTGGATCGCCTGTGCGCCGGTCGCTTTCGCCGCATCGATGATGCGCTCCCAGCGCAGGTAGCTGTCCTTGGGCGCGCTGCCGCCGATGTGCACGGCTTCGTCGCAGGCGGCCACGTGCTTGGCGTTGGCGTCGGCGTCCGAGTAGACGGCGACCGTGCGGATGGCCATGCGCCGCGCCGTCGCCGCCACGCGGCACGCGATCTCGCCTCTATTTGCGATCAGGATCTTGTTGAACATACGAGAGCTTCGGCGCATGGCCGGAGAAGAAGTCGACGAGCCTGCGCGCGACCAGGCGCAGGAACTTGAACAGCAGGGCGAGCAGCAGGATCGCCAGCGCGATCGACAGCAGCAGCACGAAGGCGAAAGCGACCGGATGCGTCGCCGACAGCCACAGCATGAAGACGACGAGGCCGTCCTCCAGCAGCGACACGCCGAGGTTGGAGAAGGGCTCGGGCGAGGTATTGACCGCCGCGCGCGTGGTGAGCTTGGTCACGTGGCTGGTGGCCGCGAGGCTGCCCCCGAGGATCGCGGCGATCCATCCCATCGCGGGCCCGTCGGCGCCGAGCGCGCCCGCCGCCAGCGCCGCACCGGCCGGGATGCGGATCACCGTGTGCACCATGTCCCACAGCGTGTCGACGTAGGGGATCTTGTCGGCGAAGAACTCGATGAAGCACATGAAGCCGCTGGCCGCGAGCACGCCCGGGTGCTCCAGCACCTTCAGGCCCTGCGGCAGGTCGATGAGGCCGAAGTGGCCGGCCAGGCCGGTGAGCAGCACGACTGCGTACAGGCGGATGCCGCTGGCCCAGCCCAGCGCCGCGGCCAGTGCCAGCAGTTGCGGCGTGTCGATCAGGTGGCCCATGACGGCTTGCGCTTGCCCAGGAAGGACTGGATGCCTTCGCGGCCTTCGTCGCTCACGCGGATGTCGGCGATGCCCTTGACCGTGCGCTCGACCAGCACGTGGTCGATCTCGCGGTCGGCGACGTCGTGCACCAGCTCCTTGCACGCCTTCACCGCTGCGGGGCCGGCGGCGACGAGCGCTTGCGCGATCTCGCTCACCTTCGCGTCGAGCTCCCCGGCCTTCACGACCTCGTGCACGAAGCCGATGCGCAGCGCTTCGCCGGCGTCGAAGCGCTCGGCCGTGAGGAAGTAGCGGTGCGCCGCGCGCGGCCCCATCGCGCGGATCACGTAGGGGCTGATGGTCGCGGGTATCAGGCCCAGCTTCACCTCGCTCAGGCAGTAGTTCGCGGTGTCCACCGAGATGGCGATGTCGCACGCGGCCACCAGGCCCATGCCGCCCGCGTAGGTGTCGCCCTGCACGCGCGCGATGGTCGGCTTGGGGCACCGGTAGATCACGCGCAGCATGTTGGCCAGCGCCTTGGCGTCGTCGAGGTTCTCCTCGTAGGAGTAGCTCGCCATGCGCTTCATCCAGTTGAGGTCGGCGCCGGCGCAGAAGGCCGCGCCGTTGGCCGCGAGCACGATGCAACGCACCTCGCGCCGCTCGCCGTATTCGGCGAAGACGCCGGACAGCTCCCCGATCACCTCGTCGTTGAACGCGTTGCGCACGTCGGGGCGGTTGAGCGTGACCGTCGCCACGCCCGCGTCGAATGCCAATTGCAGGTGTTTCATTGCGCGACTTTTCCTTCCGGCCAGACGACCTTGTCGTCCACAGAGTACAGCTTGCACTCGCCCTTGTGTTGCCGCGCGCAGTTGTCCAGCGCGCGCTGCAGCGGGTCGCCGTCGCCGTTGGCCCAGCCCCAGGCGCCCTGCTCCGAGATCGCGAAGGCGCGCGGCATCTCACGGCCGAGGTAGCTCTTGTAGCCCTCGCGTCCGGACTCCTTCACGTGCGGCAGCTTCGTTTCGTCGAGCACCGACGCGAAGTTGGTGGCGGGCGGCGCCGGCGTGGCCGGCTTCGCGGCGAACTTGACGGCCACGGCCGTGGTCTCGAAGGGCAGGCCCACCTGCTGCAGGAACTTCGTCACTTCCGGTTCCCAGATCTTCGCGCCGGCCTGCGAATTGAAGAGCCCGTGCGCGTCGGTGCCGAAGCTGCCGAAGGCCACCAGCCGCATGTTGGCGCCGCCGGCCTTGTACTTGTCGGCCATCGCCTGCCAGGTCGGCACGTCCCAGTAGCTGTCGTTGTCGCCGTAGAACCAGAGCGAAGGCAGCGTCGTTTCTTTCGCGTAGTCGCCGGCGCCGTTGGCCAGTTGCTCCTTCCACTGGAAACAGCCTTCCTGCCGCAGCCCGCCCGCGAAGTTCACCAGGCCCTTCACGCCGGGATACTTCAGCGCGCCGAACGCCAGCGTGGTCCAGCCGCCGTGCGACTGGCCCACCACCAGCAGCTGGTCCTTGATGGCCCAAGGCTGCTCGCGCACCCAGTCGAGTGCGGCCTTCACGTCCTCGGCCTGCAGGCGGCCGTTGGACTCGACGTGGCAGCCCGCGATGTACGAGCCGCCGGATTTCGAGAAGCCCTGCCGCATGGGCACGACCACCGCGTAGCCGCGCTGCAGGAAGTAGCGCGCGGCGCGCCCCGGGCGGTAGCGTCCCTGGAAGCGCGGGTTGCCGTCGGCCTTGCCGTGGTTGATGACGACCACCGGGAACGGCCCGTCGCCCTCGGGCTTGTACAGCGTCGTCTCGAGATCGATGGTGAACAGGGCCCCCTTCTTGGGGATGGTCACCACCGACTCGTTCAGCAGGTTGTCCAGCTGCAACGTCTGCGCATGCAGCGGCGCGATGAACAGGGCGAGCAGCAGGGCGAACAGGGCACGCATCGTCAGGTCCTCCGTCAGTAGCGCTTGGCCACTTCCTCCAGCATCACTTCGGTCGCGCCGCCGCCGATGGCCAGGACGCGCGCATCGCGCCACAGCCGCTCGATCGCCGTTTCGCGGATGTAGCCCATGCCGCCGTGGAACTGCTGGCAGGCCTGCACGACCTCGTTCACCAGCTCGCCCGTCAGCGCCTTGAGCATGGAGACGTCCTGCACGATGTCGTGGCCCTGCGTGACGCGCCAGGCGCAGTGGTACATGAACTGGCGTGCGGCGCGCGTCTTGGCATCGAGCATGGAGATGCGCTGGCGGATCGTCTGCTGGTCCCACAGCGGCCCGCCGAAGGCCGTGCGCTGGCGCACGTAGTCCAGCGTGAGCTGCAGCGCGCGCTGGCAATGCCCCACCGCCATCGCGGCCAGCGCGATGCGCTCGGTCTGGAAGTTCTTCATCACCGAGTAGAAGCCCTTGCCCTCCTCGCCCAGCAGGTTGTCCGCCGGGATGCGCACGTTGTCGAAGACGAGTTCGGCCGTGTCGGACGACAGCCAGCCGGTCTTCTTCAGCGCGCGGCCCACGGTGAAGCCCGGCGTGCCCTTCTCGACGATGAACATCGACATCTCGCGCTTGCCCGCCCCGGTCTTCGCCGCGACGAAGTACAGGTTGGCGTGCACGCCGTTGGTGATGAACATCTTGGTGCCGTTGAGCACCCACTCGTTGCCGTCGCGCTTCGCCGTCGTGCGGATGCCGGAGACGTCGGAGCCTGCGCCCGGCTCGGTGATCGCGACCGCCGTGACCAGCTCGCCGGCGATCACCCGCTTCAGGTACTTCTCCTTCTGCGCCGCGCTGCCCGCGTGGTGCAGGTGCGGGCTCGCCATGTCGGTGTGGACCAGCACGGTGATGATGAAGCCGGCATAGGTCGATTGCGAGAGCGCCTCGGCGAAGACCAGGTTGGTCAGCGCGTCGGCCTCGGCGCCGCCGTATTGCGATTCGTACATCAGCCCGAACAGGCCCGCCTCGCCCATGCGCTTGAGCACCTCGCGCGGCACATGGCCCTGCTCTTCCCACGCGTCGGCGTGCGGCTCGACCTCGCGCGCGATGAACTTCGCGACCTGCTCGCGCAGCAGCTCGTGGTCGTGGGTGAGGTAGATGCTGTCCATCACATGCGGAACACGCCGAACTTGGGCTCGCCGATCGGCGCGTTCATGGCGGCCGACAGGCCCAGCGCCAGCACGCGGCGCGTGTCGGCCGGGTCGATCACGCCGTCGTCCCACAGGCGCGCGCTGGCGTAATAGGGATGCGACTGGAAGGCGAACTGGTCCAGCAGCGGCTGCTTGAACGCGGCTTCTTCTTCCGCGCTCCACTTGCCGCCCTTGCCTTCGATGCCGTCGCGCTTGACCGTGGCCAGCACGCTGGCCGCCTGCTCGCCGCCCATGACCGAGATGCGCGCGTTCGGCCACATCCACAGGAAGCGCGGCGAGTACGCGCGGCCGCACATGCCGTAGTTGCCGGCGCCGAAGCTGCCGCCGATGATCACGGTGAATTTCGGCACGCTGGCGGTGGCCACCGCCGTCACCATCTTCGCGCCGTGGCGCGCGATGCCTTCGTTCTCGTACTTGCGGCCCACCATGAAGCCGGTGATGTTCTGCAGGAACACCAGCGGGATCTTGCGCTGGCAGCACAGCTCGATGAAGTGCGCACCCTTCTGCGCGCTTTCGGAGAACAGGATCCCGTTGTTCGCGATGATGCCCACCGGCATGCCCTCGATGTGCGCGAAGCCGCACACCAGCGTCGTGCCGAAGCGCGCCTTGAACTCGTGCATCTCGCTGCCGTCGACCATGCGCGCGATCACCTCGCGCACGTCCCAGGGCTTGCGCGTGTCCTGCGGCACCACGCCGTAGATCTCCTTCGGGTCGTACTTCGGCGGCTTCGGCTCGCGCACGTCGGCCGGCCACTGCTTGCGCGCATCGAGCGTCGCCACGGCTTGCCGCGCCAGCGCCAGCGCGTGCATGTCGTTCTGCGCCAGGTGGTCGGCCACGCCCGACAGGCGCGTGTGCGCATCGCCGCCGCCCAGGTCCTCGGCCGAGACGATTTCGCCGGTGGCCGCCTTCACCAGCGGCGGGCCGCCCAGGAAGATGGTGCCCTGGTTCTTGACGATGATGGTCTCGTCGCTCATCGCCGGCACGTACGCGCCGCCCGCGGTGCACGAGCCCATCACCACGGCGATCTGCGCGATGCCTTGCGCGGAGAGATTCGCCTGGTTGTAGAAGATGCGGCCGAAGTGGTCGCGGTCGGGGAACACCTCGTCCTGGTTCGGCAGGTTGGCGCCGCCCGAGTCGACGAGGTAGATGCACGGCAGGCGGTTCTGCGCGGCGATCTCCTGCGCGCGCAGGTGCTTCTTCACCGTCATCGGGTAGTAGGTGCCGCCCTTCACCGTGGCGTCGTTGCACACGATCATGCATTCGACGCCCGACACGCGGCCGATGCCCGTGATCACGCCCGCCGAGGGCGCGTCGCCGTTGTACATGTCGTGCGCGGCCAGCGGCGCGATCTCCAGGAAAGGCGTGCCCGGGTCGAGCAGCATCTGCACGCGGTCGCGCGGCAAGAGCTTGCCGCGCGCGGTGTGCTTGGCGCGCGCCGCCTCGCCGCCGCCGGCCGCCGCCTTGGCCACCTGCGCCGCCAGGTCTTCCACCAGCGCCCGCATGGCCTGGGCGTTGGACTGGAATTCCGCAGACCGCGGGTTGAGCTGGCTCTCGAGGATGGGCATGGTCGTCTCCTCGCACGATGGTAGCGCCGCGGGCCGTCACCGGAGGGTATCCGGCAGGTTGCAAATCGTGCCAGCTACACTGGGGCCTGCCATGGCCACCGCCGTCCCCACCGCCGCCACCCCGATGGCCTTCGCCCGCGTGATGGCGCAGGCAATGGCTCGCGGCGGCGTGAACCCGGCCGAGGCCCTGCGGGCGGCACAGATCACGCCAGCGCAGCTGGCCAAAGCCGATGCGCGGATCACCTCCCTGCAGATGGAGCTACTGTCGGGCGCGGCGATGCAGGCGCTGGACGACGAAGCGCTGGGCGCCTTCGGCCGCAAGCTGCCCTGGGGCAGCTACGGGATGCTGGCGCGCGCCTCGCTCAGCTCGCCCAACCTCGGCGTCGCGATCAAGCGCTGGTGCCGCCACCATGGGCTCATCGCGGCGGACATCCGCATCGGCCTGCAGCAGCAGGGCGACACAGCCGTGATCGCCATCGAGGAGCTCGCCAACCTGGCGCGCCACGGCGCCGGCGCGCGGGAGTTCTGCCTGGTGCACGTGCTGCGCAACATCCATGGCCTGGCGTGCTGGTATGTCGACTCGCGCATCCCGCTGGCCGCCGCGCGCTTCCCGTTCCCGCAGCCGCCGCATGCCGACGCGTACCGCCACATGTTCCCGGGCGGGCGCATCGAGTTCGACGCGCAGCAGGCGCTGGTCGCCTTCGACGCGCGCTACCTGGCGCTGCCGCTGCGCCGCGACGAGAAGGCGCTGCGCCAGATGCTCAAGCGCGCCCTGCCGCTCACGGTGCTGCAGTACCGGCGCGACCGCCTGCTGGTCGAGCAGGTGCGGCAGGTACTCGTCTCGCACGCGGAGCAGGCGCACAGCGCGGCGCACATCGCGCGCCTGCTGCACGTGTCGCCGCGCACCTTGCATCGCCAGCTGAAAGACGAGGGCGCGAGCCTGCAGCAACTGAAGGACGAGACCCGGCGCGAGCGCGCCAGCGACCTGCTGTTCCGCACCGAAAAGCCGGTGAAGCAGGTCGCGGCGGCCGTGGGCTTCCGCAACGAAAAGAGCTTCATCCGGGCGTTCCGCCAATGGACCGGGACGTCGCCGGCGGAGTTCCGCGGCCAACGCTGAGGCACGGGCCCCGGTGCCGCGCCGCCCGCCGATAGCGCGCGGCGTGGGCCGACGACCCGGCAACCTCTCCCATTCCTACAGCCGGGGCAGGGCCCCGGACGCACCATGCCTCCAAGTGCAACGTTTGTCGGATTGCACGCCCAACGGAGTCAAATCCATGAAGTTCGCCCTTCTCTGCGCCGCGGCCCTGCTGGCCGCACCCGCCCTGGCCGACGAGCTGGTGGCCAGCAACGGGCAGGACTCGGTCCGGCTTTCGGACAAGCCCTGCACGAGCGAGCCGGTGCTGCAGCGCCTCACGCCGAAGTTCCGCGAGCTCATGCGTGACGCCAATGCGGTGGTCAACGGCCAGCCCTTCCGGGCGTGCTGGATCGTCGACGGCGACTCCGCCCACCTGCTCTACGAAGACGGGGACCAGGGCCTGATCCCCCTCACCGACTTCCGCCAGCCGAAGCGCGCCTGATCAGCGCGTGAAGAACACGTACTGCGCGGCGTAGGGCACGCGCACGGTCTCGCCGGCGTTCTGCGTCGAGCACGCCTGGGCCGGCGCCGACCCGCCGACCGTCTCCAGCCGCTGGATGCTGGTGACGTTGCCGAAGGTGCCTTGCGGCGCCGCCGGCCGCGCCTTCAGCAGCAGCCACGGGATCGAATCGGGCGACTTCGCCGGCGCGCGGCCCGCGACCTGCGCCATCACCTTGCTGCCATCCAGCGCTTCCCAGGTCGGGCCGCCGTAGTGGCGGCCGGCGCGCTGGCCGGCGCTGTCGTAGAGATCGGCCTCGGGCCCGACGAAGCCCCATTCATGCTGCACGGGGTTGTCGCGCGACTGGCGGCACTGGTACACCTGCACGCCCGCGGCGTTGAGCGTGAGCGACACGCGCTCCGCCGAGCTGGGCTGCAGGACCTGGCGCGACTCGGCGCAGGCGCCGAGGGCGAGTGCGGTGGAGGCCGCGATGACGAACGATTTCATGCGCGCTCTCCTCAATCCACGGTGACGACGACTTCGAGGTACTCGGCCGGCACCACCAGCGACGAGGGGCCGCCGACGTTGTTCTTCTCGAGCAGCTCGATGAGCGCGCGGTGCATCTTGGCCTTGCCGGCCTCGTCCAGGGCCGCGAATGCCTTGTGCGTCGGGCCGTAGTAGTCGCGGAACACTTGCACCCAGTGCTCGGCGGACTGGTAGCGGAAGTTGAAGATGCGCCGCGCCATGCGGATCGTGCCTTCGCCGCCGAACAGCTCCTCGATGCGCGCCTCGTCGCCCCATTGCATCGGCGACTTCAGGCCCGCGGGCGGGGGCACGAAGGAGCCCACCACCTTGAACAGGTCGCCCAGGAAGCCTTGCGGCGTCCAGCTGGCCAGGCCGATGCGGCCGCCGCGGCGCACGACGCGCAGGAGCTCCGCGGCGCAGCGCGGCGCGTCGGGTGCGAACATCACGCCGTAGGTGGACAGCGCCACGTCGAAGCTCGAGTCCTCGAAGGGCAATTGCTCGGCGTCGGCGGTGCGGAAGGTGACTTCCAGGCCTTCGGCGGCGGCGC
Source organism: Ramlibacter sp. PS4R-6 (assembly GCF_037572775.1). Taxonomy (NCBI): domain Bacteria; kingdom Pseudomonadati; phylum Pseudomonadota; class Betaproteobacteria; order Burkholderiales; family Comamonadaceae; genus Ramlibacter; species Ramlibacter sp. PS4R-6. Next base: position 1,154,894 of record NZ_JBBHKA010000001.1, on the reverse strand, counting down.
GCGCGGCGCCCTTCTTCAGCAGCTCAGGCACGTAGTCGGTGGACGTGACTTGCGCGAAGCGGCGCGCGGCGGCCAGCGTGGCGTTGCCGTTGCCGGCCGCGACGTCGAGCACGCGCTCGCCGGCGCGCACGTCGGCGGCTTCGGCCAGCGTCTCGCCGACGATCTGCAGCGTCGTGCCGATGACGGCGAAGTCGCCGCTGGCCCAGGTGGCCTGCTGCTTCTGCTTGATGGCGCCGAAATCGGTGCCGGGGGCCGTGGTGGTGGTGGTGGTCATGGTGGGTGTGTCTTCAACAGTTGGGGGAAAGGGCGCGCCCCGGCAGCACCGCGGTGCGCGCGAAACGCGAGTGGGGTTTCAGGAACTGGCGGATGCGCTCGTTGACGTGGTGCGCGTGCGTGATCGGGCCCATGTGGCCCAGGCCAGGCATCTCCTCGTGCTCGGCCAGCGGCAGCGTCGCGCGCAGCAGCTGCGCGATGCGCCGCGCGACGTTGGTCGTGCGGCTGCCCGAGAGGAACAGCATCGGCATCGCCATGTGCGCGAGCGCATCACGCGCGAAGGGCTCGCCGAACAGCGCGTCGAAATGGCGCACGACGCTGGGCATGCGCAGCTCGACGACCTGCTGCTGCTTGGCCGGCATCGCGTTCCACGTGCCGGCGCCGGACCAGAAGTCGACGAACAGGCGCGCGGCGTGGCCGGGGTGGCCGGCCTCGACGCGCTCGCGCATGCCGGCGGCGACGCGCTGCACCACGAGCATGTGCTCGGGGTGGGCCGCGTCGTCGGCCAGTATGCGGAACAGCACCGGCTCGTACGCGACGACCCCGTGCACCAGGCGCGGGTGCATGCAAGCGAGCTTGAGCGCCACGGCGCCGCCGTACGAGTGGCCGATCACGTGCGCACCGCCCGTCAGCTCCAGCAGCGGCACGGCCAGCGCGGCGTCGTCCGCCAGCGTCATGCGGCGCTGGTGCGGCCAGTCCGGGCGCAGGCCGTGGCCGTGGAACTCGACCGCCAGCACGCGGAAGTCGCGCCGCAGCATCTCCACGAGGTCCGTCCACTGGCGGGGCGAACTCGCGCTGGAATGCAGCAGCACGACCGTCGGCCGGTCGGCGGCGGGCGGCAGCACGTCGCTCATTGGCCGACGTGTTCCGCGATCGGGCCGAGGGCCTTGAGCACGCGCTGCAGCTGCTCGGGCGTGGTGAGCGCCTGCAGCACCTCGCCGTAGCGCGCATCCTGCGCGCCGCTCAGGATGTACTGCCAGCGGTAGGCCTTGAGCACCGTGTCGCGGATGTCCTTCTCCTGCGCCGCGGTGAACTTGCGTCCGGCGTTGGCGATGAAGTAGTCCGCATCGGCTCCGGCCTGGGCCTGGCAGATGCCGTCGACCGCGCCCACCAGCTCGATCAGCTCGTCGACGCCGCGGTCGCGGCCGGCGGGGCTGGTCATGGCGTGCACGCGGCGCCACTCGAGCTCGTCGAGGATGGCGTGCTGCGACTCTTCCTTCCAGTGGAACAGGAACACGTCCTTCCACAGCGGCGAGAGCTCGGCGTCGGGGTCGATGCTGGAGCGGTAGTGCGACTGCGAGAAGATCTCGATGTCCAGCGTCAGGGCCATGATGGCCCAGTCGCCCTTGCCCAGCACGACCTTCGCGACTTCGTTCGGCTCGGGCAGGAAGGTGTAGCCCGCCGGCATGCCCGCGGTCATCATCGCGTCGAGGCGGCGGAACAGCTCCTGGTGCTTCAGCTCCTCGTCGGTCAGGCGCACCAGCGCCTCGAACGCGACCTGGTCGCCCAGCGAGTGGTCGCGCGACAGCTCCGCGGTCTTGGCGCCGATGAAGCGCTCGACCAGCGCGAACATGTTCGCGTAGGTGCGGCCCTGCACCTGCGACAGCAGGCGCTTCTCGGCGGGCGACAGGAACGTCAGGGCCTGCACCTTCGACAGGCCGTCGGGCAGGAACTTGCGGCCGTAGTCGAATTCGCGGCCGCGGATCACGTCGCGGTCGATGTCCCAGCGCACGCGCTTGGACGCTTCGATGGCCTTGGCATAACGGGACGCCGCGGGGGTCGCGGCGCGATCGGTAACGGTGGCTTCCATGGGGGATGTCCTCGGGTTGGGAAGTGGAAGCCGCACTGTGCGAGGGGGTGCGTTGCACGGGCGTTCCACGCCTTCCGGGTCATCCCGGGCGCAGGCCGGGATCCAGTGGCTTTGGGCCCGGCTTGCGGCGCTAGTGCGCGCGCAGCGAAGCGATCAGCGGCGCGTGCGCGAGCGGCGTTTCGACGCCGATGCGCTGGGCGAGCTCGGTGAAGCTCAGTTTCGGCTTCGGCGGCGCGAAGGGGATGCGCCAGCGGTTCACCATGGTGTCGATGCGCAGGCGGTCGAGCGCGGTCGCCACCTCGTGCGCAGCGGCGTAGCCCAAGGCCGTCACCGCTTCCTGCCCCAGGCCCTGCGCCTGCAGCAGTTCGCTGAAGCACAGGATCGCTTCGAGCTGCACCGAGGGCTGGGCGATGGCGTTGGCGATCTCGCTGCCACGCTGCAGCTCGCTGCGCGCCAGCGCGATCTCGCCGGCGCGGATCGAGATGCGCGCCCGGTGCAGCCAGATGACCGCTTCGATCCAGCGGTAGCCGCCGGCCTGCGCCAGCTCCAGCGCGATCGCCGAATTGGCTTGCGCGGCGGCGAGGTCGCCAGCGATCAGGTCGCACTCCACCAGGTTGGTCAGTGCGTACACGCGCGTGGCCACGAAGCCGTGGCGGTCGCACAGCGCCAGCGCCTCCTTCAGGTGGCCGCGCCCCGCCTGGTGGTTGCCCTGGTCGTTGAGCAGCGAGGCCAGGTTGTTCAGGCACAGCGCCTCTTCGGCGTAGGAGCCGCTGGCGCGGAACTGCTCCAGCGCCCGCAGCGACATCTCGATGGACTTGTCGAAGCGGCCGATGCGCTTTTCGACGAGGGCCAAGTGGTCCAGCATGACGGCCTGCAGGCGCGTTTCCGTCGGTGGCGTCAGGCGCAGCGCTTCGCGGTAGGCGCGGCCCGCCTCCCCGTACTGGCCCTGGCGCAGGTTCAGGCTGCCCGTGAGCTGCATGCACGCCACGCGCAGGATCCAGTCGCGGCGGCCGCGCAGCAGGCCCAGCGCCGCTTCGATCTGTGCGAACGCTTCCGCGTAGCGGTCCATGCGGTATTCGAGCTGGGCCAAGGCGATGCGCAGCGATGCCACGTTCGCGACCGGCGGGCCGGCATCCACGGCTGCGCGCAAGATGGCCGCACCGTCGCGCACCCGCGCCTTGTGTTCGCAGAAACTGCGCAGCGCCGCCACGCTTTCCTCGACGCCCTGTGCGTCGCCATGCGCCACCGACCATTGCCAGGCCACGCGGCAGTTCTCGAACTCGGCGTCGATGCGCAAGAGCGCATCGCGATCGCCCGGCTGCGCGGCGGGCTTGAGCTGGTGCAACAGGTCGTGGAAGTAGCGCGCATGCCGCGCCTCCACCTCGCCGCGCAGGCCTTCGTCCAGGCGCAGCGCCGACAGCTGCTGGATCAGCGGGTGCTGCGCCAGGCGCTGGCCGTCGCGGCGCAGCAGCGACTTGTCCACCAGCGACGCCAGCACGGGCAGCGACGCGTGCGCCACTCGCTGCGCGGCGTCGACGCTGAAACCGCCGCGGAACACCGACAAGCGCGCCAGCGCGCCGCGCTCGGCCTCGCCCAGCAGCGCCCACGAATGCTCGAACACGATCTCCATGCTGCCGTGGCGCTCGGGCCGCGCCGGGTCTTGCGTGCGCAGCAGTTGCGTGCCGTCGCGCAGCTCGCGCGCGATGGCGTCGCACGGCAGCACGCGCGCCCACGTGGCGGCCAGCTCCAGCGCCAGCGGCAGGCCTTGCACCTCCCGGCAGATGGCGATGATGGCGTCGGCGTGCGCGGCGGGCGCGAGCTCGGGGTCCATGCGCTGCGCGCTGCGCACGAACAGGCGCGCGGCGTCGAACGCCTCGAGCCGGTCGCGGTCTTCCGGGTCGGGGCAGGGCAGGCCCTCCAGCGGCAGCGACCATTCGCTCGGCAGCCCGAGCCGCACGCGCGAGGTCACGACGAACTGCACCTGCGGGCATTCGGCGATGAGCTGCTGCAGGCCCGGCGAGGCCAGCGCCACGTGCTCGAAGTTGTCCAGCACCAGCAGCATCTCGCGCCCGCGCAGGTGCTCGATGACGCGCGCCAGCGGCTCGCCGGTGGTCGCGGGCACGCCCAGCACGCGCGCGATCTCGCCCGGCACTTCGCTGGCGAAAGCGACGCGGTCCAGCGCGACGAAGGCGGTGCCGTCGGCGTAGCGCCCGCCGAACTCCTGCTGCACGCGCCGCGCCAGCCGCGTCTTGCCGACGCCGCCGGGCCCGACGATGCACAGCAGGCGGCAGTCGCCCTCGGCCAGCGTGTCGCCGATGCGGCGCAGCTCGGTGGTGCGGCCGATGAAGCTCTCGTCGGCGACAACGCGCGGCGCAGGCGCGGCCGCGCGCGGCTTGCCTTCGGCCAGCGCATCGTTCAGGGCCTGCAGGTCGGCACCGGGCACCAAGCCGTAGCCGTCCGCCAAGCGCTGCGCGAAGTCCGCGAAGGCGCGCTGCGCGGCGGCGACCTGACCCGATTCCGCGAGGCGGCGCATGTGTGCACGCACCGCGTCCTCGTCGATGGGATCGGCCTCGAGCATGCGCGCGGTGATCTCCAGCGCTTCGGCGGCGCCGATGTCCGCAGCCTCCAGGCGTGCGACGGCCGCCGCGCGCCAAGCCGAGCGCAGCCGCTCGCGCTGGAAGCCGAGCCATGCCGACCAGGCCTCGCCCTCGTCGTCGAAGCCGGCGAGGAAATCGGTGGCTCGGAAGGCCAGCGCTTCGGCCGTGCGGCCTTCGCGCAGGGCGGCCTCGAAGCGCGCGACGTCGGTGTCCACCTCCAGGCGCAAGGCGTTGCCTTCGCTTTCGAGCGGCGCGCGCCACGGCAGCGCGTCCATGCGGAACAGCGTCTTGCGCAGGTTGGCCAGCGCGAGTTTCGACGCCACGCCCGGCCAGAACAGCGCGGCCAGTTCGGCGCGGCCGACCCAGGCGCGTTTCATCGCCAGGTACACCAGCAGCTGGTGGCGGCGCTCGAAATCGAGGTCGAACGAGCGCCCCTCCGCCTCCACGCGCGGACGGCCGAACAGGTGCAGTTCGAGGGCCATGTCTGCGGCAAATTATGCGAGGGCGGCGAAAACCCTCGAATCTTTCACGGATCAAGGACCTCCGGTAACCAGCGTGCCTCAGCCTTTCATGCGGTCACGCTTGTAAGCACAGCGGTGCGGCTCAGAATGCGGGCCCTTCGAATCCATGAGGTACGCATTGACGAAGCTGTACGCGTCACTGGCCCTGGGCCTTCTCGCCGCCGCCTGCGGTGGCGGGGGCGGATCGGCCCCCATCGCCACGGAAAACGCGAGCGCGCCGGCGCCCGTCGCCGCCGCGCCCGCCGCCGCACCGCCGGCCGACAGCACGATCGATTGCCCGATGTTCCCGGCCAGCGCGATCTTCAACACGCGCATCGACGACACCGCGCGCTTTCCGGTGCACGCGGACAACGCGGCGTGGCAGGAACTCGTGGGGCGCGCGACGCCGTTCACGGCGAACTGGGGCACCAGCAGCAATCCCTCCGACCTGCAGGACTACTGGGGCATGCCGTTCAACGTCGTCGATGCCGCGGCCACGCAGTGGCCGCTGGTGTCCTTCGACTACGCGGCCTCGGGACTCGTCTTCGAGGCGAGCTATCCCGCGCAAAGCGATTGCGCGTCGTCCGCGGACGGCAGCGGTGTGGTGCGCGGCTGCACGCAGGTGCCGGCGTCGCAGCGGCGCTTTCCGTTCCCCTCGGGCACGACGCTGGCCGAAGGCGGCGACTGCGGCGGCCCCAGCGGCTGCGGCGACCGCCATGTGCTGGTCGTCGACAAGGCCGCATGCCGCCTGTGGGAAGCGTTCTATGCGCACCGCATCGCGGGCCAGTGGTACGCCGTGGCGACGGCGTCGTGGGACCTGCGATCGAACGCGATGCGGCCGGACGGCTGGGGCGCGGCCGATGCCGCCGGCCTGCCGATCACCCCGCTGCTGGCGAAGGCGAATGAAGCGGCGAGCGGCGAGATCCGCCACGCGCTGCGCGTGACCTTCCGCGACGCGGCGCTGTCGCTGCAGCACGTGTGGCCGGCGCGTTTCGCCGCGGGCTCCGACAACCCGGGTGCGATCCCCTTCGGTTCGTTGTTGCGCCTGCGCGCGGATTTCGCGATCCCCGACGCGTGGTCGCCGCAGGCGAAGGCGGTCGCGCGCGCGGCGCAGCGCTACGGCCTGTACGTCGCCGACAACGGCGCCGACCTCCATGTGCAGGGCGCGCCCGACAGCGCCTGGGACCCCGCCGTGTGGCAACAGCTGCGAAGCATCACGATGGCCGACATGGAGTTCGTCGACACGGGCGCGATCACGCGGGATGCGCGCTTCGCCAAGGATTCGCTGCAAGCGGGTTGGTGACACAACTTGCAGATGGTGACGAGCCGCTGCGGCGCGCGCGTGCAGAGAATGCGCCATGGATGAGCTTGCACTGCGACGGATCAGGCTCCTGTGTTCGATCACTGCGCTTCTCGCGCTGAACGGCTGCGGCGGCGGTGGCTCGGGCGCCGCGCCGGTGTCCCAGGCGCCGGGCCCGGCGCCCGCGCCGTCACCATCACCTCCCCCGCCTGCGCCCGCGCCCGCGCCGGCACCCGCACCTGCACCGGCGCCGTCGGCCGGCGTGCCCATGATCGGCGACTGCGCGATGTTCCCGGCGGCGGCCGTGTTCAACACGCGCATCGACGATGCCGTGCGCTTCCCGCCGCACGAGAGCAGCGCGGCGTGGGTCTCCAGCATCGGCGGCGGCACGCGCTTCCACGCCGACTGGGGACGCACCGAAGATCCCGCGCAAGCGGCGACCTACTGGGGCATCCCGTACAACAGCATCCTCGCCACGCAGACCGATTGGCCGGTGGTCGGCTTCGACTTCGCCGCATCGGGCGTGAGCAGCGACAGCGGCTGGCCCGACGAAAGCGATTGCGCGGTGGCGAGCGGCAGCGGCTTCTCGCTCACGCGCGATTGCAGCGCGGTGCCCGCGAACCAGCGGCGCTTTCCTTTCCCTTCCGTCAACGCGAAGACCGAGGGCGGCAGCTGCAACGACCCCAACAGCTGCGGCGACCACCATGTGCTGGTGGTGGAGCAAGGCAGCTGCCGCCTGTGGGAGAGCTATTTCGCCTATCGCCTGTCGGGCAACTGGTATGCGCTGTCCACATCGGCGTGGGACCTGAAGTCGCTGTCCTTGCGGCCGTCGACGTGGACTTCGGGTGACGCGGCGGGCCTGCCGATCACGCCGCTGCTGGCGCGGGCGGCCGAAGCATCGTCGGGCAGCGTGAACCACGCGCTGCGCGTCACGTTCCGCGACGGCGTGCTGGCACGCTCCTTCACCTGGCCCGCGCGCCACTCCGCCGGCGGCGACACGCCGGGCGGCATCCCTTTCGGCTCCCTGCTGCGCCTGAAGGCCGACTTCGTGATCCCGTCCACCTGGACGACGCAGGCCAAGGCCCTGGCCACCGCGATGAAGCAGTACGGCCTGTACGTCTCGGACATCGGCTCGAATTTCTACGTGCAGGGCGACCCCAGCGCGCAATGGGACGACGCCACTATCTCGCAGCTGCAGACGCTCACCATGGGCAACATGGAATTCGTCGACCTGCGCGCGATCACCAGCGACCCGCGCTGGTCGGCCGATTCGATGGCGGCGAGCTGGTGAGCTAGACCGGCTCGATCGGCGCTTCTTCCGAGGCGCGGTCCAGGAGCGCCATCGTTTCCGCATCGAGCTTGAGGTCCGCCGCGCGCGCGATCTCGTGCACCTGCTCCACGGTGCTCGCGCTGGCGATGGGCGCCGTGATGCCCGGCTGCGCCATCACCCACGCGATGGCGATGCGCGCTTGCGGCGCGCCGGTGCGCTGGGCCGCTTCGTCGAGCGCCGCGAGGATCTTCAGGCCGCGCTCGTTCAGGTACTTCTTCGTCGTGCTCGCGCCGCGCGCGCTCTTCGCCGCGTCTTCGGGCGTGCGGTACTTGCCCGAGAGGAAGCCCGCGGCCAGCGCGTAGAAGCTGAACACGCCGATTTCCTCCTTCACGCACAGCGGCTGCAGGTCGCGCTCGAACACCGCGCGGTCGTACAGGTTGTACAGCGGCTGCAGCGATTCGTAGCGCGGCACCTTCAGCTTCCTGCTCACGTCCAGCGCCTGTGCCAGCCGCGCCGCGCTGTAGTTGGACGCGCCGATGGCGCGCACCTTGCCGGCCTCGGCCAGGCGCGCAAAGGCTTCCAGCGTCTCTTCCAGCGGCGTCGCTTCGTCGTCCTTGTGGGCCTGGTACAGGTCGATGCGCTCGACCTGCAGGCGGCGCAGCGAGTCGTCGACGGCTTGCCGGATCCACTTCGCCGACAGGCCGCCCTTGCCTTCGCCCATCTCGAAGCCGACCTTGGTGGCGATGACGACGCGGTCGCGCTTGCGCGACTGCGCCAGCCACTTGCCGATCACCGTTTCCGACTCGCCGCCGCTGTGGCCCTGCGCCCAGCGCGAGTAGACGTCGGCGGTGTCGATGAAGTTGAAGCCCGCGTCGACCCAGGCGTCGAGGATCGAAAACGAGGTGCGTTCGTCGGCGGTCCAGCCGAAGACGTTGCCGCCCAGGCAGATGGGCGAGACCCAGAGGCCGGAGCGGCCGAGCATTCGAGGTGTCATCCGCGCATTCTGGCGCGCAAAAGAAAGGCCCCAGACATCGGGGCCAAACAGCGTCCGCGCGGGGCGCGCGGAGGCTCGGAGGGGGCGCCGGGGCCAGCCCGGCGTGCAGCCAGTATGCGCCAGCTCATCCGTTCGTGTGTAGGACAAAGCCTCGTCTTTCGCCGACGCCGCCTCTGGGCGGGTGCCTACGCCTGCCTCAGCGGCCCCGTGCCCCAATCGCCACATGGACCCGATGACGGCCGGTGCGCCCTGCGCCGGCCCCTGCACCCTCCTGGTCACCTTGGTCGGCTTCGACCCCGCGCCCGCCCGGCGCCTAGCCGCCCTGCTCGATGACTGCTCCGCCCTCGGCGCGCGCTGGCGCGTCGGCGGCCCGGGCACGTCGGACCTGTGGATCGTCGACGGCGAGAAGGCGCGCGGCCTCGGGCACGGCCTGGTCGAAGTCGGCGGGGCGCACCCGGTGCAACTGCGGCCCGCCGACATGCCGCACCCGGTCGCTTTCACCGAGCCGCTGCACGAGAGCATCTCCACCGGGCACCATTTCGACCCGGCGTCGATGAACGGGCTGAACGTGCTGCTCACGCAGCTGGCGCGCTGGCTGTCGCCGCGCCTCGTGCAGCAGGCCCTCGTGGCGCACCTCATCGCCAACGGCGCGAGCTTCACGCGCTCGAACGTCATCGAGGTGCGGCAGGGCCAGCGCCTGCTGGCGCTGGTGGACTTCGCGGGCGACACCGCGGTGGCGGCCGACGCGACACCGGCGGACCTGCGCGGCGCCGACTGGGTGCTGCGCGAGCGCGGCGCCGCGTTCGCCCCGCCGGGCTTCCGTTCCGCCAGCACCGAGCAGGTGCTGTGGCATTTCGCGAACCGCAGCGACGCACCGCCGCCGCTGCCCGGGCGCTACACGCGCCTGCCGATCCACTTGCGCCGCGTGCCCGCGCTGCCCGTGCGCGAGCTGAGCGACCGCCAGCTGCAGCTGGTGCGCGAGCTCGCGTACGGACCGCACACGTTCGTCGAACTCGCGCAGCGCACGGGCGCCGGCCCGAGCGCGCTGCGGCGCGACCTCGCAGCGCTGTACCTGGTCGGCGCAATCACCTGCGACCCGGGGCGCTCGCGCGCGACGCGCGACCGGCGGCGCACGGCGTCGTTCACGCAGGAAGAGCTGTCCTTCATCGGCGCGCGGCCTTCGACGCTGGATGAGCTGACGGCGCCGGGCTTTGCCCGCCCGACCGTCTCGGCGTAGGCGCGCTCCGACAGGCCGGCGAGGCCACCGGCGACACAGGCTCAGCGGTTGCCCGTGTCCCAATGCCCGCATGAGCCTGCTGTGGTCCTCGAAGCGGCTGACCGTCGTTTCGCCTTCCCAACCCGTCCTCCTCGTCGCGCTGCTGGGCTTCGACCCCGGCGAGACGCTGGCGCTGGAATCGCAATTCGCCGAGTGCACGGCGCTGTCGGCGCAGTGGCGCGTGGGCGCGCCCGAGCGCGCGGACCTGTGGATCGTCAACGGGCGCACCGTCGCCGTCGGCGAGGACGAGACGCTCGCGACCGAGGGCTTGCGCTTCCGCCCCGAAGAGGCGCGCCGCCCGGTCGCCTTCGCCGAGCCGGTGCCGGCCATGCTGGATGCGCGCTTCCGCTTCGACTTCCACGCCCCCGAGTCCCTGGCCGCCATGCTGGCTGCCCTGGCGCCGTGGCTGTCGCCGCGCGTGGTGCAGCAGGCGCTCATCGGGCACCTCATCGCGAACGCCGCGCACTTCACGCGGTCGACCGTGATCCATGTCGAGGAGCACGGGCGCCTGCTCGCGGTCGTCAATTTCAGCGGCGATACCGGCGTGGCGACCGATGCGACGCCGGCGGCGATCCGGCGCGCCGACTGGCTGCTCAGGCCGCCCAGTGCGGGCTTCGTGCCGTCGATCTTCCATGCCGCGCCCACGGAGGAGGTGCTGTGGCGCTTCGCCACGCGCGCCGAGGGTGTCGACGTGCTGCCCGCGCGCTACCGGCGGCTGCCGATCTACCTGCGGCGTGCGCCGCGCCTGCCGCCCGAGGAACTCACGCCGGACCAGGCGGCGATCGTCGACGAGATCGCGGACGAATGCCGCACCTGGCGGCAGCTGTCGGCGCGCCTGGGATGCACCGACCGCGAACTCCGACGCGACCTCGGCGCGCTGTACCTCGTCGGCGCGATCACGTGCGATCCCTCGCGGTCGCTCACGACGTCGCCCGGCCTGCTCGCGCCGCGTCACGCGGTGGCGGCCGAGCCTTCGACCAACGGCTCGTCGGCCTTCGCCGGCGCGCCGCTGCTAGCGCCCGCAGCGACCGGCGAAGCCGCGCGCCTTCCCTAGAAGATGCTTTCCTTCACGAACAGGACGTCGCCGGCCATGATCGTGTCGGTGAGCTTGGGCGAGAGCTGCTGCGTCTGCCCCTCGGCGGTTTTGCGCGTGATCTGAAGCCGGCTGTTGCTGCCGCGCGGCGTGATGCCGCCGCCGGCGGCGATGGCCTGCATCACCGTCATGCCGGGCTCGATGCGGTAGTAGCCGGGCTTCTGCGCCTCGCCGTAGATGTAGTACACGGGCGCCTTGGACACGTAGATCGTGTCGCCGGGCTGCACGAGGACGTCCTCGGCGTTCTTGCCCGCGTAGAGCGCGCGCGTGTCCACCGTCTTGCGGAACGGCTTCTTGTTGCGCACGCCGGTGACCACCACGACGTCGTCGCCTTGCGGCGTGATGCCGCCGGCGGCCGCGACCATGTCGCTGACGCGCGCGTTCATCGCCTCCAGCGGGAAACGGCCGGGCTTCTGCACCTGGCCCAGAACGGCCACCTGGCTGCCGCGCACCTGCGTGACGTTGATGTTGACCTGCGGCGCGCGCAGGATCTTGTTGGCCTTCAGCGCCGCGGCGATGCGCGACTCGGCATCGGGCACCGTCAGGCCGCCGATGTTGATGCGCCCGACCAGCGGGTAGTTGATGACGCCGCTTTCGGAGACGCGCGCCTCCAGCGTGAGGTCGGGGCTCTGGTAGACCTGGACCTTGATCGAGTCGCCGGGCCCGAGGCGGTAGTCGGCGAGGCGCTCCTGCGCGTACGAGACGGCGGATGCGGCGGTGAGCGTGGCCAGCGCGGCCAGGCGGACGAGTGTGCTCTTCATGCGTTCACTTCTCCCATGTCGGTTGAGCGTGCACGCATCGTCGCCCCGCCGGCGGGGGCCGCGCCATGGCTCCTTGGCACTACGCCGCGAGGGGCCGTTTTGTCAGCGCATCAGCCGAAATGGGGCGCGTATTTCTGGCGCAGCTCACGCTTGAGCAGCTTGCCGCTCGGGTTCTTGGGCAGCGTCTCGGTGAAGACGACAGCCTTGGGGACCTTGAAGCCCGCCATGTTCTTCGCGCAATGCGCGAGGACCTCCTCTTCCGTGAGCTGCTGCCCCTGCTTGAGCACGACCACCGCCGCGACCGCCTCGACCCACTTCGGGTGCGGCAGGCCCACCACCGCCACTTCGCTCACCGCCGGCAGGCGGTAGATCATCTCTTCCACTTCGCGGCTGGCGACGTTCTCGCCGCCGCTCTTGATCATGTCCTTCTTGCGGTCGACGACCGTGATGTAGCCCTCGTCGTCGACCGTCGCGAGGTCGCCGCTGTGGAACCAGCCGCCGGCGAACGCGGCCCTGGTCTTTTCCTCGTCGTTGTAATAGCCCAGCATGAGGTGCGGGCTGCGGTGCACGATCTCGCCGACCTCGCCGGGCTTCACGTCGTCCATCGCATCGTCGACGACGCGCGTCTGCACGTTGATGCAGGGCCGGCCGCACGAGCCGGGCTTGCGCAGCTGCTCGTGCGGCGGCAGCAGCGTGGCCAGCGGCGCGATCTCCGTCTGGCCGTACAGGTTCCAGAAGCCGACGTCGGGCAGGCGACGCGCCAGCTCCTTGAGCACTTCGACCGGCATGATGGATGCACCGTAATAGCCCTTGCGCAGCGTCGACAGGTCCGTGGTGTCGAACAGCGGCGAGCGCAGCAGCGCGATCCACACCGTCGGCGGCGCGAAGAAGCTCGAGATGCAGTGCTGCGCCATCAGCGGCAGCAGGTTGTCGGGCGTCGGCTTGGCCGTGATGACGCCGGTGGCGCCGACGAAGATCGCGGGCCCGAGGAAGACGTCCAGCTGCGCGCAGTGGTACAGCGGCAGCGCATGCAGCAGCACGTCGTCGGCGTGGATCTGCGCGTCGATGGCGCACGCGGCGTACTGCCAGATCACCGCATCGTGCGTGAGCATCGCGCCCTTCGGCATGGACTCGGTGCCGCTGGTGTAGACGATCTGCGCCAGGTCGGTGCTGGCGAGCTGCGGCGATTCCGGCGCGGGCCCGCTGGTGGCGGCGAGCTCGTCGAAGGAGATCATGCCGGCCACCGGCTGCGACGGGTCCTCCGAGGGCAGCCACACGAAGTCCTTCACCTGCGTGTCGAGCTTCGCGGCCGCGCGCGCGAGTTCGGCCAGGCCTGAATCGGTGGCGAGCATAGTCGCCTTCGCGTGCCGCAGGATGTACGCCACCTCCTCGGCCTTGAGCATGAAGTTGATCGGCACCAGCACGGCGCCCAGGCGCGCAAGCGCGAATCGCAGCGCCGCGAAGGCGTGCGAGTTGCGCGCCAGCACCGCCACCCGGCTGGCGTAGCCCACACCATGCTGCGCCAGGCCGGCGGCGACGCGGTCGACCACGGCGTCGGATTCGGCGAAGGTCCAGTGCGTGCCACCGCACACAAGCCCCGGCTTGGCGGGCAGGCGCTGCGCGGTGCGGCGCAGCAGGTCGGCGATCGTCTGGCGGCGGATGGCGTTGTCCATGGGTTCTCCTCGCGGGCAGGCAGTATCCCCGAGCCGGGCGGCGCCGCGCAATGCCGGCATGCCGCTCACAGGAATGTCCTGCACGTGGCGCAGCGGCCTCCTGCTCATCCCATGACATCCCGGCCATGCGGCCGAGGTTCGGCGGCGCGTTAATGGTCCGGCCGGTGACGCCGGACAGGAGCAACGCACATGACCACCACGATCGCCGGCAGCTCGGGCTCCGACACCCTCACCGCCCTGGCCGAAGGCAGCCGCATCAGCGCGGGCGCCGGCGACGACATCCTCGTGGGCGGCAGCGGCAGCGACACGCTCAATGGCGACGCCGGCGACGACGCCTTCATCTACAACATCAGCCAGAACGCCGGCAGCAGCGACGTGTACACCGGCGGCGCCGGCATCGACTCGCTCCTGATTCAGTTCACGCTGGCGCAGTGGCTGGACATCGTCAACCAGCAGCAGGTGGCCGCCTACCTCGCGCACCTGGCAAAGGTGACGCAAGCGCAGACGGGCCAGGTGTCCAACGGCATCGCGAGCGACTTCACGTTCCGCTTCGGCACGTCGACGCTGAAGGTGCAATCGATGGAGTCGCTGCGCATCACCGTCGACGGCGCCGTGATCGACCCCGCCAACGCGTTCGTCTTCGCAACCGCGGATTCGGCTTCGGCGGTGGAGGACGGAGGCGCAGTCGCCATCAACGTCCTCGCCAACGACTCGGTCGCCGACCTCGTCAAGGACCTCAAGGTGGTGTCGGCGCCCACGCACGGCACGGCCACGCTGGTCAAGCCCGACGCCGCAAACCCGGCCTCGTGGCGCTTCGACTACCAGGCCGACAACGCGCACTACCAGTACCTGGCCGCCGGCGAGACGGCCACGGACACGTTCACGTACCAGGTCACGGACGCCAACGACGATTTCGCCACGGCCACCGTGACCGTCACGATCACGGGGACCAACGACCAGCCGACGATCAGCGCGGCCACGGCCAGCGGCGCCGTCACCGAGGATGCCGCGAACCCGAACCTGGCGGCGAGCGGGACGGTGGCGTTCGACGACAAGGACCTGTCCGATGTGCACACCGTGAAGGTGACCGTGCGCGCCGACAACGCATGGGGCGGCATCGTGACCGCGGGCGTGACCACGGCGGCCACCGGGGCAGCGGGCGGGGTCGTGACGTGGAGCTACAGCGTGCCCAACGCCAACACGCAGGCGCTGGGCGAGGGGCAGAAGGCAACGGAATACTTCGACGTCGTCATTTCCGACGCGCACGGCGGCTCTGTCACGCAGACCCTCAGCGTCGTCGTCACCGGCGTCAACGACCCGGCCGTGCTGTCCGCGGACGTCCGCGACCTCACGGAGGGCGACACCGCGGCCGCCCTGGGGAGCTCGGGCACGCTGACCGTGGCAGACATCGACGGCGACGACACGTTCCAGGCGCAACCCGCGAGCGCGGGCAAGTACGGCACTTTCGCCATCGATGCGGGCGGGGCGTGGACGTACACGGCGAGTTCGGCGCACGACGAATTCGTGGCCGGCGCCACCTACACCGACACGTTTGCCGTGAAGTCCGCGGACGGGACTGCGACGAGCGTGACGGTCAACATGCTCGGGACGAACGACGCAGCCGTGCTGTCTTCCGATACGAAGAACCTCACCGAGGCGGACACGGCGGCGGCGCTCGGCACCAGCGGAACGCTGACAATCACCGACGTCGATAGCGCCGAAACGTTCAAGGCCCAGGCAGGCACCGCTGGTAAGTACGGCACCTTCGCGATCGACGCAGCCGGCGCATGGTCCTTCGCCTCCAGCTCGGCGCACGACGAGTTCGTCGCCGGCACGACGTACACCGACACATTCGCGGTCGAGTCGGCAGATGGGACCGCGACGAGCGTCACGGTCAACATGCTCGGCACGAACGATGCAGCCGTGCTGTCTTCCGATACGAAGAATCTGACGGAGTCCGACACGGCACTGGGCACGGGCGGCGCGTTGACGATCACGGACGTCGACAGCCCGGAGACCTTCAAGGCCCAGGCGGGCACGGCAGGCAAGTACGGAGCGTTCGCGATCGATGCAGCGGGCGCATGGACCTTCACGGCCAGCTCCGCGCATGACGAGTTCGTGGCCGGCACGACCTACACCGATACGTTCGCAGTCGAGTCAGCAGATGGGACGGCCACGAGCGTGACGGTCAACATGCTCGGCACGAACGATGCAGCCGTGCTGTCTTCCGATACGAAGAACCTCACCGAGGCGAACACGGCCGCGGCGCTCGGCGCCAGCGGGACCCTGACCATCACGGACGTCGATAGCGCCGAAACGTTCAAGGCCCAGGCGGGCACGGCAGGCAAGTACGGAGCGTTCGCGATCGATGCAGCGGGCGCATGGACCTACACGGCCAGCTCCGCGCATGACGAGTTCGTGGTCGGCACGACCTACACCGACACGTTCGCAGTCGAATCGGCAGATGGGACTGCGACAAGCATCACGATCAACATCCTGGGTACGAACGACGCCGCCGTCCTTTCGTCGGACACGAAGAACCTGACGGAGGCCGACACGGCGGCAGCCATCGGCACAAGCGGCACGCTCACCGTGACCGACGCCGACAGCGCGGCAACGTTCGCGGCGCAAGCAGGGAGCGCGGGCAAATATGGCACGTTCGCCATCGACGCCGCCGGCGCCTGGACCTACGCCGCCAGCTCGGCGCACGACGAATTCGTCGCCGGCACGACGTACAGCGACGCCTTCGCCGTCTCGTCGGCAGACGGGACCACCAGCACCGTCACCATCAACATCGCCGGCACCAACGACGCGGCGGTGCTGTCCGCCGACGTGCGCAACCTCACCGAGGGCAACACGCCGGCCGCCCTCAGCACGGCGGGCACCTTGACCATCTCGGACGTGGACAGTGCGCAGACCTTCGTGACGCAGGGCGCGAGCGCGGGCACGTACGGCACGTTCGCCGTCGACGCAGCCGGCGCGTGGACGTACACCGCCTCGACGGCCCACGACGAGTTCATCGCGGGGACGACCTACACGGACTCGTTCATCGTGGCCGCCGCAGACGGCATGGCGACGTCGGTGACGATCCACATGCTGGGAACGGCCGAGACCCCGGTCGGCCCGACTGGAGGCGCGGACCGTGTCATCACGAACGTCGGGCTGGGCACCGCCTTCACCGTGCCGGAGTGGGCGCTGCTGGCCAACGACACGCTCACCGCCGGCGGGACGCTGGACGTCGCGGGCGTGAGCGCGGCCACGGGCCTGACTGCCACGCACCTGGCCGGCACCGGCAGCAACGGCACGGTGACGGTGACGGACGCGGCGCCCGCGGGCGGCTCGTTCAGCTACACGCCGACCGACGGCACCGGCAACGGCGCGCCGACGGCGGTCGCCGTGACCCAGGGCACCTTGTCCGGCACGAGCGGCAGCGACATCCTGGTTTCCGGCAGCGGGGGATCGACGCTCAACGGCGGCGCGGGCAACGACATCCTGCTGGGCGGGTCCGGCAACGACACCTACATCTTCGGCCTGGGGGACGGCAACGACAGCATCAGCGATGGCGGCGGCGGCAACGACGCGCTGCAGGTCGCCACGACGGCGCCGACCGACAGCCTTTCTCTCGGCACGCTCGGCTTCGAACAGGTGGGAAACGACCTCGTCGTGAAGGCGGGCGGCACGGAAATCGTCATCAAGGACCACTACTCGACGGGCACCATCGAGAGCGTGACTTTCACCAACGGCGGCACGTACCAGGGTTACGCGATCGGCACCACGGCCTACCGGATCGGCACGACGCTCGGCGGCACCGGGCAGGAGGACGTCATCGCCTCGTCGGTGCTCGGCCAGGCGCTGACCGGCGGGAACGGCAACGACATGCTGTTCGGCAACGGCGGCGCCGACACGATCAACGGCGGCACCGGGGACGACCTGGTCGTGGCCGGCGACGGCGCGGACCGCCTGCTCGGCGCGGCGGGCAACGACTTCCTCGTCGGCGGCACCGGGTCGGACACCTTCGTGTTCAACACGGCGCCCGGCGCCGCGGCCAACGTCGACCGGCTGCGCGACTTCGACGCCAACGGCGCCGATCGCATCGAGCTGTCCGCGGGGACGTACGGCGGCATCGCGCTGGGCGCGGTGCTCGCGGCCGCCGATTTCGCATCGGTGGCCAGCGGCACGGGCGCCGGCGCCGCCGTGGGCGGGGCGGTGAACATCGTGTTCGATGCCAACGGGGACCTCTACTACGACAGCGACGGGGGCAGCGCCGCGAACCGCACGCTCATCGCCAAGGTCACGCTGGTGGGCGGCACTTTCGACAACGCGGACTTCGTGGTCGTGGCCTGACGCCGCCACGACTGCGAATTCGACTAGGCCGCGCGGCCTTCCCGCAAGGTCTCGCCCAGGCTTTCCAGCTGCTCGTCCATGAACTGCTCCTCGCCCTGCAGCGCGCCGCAGGCGTCCAGCGCCGCCTCCAGGCGTTTCATCGCCTCGTCGTGCGCCTCGATCGCCTTCGGGATGCCGGGCAGGCCGGTGTGGCCGGCGCGCACGGCGGCGGCCAGGTCGCCGACCTTCACGCTCCACTGCTTCTCGAAGAATTCCATCTCGGCGCGCACCTGCTCGAGCAGCGCGCTGCGGCGGTCGAGGATGGCCTGGCCGCGCACGCCGATGTCGCGCACCAGCGCGCTGATCGACTGCAGTCGCTTGAAGTCCTGCGTGTAGGCCTGCGCCTGTTCGGCGAGCGTGGCGAGCTGGCGGTCGGCGGCCCCGCCCTTGCGCTGCCCGTTGATGTCCTCGCACATCTGCTGCAGCCACGTCACGCCCTGGTCCAGTTCGGCCGCCAGCTCCTTGCATTCGAGGTCGAGCTCGACGAACACGCGCCGCGCCGCCTGGTTGTGGTCCTTGAAGCTGGCCGCGAGCGCGAGGGCCTGCGCCTTTGCGCCGCCGACGCTGCCGTCCATGCGGTCGACCGCCGCGGCGAAGCGCTGGAACGCCGGCTTGTGCCGCCCCAGCATGCGCTGCAGCCAGCCCGTGCGCAGCTCGGCGAAATGCAGTTCGCGCCCGCCCGAGTACAGCGCCTGCAGCGACCGCGCGAGTTCCGAGTTGTCCCAGGAGAAGATCTGGCCTTCCAGCCGCGCGCGCAGCTGTTCGAGCTTGCGCACCTGCGTGGACTGCACGTCGCCGAGCAGCTCGCGGATCCACGCCGCCAGGACCGGCGCGGGTTGCCGGCCCTCTGGGCCCCCGCCACCTTCGCTGTCAATCCCCTGCATCCTTGCCTTGCTCCGAGTCTTGTTGTTGTTGCGAATGCGATCAGTGTTTCGAGCCGGGCTCCAGCGGTTGCGGCACCGTGGGCATGTCGAACTGCGGCCGCCGCGGGCGCGACGGCGCCGGCGTCGTGGGCGGCTGGAACGTGCTGGTCATGCTGCTGGGCCAGTCTTCCTGCGCCGCGGCGCCTTTCGCGGGCCGCGCCGGCCCGGCCTTGGCCGGGTCGGTCGTGAGGCTGCCGCCGAAGTACAGAGCGGCCAGCGCCTGCGACACCGCGGCTTCGCTCAGGCCGGTGGTGGCCACCAGCGATTCGATCGTGTGCGGGCCGGTGGACAGCGCCGAGATGAGCAGCAGGTGCTCCTCGCGCACCATGCGCTGCGGCACGTTGGGCATGCGGCGCCAGTAGATGGTCGCGGTGCGATAGCGGGAAGGCAGCAGCTCGCCGCCATTGCGCATCACGTAGTTCCACATCACGTGCGCGATCGTCGTGCGGCGGAAGTGCGACGGCACCGTGCTGGCCGCGGGCGGGCGGGCCGCCCAGTCGGCTTCGGCGACTTCGTGCGGCGTCGCGTCGGGCGCGAAACCCAGATCGCCCGTCACGCCGACGATGGCGACCAGCTTGCCGTGCGCGTTCAGGTGGTAGTAGGGCGACGCCAGGTCGTGGCGGCGGTCGGCAATCGCTGAGGCGAGCGTGAGGTCCACGGCCGTGTCAAGCAGCTGCGCCTCGAACTGGTTGAAGACGTCGGCCACCTGGTCGACCTTGTGCGGGTCGAAGGCCAGCGGCGGCGTGAAGTAGCCGTTGTTGAACGGCAGCGTGAACGCCGTCGGCCGGTCCATCTCCTTCAGGTTCATGAGCGTCGCCGGCTTGCCCGGCTCGGCCGAGGGGATGCGGACCATGTTGCCGCGCTGGGG
Organism: Ramlibacter sp. PS4R-6; assembly: GCF_037572775.1. Taxonomy (NCBI): domain Bacteria; kingdom Pseudomonadati; phylum Pseudomonadota; class Betaproteobacteria; order Burkholderiales; family Comamonadaceae; genus Ramlibacter; species Ramlibacter sp. PS4R-6. The sequence goes on along the minus strand of NZ_JBBHKA010000001.1, from coordinate 1,135,173 downwards.
CTGCGCGTTCTCGCCGTTGATCCACAAGGCGTCGGCCTCCATGAACGGCCAGCGCTCCCACTGCAGGTTGAGGTTGCGCGTCTTGAGCAGGTTGCGCAGCTGCCGCTCGTCGGCGAAGCCGACGAGACCCATGCGCATGACCGGAACGCTCATCTTGTTTGTAACCTCACTGATACAGATAGTAACGAGTAGCGACGCCCTCGGACCGCTTTCGATGCGTATTGCCCGTGAACTACTGCACGAAACCACGTAAAACGGGCGCCCCGCGGGGCGCCCGTGTCGCGATCCGGTTACAAATCGGGCGCGCCGGCGTCAGCCCGCCATGCTCATCAGATAGCGCTCCATCACCTGCAGTTCCGCGTCGCTGGGCGCACCGCGGCCGGTGATCACGCCGAAGACGTTCCCGCCGAAGCCCTGCTGCGGATAGAACATGGAGAAGCCCCAGCCGATCATCATCTGGTCGAACGCGCTGCGCTCGATCAGCGTCGAGCCCGTCGCGGCGGGCGCCGAATCGACGCGCAGGCGCTGCGCACCGACGTTGCTGGCGAAGGTGAGCACCGACGGCGCGCCGGCCGCGAGCGCGTTGTTGGCGGTGAGCGTGACGGTGTTGCCCGAGTAGTCGGTCAAGGTGGCGCGCGGGCGGCCCCCGGCGATCATCAGCTGCGAGGCGGCGCGCGTGTAGGCGTTGGACGCCTGGAACACCAGGCCGTCCTGCGGCGCGTTGAGGCTCACCGCCGCCAGCACGAAGTGCGCGTCGCCCACCGTGTAAGGCACCACGTTCTTCGGGTTGGGCTGCATCACGTCGATGGGGGCGCTCTTGCGGCACCAGAAGCCCGACGTCGCCCAGCCCGTGTGGTCGGTCGCGCGCTTGCCGTTGATCACGCGCATCACGGCGGGCGGCATGTTGGCGAGCGACGCGCTGTCGGTGTTCATCCAGTTGAGCATCTCCATCGCGTTGCCGGCGCTGGAGCCCCAGCCCGAGTCGGCGATGGCGCGCACCGGCTGGCCGGCCTGCGCGAGCGAGCCGCCGCCGAGGTAGTCGGTGTAGCCGTCGGCCATCTCCCACTTGCACGCCGCGTACTTGGCGACGATGGCGCGCGCCGCTTCGGCGAGGTTGGTGGCCGAATAGGCCACCGGGTCGGCCAGCGAATACACCTTGCGCGGCGGCGGCGCATTGAGCCCGCCGGACACGGCGTACGACAGCGTGGTGATGCGGTCGGCCGCCGGCGTGAAGGTGTAGGTGGCCTGCGGGTTCGCGCCGGCCGGCAGCGTGATGCTGGAGGCGCTGAGCGTGCCGCCGTTGTTGGAGCTGATGGATACGGTCACGGGGCTCGCGACATAGCCGCGCGCATAGACGGTGATCGTCACCGGCGTGCCGGCCAGCGCGTAGCCCGGGCCGTCGTCGAACACCGTGGCGCTGCGCACGTTGGCCGTGCGCTTGAGCACGCCGGACGCCGCCGGTTCGATGGTGCGGTTCTGGTGCCAGCCGGGCACGAAGTGCATGGGGCTGTTGTGCAGCGGCCAGTGGCTGCCGCCGTTCCACGGGTAGATCTCCACGCCGTTGCTGCGTGCGTAGTCGGTGAGGCGCTGGAACATCTCCTGCCAGCGCGGGTCGTCGATCGGCATGCCCGTCTCGCCCAGCGCGAGCTTCATGCCGCGCGGCGCGGCGAAGTCCACCGCGCTCTTCAGGCGCAGCCAGCCGGTGTCGGCGTTGATCGGCACGTTGCCCACGCCCACGCTGGCGCCGCGCGACAGCTCCACGTCGTAGTCGAAGCGCTGCCCCGTGGAGAACGCGTCGAGGTACATGTGCACGTCGTAGATGATGTTCGTGCCCTGGATCGGCCACGCCGGGTTGTTGGTGCCCAGCGTGAAGGCGGCGCTCCAGTAGTTGCTGTCCAGGTAGATCGGCGTCGCCGGGTCGATGGCGCGGATCGCGTCGATCGCGGCCTTGGCGAACGTCGGCCAGATGTTCAGGTCCTGCACGCCGTCGGCGCCGCTTTCGACGGTGCTGCCCGGCGAGGGCATGTTGTACGGCTCGTTGATCAGGCCGTAGCCGCCGAAGCCCGGGTGGTCCTTCCACAGGCGCGCGGCGCGCGTCCAGAAGTCGGTGAAGTGCGCGGGGCGCAGCGTCGCGCCGGGCGCGGTGGCCATGATGCGGGTGATGACCTGCGAGGAGTCGCTGGTGTACGGGTAGATGCCGGCCACCGACGGACGCACGAGCCCGCGCACGGAGCCGTCGGCCTGGTACACGAAGTCGACGTAGCGGCAGTAGTTGTGCAGGTCGATCCAGCACTTGATGCCGGCCTGCGCATGCGCATCGAGCACGCTCGTGATGTACGACTGGTAGGTGGCGTTGAATTCGCCGGGGTTGCCGACGATGGCGCGCGTCGCCGTGTTGATGTTGGTGTCGAACAGCACCGGCTGCAGCATCTCCCACTGGATCGGCAGGCGGTTCATGTTGTAGCCGTTGGCCGCGAGCCATTGCACGTCGGCGCGGCGCGGCACGGCCCAGTCGATGTTCACCTGCGTGCCCTGGCCGTAGCGCAGGTTGCCCATCGCGGCCTGCATGCCCGCGAGGTTGGCACCCATGCGCAGCGCACCGGGCGGCGCGGGCGTGGGAGCAGGAGCCGGCGCAGGCGTGGGGGCCGGCGCGGGTGCGGGAACGGGCGCCGGTGCGGGCGCAGGGCCCGGGGCGGGTGCCGGCGCGGGAGCCGGTGCAGGTGCCGGCGCGGGCGCCGGCCCGGCCGCAACCGGCGCGGGCGCTTCGCCCCCGCCGCCGCCGCCGCCGCAACCCGTGACCGCCACCGCGATCGCGCTCGCCGTGGCCTTGTTGAAATCCCGCCGCCTCAATTTCATGCGATACCCCGTGAATGCCGCCCGAGCTGGCAGCCGCGGCAGTATCGAATGCAGAGGTTGCGCCGTGGCGTGACGCTAGCTCCAAAGAGCGGAACTCGCGGCGCGCGACTACAAGCGCCGTCGGAGCGCGACTACAACGCGCTCAATCCAGGGTTTGCCGGTAACGCTTGAGCGCTACGGCGGCGGCCACCGCCATGAAGAGCACCATGGGCCACAGCTCGGGCCACAGCTCCACCAGCGAGTTGCCCTTGAGCATGATGCCGCGCACGATGCGCAGGAAGTGCGTGAGCGGGAGCACCTCGCCCAGCGCCTGCGCCCACTCGGGCATGCCGCGGAACGGGAACATGAACCCGGACAGCAGCATGCTCGGCAGGAAGAAGAAGAACGTCATCTGCATGGCCTGCAGCTGGTTGCGCGCGAGCGTGGAGAAGGTGAAGCCAACGCCCAGGTTGGCCACGATGAACACGCCGATCATCGCCATCAGCAGCACGAAGCTGCCTTCCAGCGGCACGTGGAAGAGCAGCGCGGCCGCGCCGAGGATCACGCCCAGCTGCACGTAGCCGAGCACGACGTACGGCAGGATCTTGCCCACCATCACCTCCGACGGCCGCACCGGCGTGGCCAGCAGGTTCTCGAGCGTGCCGCGTTCGCGCTCCCGGGTCATCGCCAGGCCCGTGAGCATCACCATCGTCATGGTGAGGATGGTGCCGATCAGCCCCGGCACGATGTTGTAGCGCGACAGGCCCTCGGGGTTGTAGCGCTTGTGCACGACGACTTCGAAGGGCCCGGGCTTTTCCGCGAGGCGCTGCAGCGGGCCGGTGAGCTGGCGCTCCAGCGCGCGGTCCGTCGCCGCCGCGAGCGCGGCCAGCGCATTGCCCGACGCCGACGGGTCGGTCGCATCGACGGCCACCAGCATCTGCGGGCGCTCGCCGCGCACGATGCGGCGCGAGAACTGCGGCGGGATCACCACGAGGAACTGCACGCGCCCTTCTTCCAGCATGCGCTCCGCCTCGCCTTCGTCGACGCCCGCGTGCACGATGCGGAAGTAGCCGGTGTTCTGCAGCGTCGCGACGACGCTGGCCGCCATCGGGCCGCTGTCGGCGGCGACCAGCGCGGTGGGCAGGCCCTTGGGGTCGGTGTTGATCGCGTAGCCGAACAGCACCAGCTGCAGGATGGGCACGCCCACCGCCATGGCGAAGGTCAGGCGGTCGCGCATCATCTGCTGGAATTCCTTGAGGAACACCGCCGCCATGCGCGCGAAGGAAAAGCGCGTCACGGCGCCTCCGCCGCGAAGTTGTCGTGCGCGCGGGCGATGAGGGCGATGAAGGCGTCCTCCAGGTTGCCGTCCGTCACGCCCGCCTGCCGCAGCACTTCCTGTTCGTTGCCGCGCGCGAGCACGTGGCCGTAGGCGATGTACACCAGCTCGTCGCAGCGCTGCGCCTCGTCCATGTAGTGCGTCGACACCAGCACCGTCATGCCGTCCTCGTGCGCGAGCTGGTGGATGTGGTCCCAGAACTCACGCCGCGCCTTGGGGTCGACGCCCGCCGTGGGTTCGTCCAGCAGCAGCAGCTTTGGTGCGTGGATCAGGCAGCCCGCGAGTGCGAGGCGCTGCTTCCACCCGCCCGACAACGCGCCGGCCAGCTGGTCCTGACGCTCGACGAGGCCCAGCCGGTTGAGCGCGGCGTCGACGGCCTTCGTGCGATCCGGCACCTCGAACAGGCGCGCGATGAAGTCCAGGTTCTCGCGGATCGACAGGTCCTCGTACCAGCCGAACTTCTGCGTCATGTAGCCGGCCTGGCGCTTGATCTGCCGCGCGTCGCGGATGATGTCCAGCCCGAGGCACGTGCCCTCGCCCGCATCGGGCTTGAGCAGGCCGCACAGCATGCGGATGGTGGTCGTCTTGCCGCTGCCGTTGGGGCCGAGGAAGCCGCAGATGGTGCCGGCGCGCACCTGCAGGTCGACGTGGTCGACCACCGTGCGCGTGCCGTACTTCTTGGTCAGCCCGCGCACGTCGATCGCGAGATCGCTCATGGCAGGACGACCGACAGCGGCTGGCCGGGCCGCAGCTTTGCGGCGTCCTGCGGCGCGGGCTTCGCCTCCACCAGGAACACCAGCTTGGCGCGCTGCTCGTTCGAGTAGATCACCGGCGGCGTGAACTCGGGCTTGGTGGAGATGAACGTGATGCGCGCGGCAATGGGCGCGCCGCAGCCGTCGCAGCGCAGCCGCACCTCCTTGCCCAGCGCGACTTGCGGCAACTGCGGCTCGGGCACGTAGAAGCGCGCTTTCACGTTGGCCGCGGGCAGCAGGGACACCACGGGCTGGCCCGCGTTCACGAACTCGCCGGGGCGGAAGAAGGTATCGGCCACCTGCGCGTCGACGGGCGCGGACTGCTGCTTCTGCCGGGCGCGCCAGTCGGCCTGGCTCGCGGCCGCGCGCGCGGCATTCGCCTGCGCATCGGCGGCCAGGCGCTCGTCGCTGCGCGCGGGCAGGCGCGCCACGTCCACCACCGACGCCAGCTCCGCGACGCGCGCCTGCGCCTGCTGCAGCGCGTGCTCGGCCTCGTCGACCTGCGCGCGCGCGATGAAACCCTTGGCCATCAGCTCGCGCTTGCGCGTGACGTCGTGGCGCGCGAGCTCGGCCTGCGCCCTCGCCTGCGCAAGCTGCGCCTGGTTCACCGCCACCTCCGGCTCGCGCTTGCCCTTGTCCGTGTCGGCGGCCTGGTACTGCGCGGCGGCCACGCGCGCATTGGCTTCCTCGCGCGCGGCGCGTTCGGCCTCGTCCTCCAGCGCGAAGAGCGGCTTGCCCTTCGCCACGGCCTCGCCGGCTTTCACGTGCAGGGCCGACAGCGTGCCCGCCAGCGGCGCGGCGACGTACACGTAGTCGGCGTCGGCATAGCCGGACCACGCACCGTCGGTCTTGGCACCGCAGGCGGCGAGCAGGACTGCGCAGATCGTCAGAGCGACGCCCCTCATGGGCGGATTATGGCCGCGCGCTCAGGCTTCCTCCCGCTCCTGGGCGCGCTCGTTCTTGCGCGCGCCGCGCACGTTCATCAGCGCCAGCACCACCTGCAGGGCGATCAGCGCCCAGGCGGCGTCGTGCAAGCCCCACGCCACCCACAGCACGTTGCTGGCGAGGAACACCCAGAACCCCACCTTGCGCCGGCCCGCGTGCGTCGAGGCGACGAGCCACGCCGCGAGCACGCTCGCGACCATCGCGGGCCATTGCAGCCACGCCACCCATTCAGCTGAAAAGTCCATCCCCGGACCCTAGCGCAGTGGCGGGGGCCCGGCCGTAGGACGGCATAAGCTTCTGCCGGATCGGGAATGAGGGCGCTGGGATAATCCGGGGTTCGCCCACCGAAGCACCATGAGCGCCTTCAACGAAGAAAAAGTCCTGGACGTCCACCACTGGACGGACCGCCTGTTCACCTTCAAGACCACGCGCGACCCCGCGCTGCGGTTCTCCAACGGCCATTTCACGATGATCGGCCTGAAGGTCAACAACAAGCCGCTGCTGCGCGCCTACTCCATCGTCAGCGCCAACTACGAGGACCACCTCGAGTTCCTGTCGATCAAGGTGCCCGACGGCCCGCTGACCTCGCGCCTGCAGCACGTCAAGGCCGGCGACATGATCATCGTGGGCCGCAAGCCGACGGGCACGCTGCTCATCGACTACCTGCTGCCGGGCAAGCGCCTGTTCCTGCTGTCCACGGGCACGGGCCTGGCGCCCTTCATGAGCATCGTGCGCGACCCCGACACCTACAACAAGTTCGAGCAGATCGTGCTGGTGCACGGCGTGCGCCAGAAGGACGAGCTGGCCTACCACGACCTGCTGGTGGAACACCTGCCCTCGCACGAGTTCCTCGGCGAGATGGTGCGCAACCAGCTGATCTACTACCCGACTGTCACGCGGGAGGCGTACAAGAACATGGGCCGCGTCACCGAGCTGCTGGAGACCGGCAAGATCTTCGAAGACCTGAAGCTGCCCGGCCTGGACCCGGCCGAGGACCGCGTGATGATCTGCGGCAGCCCCGGCATGCTCAAGGACCTGAAGCACATGCTCGAGGGACGCGGCTTCAACGAGGGCAACACCTCGCGGCCGGGCGACTTCGTGATCGAACGCGCTTTCGCCGAGCAGTAAGTCAGGCGACCAGCGCCGGCAAGTCCGCCATCCGCGTGAAGACGAGCGCAGCGCCCGCGGCGCGCAGCGCATCGGGCGCGTCATGGCCCGCCTCGGGCGGGCTGTAGCCGAACACCGTGGCGCCGGCGGCAACGCCCGCGGTCACGCCCGTGATGGTGTCTTCCACGACGAGGCAACGAGCCGGATCGACGCCGACGGACTTCGCCGCCACCAGGTAGACATCGGGTGCGGGTTTCGAACGCGGCAGGTCATGCCCGCTGAACACGCGGCCTTCGAAGTAGGGCAGCAGGCCGCACTTCTCCAGCTGCATCAGCACCTTCGGCAGGTCGGCGCCCGAGCCGCAGGCAATGCGGCCGTCGAACAAGCGGTGCAGTTCCTTCACCGCGTCGAGCGCGCCGGCGATGGCCTGCACCTCGGCCATCAGGCGCACGTTGCGCCGCTCGCGGAAGCGCACCATCCACTCCTCGGTGAGCGGCTGTCCCGTCTTCGCTTCGATCAGCGCACGTTCGTCCTTCACCGCCTTGCCGACGAACAGGCGCATGCACTCCTCGGGCGACAGCTGCCAGCCGAGCTCGCCGAGCATCTCGCGCAGCGTGCCGTTGGTGATGCGCTCGCTGTCGACGAGCACGCCGTCGCAGTCGAACAGGACGGCGCCGAACCTCACCGGACGTCCCCATCGACGTAGTACCAGCGCCCGCCTTCCTTCACGAAGCGCGAGCGCTCGTGCAGGCGCTGCGCGCGGCCGCCGCCGCTGCGGAAGCGCGCGACGAATTCGACTTCGGCGTGCGTGTCGTCGACCACGCGGTGGTCCTTCACGTCCAGGCCCAGCCACTTCGTTGCGGGATCGAGTTCGAGCGCCGCCGGGCGCGTCGAGGGATGCCAGGTGTCGAGCAGCCACTGGCGGTCCAGCGCCGCGTAGGCGTCGTAGCGCGAGCGCATCAGCGCCGGCGCGTCAGCGGGCCAGGGCCGGGTCAACCGGGTGCGCCGCGGCGATGGCGCGCGCTGCGACGGGCACGAGCTGCGCGACCACCGCCTGCTCGTGGTCGGTGGGCACGCGCGGCTCGAAGAAATAGCTGCCGAAGGTGCCCAGCACGCGGCCGCGGTCGTCCTTGATCGGCATGCTCCAGGCGCCGCGGAATCCCAGTGCGATGGGCAGGTGCTTCAGCTCGGCCCAGCGGCTGTCGTCCAGGAAGTCGCGCGTGACGACGACGTTCCCCGTGGCCGCGGCCGAGGCGCAGGTGCCCAGGTCCGGGTGGGGCTTGAGCCGGTCGATCGCGTCGAGGTAATCGGCCGGCAGGTTCGGCGAGGCGCCGTTGCGCAGCAGGCCTTCGCGATCGAGCAGCAGGATGGAGGCCACGATGTTGCGGTGGCACAGCTCCTCCGCGCTGCTCGCGAGGTACGCCAGCACCCGCTGCAGGGGCACCTGCTCCTCGATCATGCGCAGGGCACGGGTGCGGGCGGCGGACAACGGCATGGCCGGATTCTAGAGCTCGTCCAGCCCATCCATTCAGAGCGCGCGCGTGATGATGATCTTCTGCACGTCCGACGTGCCTTCGTAGATCTGGCACACGCGCACGTCGCGCCAGATGCGCTCGACCGGGAAGTCGTTGACGTAGCCGTAGCCGCCCAGCGTCTGGATGGCGGCGCTGCACACCTGCTCCGCGGTTTCGCTGGCGAACAGCTTGGCCATGGCGGCTTCCTTCAGGCACGGCTTGCCGGCGTCGCGCAGCGTCGCGGCATGCCAGATCAGCTGGCGGGCGGCCTCGAGCTTCGTGGCGCACTCGGCCAGCCGAAAGCCGACGGCCTGGTGGTTGAAGATCGCGGTGCCGAAACTCTGGCGCTCCTTCGCGTAGTCGATGGCAACCTCCAGCGCGCTGCGCGCCATGCCGACCGATTGCGCGGCGATGCCGATGCGCCCGCCTTCCAGCGCCGACAGCGCGATCTTGTAGCCCTCGCCCTCCTCGCCGATCAGGTTCTCGGCGGGGATGCGGCAGTTCTCCAGCGTGATCTGCGCGGTGTCGCTCGAATGCTGGCCGATCTTCTCTTCCAGCCGCGACACGATGTAGCCGGGGGTGTCCGTCGGCACCAGGAAAGCGCTCATGCCGCGCTTGCCCGCGCCCTTGTCGGTGACGGCGATCACCACCGCCAGGTGGCCGTTCTTGCCGCTGGTGATGAACTGCTTGACGCCGTTGATCGCGTAGCCGCCGCCTTCGCGCGTGGCCGTCGTCTTCAGGCCCGACGCGTCGCTGCCCACGTGCGGCTCGGTCAGGCAGAACACGCCGAGCATCTCGCCCTGCGCCAGGCGCGTGAGCCACTTCTTCTTCTGCGCGTCGTTGCCGTAGCGCATGAGGATGGCGTTGACCGGGCAGTTGGTGACGCTGATGGCGGTGGAGGTGCCGCCGTCGCCGGCCGCGATCTCCTCCAGCACCAGCGCGAGGGTCAGGTAGTCCAGGCCCGCGCCGCCGTATTCCTCGGGCACGCAGATGCCGTAGGCGCCCAGTTGCGCAAGGCCCCGGTGCGCCTCGCGCGGGAAGGTGCGTTCACGGTCCCACGCGGGCGCGTTCGGCCACAGCTGTTCGCGCGCGAACGCGCGAACGGCGTCGCGCACCATCTCCTGGTCCTGCGACAGGAGCATCGCTTACAGCAGTTCGACCGCGACCGCGGTGCCTTCGCCGCCGCCGATGCACAGCGTGGCGATGCCGCGCTTGCCGCCGCGCGCCTTCAGCGCGTGGATCAGCGTGACCATGATGCGCGCGCCGGATGCGCCGATCGGGTGGCCCAGCGCGCAGGCGCCGCCGTTGACGTTGACGATGTCGTGCGGGAGCTTGAGTTCCTCCATCAGCGCCATCGGCACCACGGCGAAGGCCTCGTTGACTTCCCACAGGTCCACGTCGCTCGCCTTCCAGCCGATCTTGCCGAGCAGCTTCTGCGTCGCGCCCACGGGGGCCGTGGTGAACCAATTGGGCTCCTGCGCGTGCGTGGCGTGGCCGACGATGCGCGCGATGGCCTTGCCGCCCAGGCGCGACGCGGTCGATTCCTTCATCAGCACCAGCGCGGCGGCGCCGTCGTTGATCGACGAGGACGACGCGGCGGTGATCGTGCCGTCCTTCTTGAACGCGGGCTTGAGCTGCGGGATCTTGTCCAGCTTGACCTTGCCCGGGCCTTCGTCGATGGACACCACGCGCTCGCCGGCGCGGTCCTTGACGATGACGGGCGTGATCTCGGCGGCGAACGCGCCCGACTCGGTGGCCTTCTTCGCGCGCATCACCGATGCGGTGGCGAAGGCGTCCTGCGCCTCGCGCGTGAACTTGTACTTGGCGGCGCAGTCCTCGCCGAAGGTGCCCATGGCGCGGCCCGGCTCGTAAGCGTCCTCCAGGCCGTCCAGCATCATGTGGTCGAAGACCTTGTCGTGGCCCATGCGGTAGCCGCCGCGGCCCTTGAGCAGCAGGTAGGGCGCGTTGGTCATGCTCTCCATGCCGCCGGCGACCATGATCTCGTGCGTGCCGGCCAGCAGCATGTCGTGCGCGAACATCGCGGCCTTCATGCCCGAGCCGCACATCTTCGACAGCGTGACGGCGCCCGTGCTCTTGGGCAGGCCGGCCTTGAACAGCGCCTGGCGCGCGGGCGCCTGGCCCTGGCCCGCCATCAGGCAGTTGCCGAACAGCACTTCGCCGACGGCGTCGCCGGAAACGCCAGCGCGTTCGACGGCGGCCTTGATCGCGGCGCCGCCGAGGTCATGGGCGGCCAGCGCGGTGAAGTCGCCCTGGAAGGCGCCCATCGGCGTGCGTGCCGCGCCCGTGATGACGATGGAATCGGACATGGTGATCTCCTTTCAGATCGGTTCGGTCAGGGGTTCCGCGCTGCGCTGCGCCGGCGACAGCTTGCGGATGAATCGCTTGTCTCTCTCGTAGGGGAAGACGTCGTGGACATGGCCCGCGACGATGCGCTCCTTGCGCGAATTCCAGAACGCCGGGTCCAGCAGGTCGGCGTGGTGCTTCATGAACACCTCGCGCACCGCCGGGTTGCCCAGCAGGAAGGGCTCGAAGGTCTCGGGGAACACGTCGTGCCGGTTCACCGGGTACCAGACCTCGCCCGACATCTCCTCTTCTTCCGTGCGCGCCTGCGGCACCTTGCGGAAGTTGCACTCGGTGAGGTATTCGATCTCGTCGTAGTCGTAGAAGACGACCTTGCCGTTGCGCGTGACGCCGAAGTTCTTCCACAGCATGTCGCCGGGGAAGATGTTGGCCGCCACCAGGTCCTTGATGGCGTTGCCGTACTCGACCACCGCCGACTCGATCTGCTGCTGCGCCTGCACGGCGTGCGGGCTGCCCGCCTCCGCCACCTGCAGCGTGTCGAACGCCTCCTGCAGGTAGATGTTCAGCGGGATCATGCGGCGCTCGATGTACAGGTGCTTGATGATCACCTCCTCGGCGCCGTCGCCGTCGCGGTCGCCGATCTCCAGCAGCGAGGGGCAGAACTTCTTCAGCTCCTCGATCAGGTCGTCCTCGAAGCGGTCGCGCGAGAACGCCACGTCGCTGTATTCCAGCGTGTCGGCCATGCGGCCCACGCGGTCGTGCTGCTTGACCAGCAGGTACTTGCCCTTGATCTGCTCGCGCGTGGTGTCCTTGGGCGGCGGGTACCAGTCCTTGATCACCTTGAAGACGTAGGGAAACGAAGGCAGGTCGAACACGAGCATCACCATGCCCTTGATGCCGGGCGCGATGCGGAACTTGTCCGACGAATGCTTCAGGTGGTAGAGGAAGTCGCGGTAGAAGAGGGTCTTGCCCTGCTTGGCCAGGCCGAGCGCGTTGTAGATCTCGTTGCGCGGCTTGCGCGGCATGAGCGAGCGCAGGAACTGCACGTACGCCGCCGGGATCTCCATGTCCACCATGAAGTACGCGCGGGCGAAGGAGAACAGGCCCTGCAGGTCGTCCTCGCCGAACAGGCACGCGTCGATGAACAGCTTGCCCTGCTTGTTGTGCAGGATGGGCAGCGCGAACGGCACCTCGTTGAAGCCGTTGATCAGCTTGCCGACGACGTAGGCGCCCTTGTTGCGGAAGAACAGCGACGACAGCACCTGCACCTGGAAGTTGGCGCGCAACTTGACCTGCGCCAGGCGGCCGCTGAAGGCCTCGAGCACGAATTGCGCGTCGCGCGGCAGGTCGTCGAACTCCCGCAGCAACTGGAAGTTGTCGATGATGCGAACGATGGTTTCGTGCAGCGTTTCGCGCGTGGGGTAGTACGAGCGGTAGGTCGGCATCGCCGCCGGCTCGTCGTTCTCGATGAACTCGGTGCTGACCGCCGGGCGCACGAAGATGAAGTCGTTGTGAAAGTGCGTGCGGTGCAGGATCTTCGTCGTGACCGAGTTGAAGAAGGTCTCGGCGCACTCGGGCTGGTGGTGGTCGACCAGCAGGCCGATGAAGTGCAATTTGACCTGCTGCCAGACTTCCATCGGCTGCTCGCCGGCCTTGAATTCCTTCTCGAGCCGCGCCGTGGCTTCGCGCACGCGCAGGTCGTAGAACTGGATGCGCTCGCGCTGGGCGCGCTGCTGGCCGTGCCAGTCGGCCGTCTCGAAGCGGTGCTTGGCGCGCGCCGACTCCTGGCGGAACAGGCGGTAGTGGCGGTTGAAGCCGTCCAGCATGGCCTTGGCGATGTCGTAGGCCAGCGGCGAATCGAGGCGCTGGGGGAACATCGGCATGGCGCGCTTCCGGGCCCTAGCGGCGGTCGGCCGTGATGCCTTCGATGGCCGCGCGGTAGGCCGGCTCGATCGAGTCGGCGCCGTCCACCGTGATGTGCAGGTCGTGCAGCAAGCCGTCGTGCACGCCGTAGGCCCAGCCGTGCACGGTGACCTTCTGGCCCTTGGCCCAGGCGTCGGTCATCACGGTGCTGACGCACACGTTGACCACCTGCTCGATGACGTTGAGTTCGACCAGCGCGTCCAGCCGCTTGTCGGGCGCGGTGTTCTCCAGCAGGCCGCGGTGGCGGTCGCGCACGTCGGAGATGTGGCGGATCCAGTTGTCGGCCAGGCCCACGCGCCGGTTCTCCAGCGCCGCCTGCACGCCGCCGCAACCGTAGTGGCCCACCACCATGATGTGCTCGACCTTCAGCATGTCCACGGCGAACTGGATGGTGGACAGCGCGTTGAGGTCGGAGTGCACGACCACGTTGGCGACGTTGCGGTGGACGAAGACCTCGCCGGGGTCCAGCCCCGTGATCTGGTTGGCGGGCACGCGGCTGTCGGAGCAGCCGATCCACATGTACTTGGGCGCCTGCTGCTTGGTCAGCGACGCGAAGAAGCCGGGGCGTTCGCGCTCCATCTGCGCCGCCCAGGCGCGGTTGTGGGCGAAGAGGTCGGCGAGCGAAGCCATGGGCATATTGTGGAGGTTCGGTCGAATTGTCGCTGGTACGTGGGCTTACCTACATCGTCTCGGCGAACAGCTCGCGGCCGATCAGCATGCGGCGGATCTCGCTGGTGCCGGCGCCGATCTCATAGAGCTTGGCGTCGCGCCACAGGCGCCCCAGCGGGTACTCGTTGATGTAGCCGTTGCCGCCGAACACCTGGATGCCCTCGCCGGCCATCCACGTCGCCTTTTCGGCGCACCACAGGATGACCGAGGCGCAGTCCTTGCGCACCTGGCGCACGTGCTCGGCGCCCAGCATGTCGAGGTTCTTGCCGACGGTGTAGAGGAACGCGCGGCCGGCCTGCAGCACGGTGTACATGTCGGCGACCTTGCCCTGGATGAGCTGGAACTCGCCGATCGACTGGCCGAACTGCTTGCGGTCGTGGATGTAGGGCACCACGTTGTCCATCACGGCCTGCATGATCCCGACGGGCCCGGCGGCGAGCACCGCGCGCTCGTAGTCCAGGCCGGACATCAGCACCTTCGCGCCGCCGTTCAGCGTGCCCAGCACGTTTTCCGCGGGCACCTCGACGTCCTGGAACACCATCTCGCCGGTGTGCGAGCCGCGCATGCCCAGCTTGTCCAGCTTCTGCGCCGTGGAGAAACCCTTCATGCCCTTCTCGACGATGAAGGCCGTGACGCCGCGCGCACCGAGTTCCGGCTCCGTCTTCGCATAGACCACCATCGTGTCGGCATCGGGGCCGTTGGTGATCCACATCTTGGTGCCGTTCAGCACGTAGTAGCCGCCCTTGTCGACGGCCTTCAATTTCATCGAGATGACGTCGCTGCCCGCGCCGGGCTCGCTCATGGCGAGCGCGCCGACGTGCTCGCCGGAGATCAGCTTGGGCAGGTACTTCTTCTTCTGCGCCTCGTTGCCGTTGCGCTTGATCTGGTTGACGCACAGGTTGGAGTGCGCGCCGTACGACAGGCCGATGCCCGCCGATGCGCGCGAGATCTCCTCCATCGCCACCATGTGCGCCAGGTAGCCCATGCCGGCGCCGCCGTAGGCCTCGGGCACGGTGATGCCCAGCACGCCGAGCTCGCCCATCTTGGGCCACAGGTCCATGGGGAACTGGTCGCTGCGGTCGGCCTCGGCCGCGCGCGGCGCGATCTCGGCCTGCGCGAACTCGCGCACCGCGTCGCGCAAGGCGTCGATGTCCTCGCCGAGCTGGAAGTTCAGGCCGGGCAGGTCGTTCATGTTCTGTCTCCTAGTGCTTGACGTCGTCGCGGCCGAAGACGCTCATCTCGGTCGCGGTCATGGTGGCGATGAGTTTCTCGCGGCCCTCGTCGATGGCGAAGGCCCTGCCCTCGACGACGGTGATCGTACGCCCGGGCTTGGTCACCACGCCTTCCATGCGGAACAGCTGGCCCTTGCCCGGCGCGAGCAGGTTGATCTTGTATTCGATGGTCAGCACCGCCGCGTCGTGCGGCATGAGCGTGAAGGCCGCGTAGCCGCAGGCCGAGTCCAGCGCCGTGGCGATCATCCCCGCGTGCAGGAAGCCGTGCTGCTGCGTGAGCGCCTGCGCGTACGGCAGCTCGATCACCACGCGGCCGGGGTCGATCACCGACAGGAAGGCGCCGATGGTCTGCATCGCCGCCTGGCGCTCGAAGCTCGCACGCACGCGCTGCTCATACTGCGGGTCCTTCGGGGTGAACGCGGCTTCGGCCATGGCGGCTCCTGGGGAATTGACGTTTACGTAAACGTCAATTATGCCCGGGGACGGCGGGCAAGCCAAGAATTCCCGCCGGAGGCAACGAAGCGGCCGTCACGGGGGATCGCCGCTGCCCGGCAGTCGTTGTGTTGCTCTACAGTGCGGGACTTTGCCTTTCGGACCCGCCCTCATCGTGACCCGGACCTTCCGCCCGTTCATCGCCCTCGCCTGTCTCTGCGCTTCGCTGCTCGCCTGTGGTGGCGGCAGCACAGGCGAGCCTGTCGAGGCCGCCGCGCCGACGCAGCTGACGCTGCTCGCCGGCAGCACGGGCGGGCCGGGCGACCTCGATGGCGACGCATCCGTCGCGCGCCTGGGGTCGCCGTTTGAGCTTGACGTCGACGCGCAGGGCAACGTCCTCGTGCGCGACGGGGCCATGTTCCGGATGATCAGCCCCTCCGGCGCCATCTCGACGATCGGCGGGCCCGCCGAAGTGCCGCCCGGCTTCCGCGCGATCACCGACCCCCAGGGCAACACCTACGAAGCCGGCTACTGCGTCGTGTGGAAGGTCACGCCATCGTTCGAGCGCACCGCCTTCGCCGGCACGAACAGCGAATGCGGCATGGAGGACGGGCCGCGCGGGCAAGGCCGGCTGACCCAGGTCATGAGCATGGCGACGGACCGCAAGGGGACAATCTACGTCGTCGACCTGTACGTGACGCCCGGCTACTTCGAAGACATGCCGCCGCGTTCCGTGCGCGTGCGCAAGATCGCGGCGGACGGCACGATCACCACGCTGGCCGGAGGTTTCGGCTTCGACGCGGTCGACGGCCAGGGGCTGGATGCGCGCTTCTCGGGCCCCGGCACCCTGGCCGCCGACGGGTTGGGCAACCTGTACATCGTTGACTTGGGCATTCGCCGCATCGATGCGGCGCGGAACGTGACCACCTTGCACCTGGGCGGCGTGCTGCCCGAGAACGTCCTGGTCAACGACATCGCGGCGGACGCGGCGGGCAACCTGTACATCGCGGATGCGCTCGGAGGCGTCGTGAGCGTCGTTCTGCCCGGCACCGGGACGGCGGTCGTGCTGGGCGGCCAACCGACGGAGGCCGTGCGCCGCGACGGCCAGGGCGCCGCCGCGCGTTTCGAGTCGGTCGCATGGTCCGCCCTCGACAACAACGGCGACGTCCTCGTGCCCTCGTTCGGCAACGGTGGCCTGGTGATGCGCCGCGTCACGCCCGACGGCGGGGTGACGAGCGAGTTCTACCCGGCCACCGTGCCTGCCGTGAGCGGCTTCAGCTCGTCGATGGCCGGATACGCGTTCGACCGGGCTCGCGGCATCCACTACCTGGCGATCGCCCCGAAGTGGAGCTGCGACGTGTGCGTCGAAGGCGGCGGCGCGATCTGGCGTGTTGCGGCCGACGGGTCGCTGGCCGAGTTCGCGGGCGAGACGGGTGCGATCGGGAATGCGGACGGGCAAGGCACGGCGGCGCGATTCGGGCGCTCGCTGGTCGGGCCCGTGCTCGACGCCGCCGGCAACCTGTACGTGGTCGACGACAACGGGGTGAGAAAGATCACGCCCGGCGGCGTGGTTTCGACCGTCGCACCACAGGTGATCTCGGCGGAGGGCGGCTGGATCCACGCAGCAGGGATGGGGCTGGCCGCCGACGCGGCCGGCAACGTCTACATGCTCGGCATGGACCATGTGCTGCGCAAGGTGACGCCGCAAGGGCAGGTCTCGGTGCTGGCGGGTGCTCCCGGCCCCGCGGCGCACGCCGACGGCGTCGGGGCGGCCGCGCGCTTCGGCGACGCGTTCTCCGGCTACCAGATGGCGACGGATCCTGCGGGCAACATCTACGTGGGCGAACAGGGCGCATGCAACGCGCTGACCTCCACCGGCGTGGTCTGCGCAGGAGCGATCCGCAAGGTGGCTCCCGACGGGACCGTCACCACCATCGCGGGCAGCCTGGACAAGACGGCCATCGTCCTCGGCCCGCTGCCGGGGCGCCTGTACGCCCCGGCGTCGCTGCTGTGGACACCCGGCGGGCTCGTCGTCGGCAGCGGTTGGTCCTTGCTGAAGATCCGGTAGGTGCGTCAGGGCTTGCGGCGGTACAACCCGTCGAACGCCGTCTTCCACGCACCGTCGGGGACCGCGGTTTCCCAGTGCTGCCGCACCGTGCCGTCGGCGTTGGGCGTCCACGTGATGCGGTGCTTCACCGGCCGGCCTTCGTCGACACCGGCCCCCTGCAAGACCATCGCGCTTCCTTCGAGACGGCCTTCAAGCAGCAGCAGCGTTCCCGCGTTGTCCACCCACGTCTGGTGCCACACCTTGCGGTCGACGTCCCAGGCGTTGAGGCTTTCGCCCGCATAGCCGCGCTCGGTGGTGTAGCGCTCGTGCACGACGCAGCCACCGTATTCGCGCGTGATGACGTTGGTGCCGGCCACTTTGCCGGCCGGGCCGAACACGGTCCACTCGCCCAGCCAGAAGTCGAACTGGCGCCATTCGGGCGCCTCGCACGGCGCGGCCGATGCCGCACCCACGGCGAGCGAAGCAACGAGGGGAAGGAAACGGTGCATGCGGGGCACTCTAGCCACCGCCGCCGCCGGCCCGCTATCAGGAAATTGCTCGCGGCTGCGCGCGCCACTGGCTCGGCGTGAGGCCGAACTCGCGGCGGAAGGCGTAGCTGAAGTGGCTGTGGCTGCTGAAGCCATGCGCGAGTGCGACCTGTGTCAGGTCGCTGCCGCCCTCGCTCAGCGCCTCGAGCGCGGCGCGCAGCCGCAGCAGCGTGAGCTGGCGATGCAAGGTGCGCCCCATCGCGGCGCGGAACGAGCGGCACAGGTGGAAAGGCGACACACCGAGCCCGCGCGACAGCGAGTCGAGCGTGTGTGCGTCCTGCCAGGACGCCGCGAGTTCGCGCGCAGCGGCTTCGGCGACCTCGCGCGAGCCCCGCGACGGCGTCGCGCGCGCGCTGCCGGCGGCGCGCGCACCGGCCGCCACCGTGTCGTGCCATAGCGCGACGACGGCCTCTTCCGCCGCCAACGTGTCGATGGCGCCCGACCGGATTCGCAGCAGCAGCGAACGCTGCCGCGCGTACAGCGTCGCCTCGACCGGTGCGTGCGCGAAGCGCAGCGGCGCGTCGTCGTCGGTGCCGGCGTGGCGGTCCACGCTGGCCGCGATCTCGCGGGCGGTGTCGGGATCGACGGCCCACCAGTCGCAGCGGTCGCCGTCGGGATGGACCGCTTCGCGCGTGTAGCGCTGCCCGCGGTTGTAGACCGTGGCCAGCCGCGCATCGGCGACGAAGCCGCTGCGGCCCGCGTGCCGGATCACCGCCGACGTGCGCGGGAAGGCCACGAGGTGGCGCTCGATGGGCCCGCTGTCGGCGAAGAGCGGGTGCGTGCGCGGGCAGCGCCACTCGCCAACCGTCACGCGCGCCGACTGGAAGACGATGCGGTCGGGATGGAGGGGCGCGACGCTCATTTCATTCCTCGTTGCGCTTGATCGGCAGCGGCACCGCCTGCGCCGGGTCCGCCGCCCCATGCGAAAACAGGTCGACCGCCGGCAACTTCACCAGCGCCATCGCCTCGTCGATCGAGCCATTGAGCCACGTGTCCCAGTCCTTGCGCTCGATCGGGATCACGCTGCGCTTGTCCTGCTCGTCGGGCGGCAGCGCGGGGTCGGGCTTGTGCATCAGCGACAGCAGCGGGTGGTCGTCGCAGTTCTGCGTGAGCATGGTGTAGCTCACCACGATCTCGCCCGACGCCGGGTCGGTCCATTCGTTCCAGATGCCCGCGAGCGCCCACGCCTCGCCGTCCTTGCGCGCGAAGCGCCACCAGATGTTCCTGCCCGTGCCCCAGTACGGTTCGTCGTAGTCGGCGGCGGGGATCAGGCAGCGCTGGCCGCGCGCCCACGGGGCCTTGAAGCTCGGTGCCGTCGCCACCGTCTCGATGCGGCAGTTGTTGGTGCTGATCGGCTTGCCCAGCTTGCCGGTGGGCCGGCGCGTTTTCGAGAACCAGGGGATCAGCCCCCACTGGCCGATGTCCAAGCCCTGGCGGTGGATGAACGGCCCGTTCTGCCAGGGCCCGATGCCGTTGGTGTTGTACGCATCGGGCTCGCGCTCCTTGATCAGCGTGAAGCCGAACACGTCGCGCACGTAGGTGACGCTGGCGGGGCGGTAGCGGTTGCACATGGTCGTCAGTCGTCCAGGAAGCCGCCCTTGTAGAAACTCCACGCCGTGCCGTCATGCAGGTAGAAGAAGCCGTCGCCGCACGCGTCCTTGCCCGGGAAGTAATCGCGATAGGCCTTGGGCACGAGCCGGGCGAGCTGCTCGTCGTCGAGCTCGTCGAACTCCTCGGGCGTGATGGGGCGGCCTACGCGCAGGTTGCGGGAAATCATTTGAGCAGCGCCACGGCGGCGGAGAAGGTCAGGAAGGCGGCGGCGGTCGTGATCATGATGATGCGCGCGATGCGGCCCGAATCGGCGCCGAAGCGCTCGGCGAGGATGGCGACGTTGCTCGCCGAAGGCAGCGCCGCCACCAGCACCATCACCGTCAGGGCGTCGGGGCGCAGTGGCACGCCCAGCGCGATGGCGGCATGGCCCGCGCCCCACACCAGCAGCGGGTGCACCAGCAGCTTGATGAAGACGATGGGCACGTAGTCGCGCGGCGGCATCGGCGCGTGCTCGTGGAGCGCGGCGATGTACTGCGAACGCGCCAGCACCGCGCCGATCGTGAAGAGCGCGACGGGCGATGCGGCATCGCCCAGCAGGCGCACGGTGTCGTCGATCGGCTTCCACGGCACGAAGCCGGTGGCCGATGCCGCGCCGCCCAGCACGATCGCCCAGGGCATGGGGTTCATCGCCGCGCCCATCAGCGCGTTCTTGGCGGCCTTGCTCGCCCCGTGCTCGTCGGCGCCGTCCAGGCGCGACAGCGCGATGCACAGCGAGCTGGTGACGAGGATGTCGATGAGGATGGTGAGCACGGCGGGGCCCGCGGCCGTCGCGCCCAGCAGCGCGATCAAAAGCGGCACGCCCATGAAGCCGGTGTTGGGGAAGGCGGCCACCAGCGCGCCCAGCGATGCGTCGTTCCAGCCGATGCGTTCGTTGCGGCTGGTCGCGATGGTCAGCCCCACCATGACGAGCGCGCACACCAGGTACACCGACGACGCGCCCACGTCCACCAGCTGGGCGAAGGGCGTGCTCGCGCCGAAGCGGTAGAGCATGCACGGCAGCGCGAAATACAGCACGAACGTGTTCAGGCCGGGAATGGCGTCCAGCGGCAGCCAGCGCTTGCGCGCGGCGACGTAGCCGCACAGCACGAGGGCGAAGAACGGAAAGGTGACGCGCAGGATGTCAAGCACGCCCGTATTTTCTTCGCAACTGGCCCCGGGCATTGCGCATCGTGCGAATCGCGCCGCTTATCATTCGCCGCCCGCTGTCCCTTTCCACGCATTTCCCCCTCGATGTCCGGCCTGAACCTTGCCCAGCAGGAAGCTGTGAACTACCTGCACGGGCCTTGCCTGGTGCTGGCCGGCGCCGGCTCGGGCAAGACGCGCGTGATCACGCACAAGGTCGCGCGGCTGATCGCCGCGGGCCTGGAAGCCAAGCGCATCGCGGCCATCACCTTCACCAACAAGGCCGCCGCGGAGATGCGCGAGCGCGCGAAGCAGCTGGTCGGCAAGGGCGCGAGCGAGGTGATGATCTGCACCTTCCACGCGCTGGGCGTGCGCATGCTGCGCCAGGACGGCGCGGCGCTCGGCTTGAAGCCACAGTTTTCCATCCTCGATTCTGACGACGTCACCTCGATCCTGAAGGACGCGGGCGGCAGCACCGACGCCGCCACGGCGCGACAGTGGCAGTGGGCGATCTCGCTGTGGAAGAACATGGGCCTGAACGCCGCTCAAGCGGAGGCGCAGGCGGCCGACGACAACGAGCGCATCACCGCGCGCATCATGGCGCGCTACGAGGAGCGCCTCATCGCCTACCAGGGCGTGGACTTCGACGACCTGATCGGCCTGCCGCTGAAGCTGCTGCAGCAGCATGCCGACGTGCGCGAGAAGTGGCAGGCGCAGCTGGGCCACGTGCTGGTCGACGAGTACCAGGACACCAACGCAACGCAGTACGAGCTGCTCAAGCTGCTGGTCGGCGAGCGCGCGCGCTTCACCGCCGTGGGTGACGACGACCAGTCGATCTACGGCTGGCGCGGCGCCACGCTCGACAACCTGAAGAAGCTGCCGCTGGACTTCCCGCAGCTGAAGGTGATCAAGCTGGAGCAGAACTACCGCTCCACCTCGGCCATCCTGCGCGCGGCCAACAACGTGATCGGGCCGAACCCGAAGCTGTTCCCCAAGACGCTGTTCTCCGAACTCGGCGAGGGCGAGCCGGTGCGCATCGTCGATGCGGACAACGAGGCCCACGAAGCCGAGCGCGTCGTCGCGCGCATCCAGTCCATTCGCGAGAACGGCCAGGGCAAGGACTGGAAGGACTTCTCGGTGCTCTACCGCGCCAACCACATGGCCAAGGTGTTCGAGCAGGCCTTCCGCAAGGCGCAGATCCCGTACAAGGTGTCGGGCGGCCAGTCCTTCTTCGACCGCGCCGAGATCAAGGACCTGTGCGCGTGGCTGCGCCTGATCGTCAACAACGACGACGACCCGGCGTTCCTGCGCGCGGTGACTGCGCCCAAGCGCGGCATCGGCCACCAGACGCTCACCAGCCTGGGCGTGTTCGCGGGCCAGTACAAGCTGTCGCTGTTCGGCGCGCTGTTCTCGCCGTCGCTGGCTTCGGCCATCTCGTCGCGCTCGGTCGGTGGCCTGCACGAGTTCGGCCGCTACATCAACGACCTGGAGTTCCGCGCGCGCCACACGCAGGGCGCGGAGGATGCGCGCACCTTCCTCGTCGACTGGCTCAAGGACATCGATTACGAGAAGCACCTGTACGAGGGCGAGGACAGCGAGAAGCTCGCCGCCGCGCGCTGGACCAACGTGATGGAGTTCATCGACTGGATGGCGCAGCGCTGCGGCGGCCAGATCGACGACGCCGGCGGCGTCACCATGGCCAGCAGCAAAAAGTCGCTGATGGAAGTGGCGCAGACGATCTCGCTGCTGTCCACCATCAACGAGCGCGAGCAGGAGCAGAACGTGGTGACGCTCTCCACCTTGCACGCCGCCAAGGGCCTGGAGTGGCCGCACGTGATGCTGGTCGGCGTGAACGAGGGCCTGCTGCCCTTCAAGCTGGACGACGACGGCGGCGCGAAAGGCCAGGCCAACGAAGGCATCCTGCAGCGCCTGCAGGAAGAGCGGCGCCTGATGTACGTGGGCATCACGCGCGCGCAGCGCTCGCTGGCCGTGAGCTGGACGCGCAAGCGCAAGAAGGGCCGCGACACGATCGCCGCGCAGCCCAGCCGCTTCATCGCCGAGATGTCGCTGGAGAAAGCCACCACGAAGGAAGACCCGCGCGAGAAGCTGAAGGCGCTGCGCGCCGAGTTCGCACGCAAGGCGCAGGAAAGCGCGGCGGCCGCGGGCGGCGCATGAAGCCCGCGCTGGGTGCGCTGGTGCTCGCCGCGTCGGCGCGGGTGCTCGCATGCCCTGCGGCCGCGGATGTCGCGCAGGCCGATTTGCTCGGCACCTGGCACGCGCAGGTCGACGGCGGGCCGGCCGTGTCGCTCACGCTCCAGAAACATCCCGAGTTCGCGGAAACGGTGCGCGGCTTCGTCGAACGCGACGGCCGCCGCATCGCGGTGGCGGGCGACGTCGACGACGGCGAATTCACGCTGGAGGAATCCGACGACGGCCGGCGCATCAGCGCGACATGGCTCGGCGACGTCGTCGAAGGCTCGTGCGGCCGCGAGATCCGCGGCCGGTGGCAAGCCGAAGGGACACTCGTCGAGCGCCCCTTCGTGCTGCGCAAGCGCCCTTAGCGGCTGGCGCCGGCCTCGCCGGACATCGAACCCGAGGCGCTGGCCGACAGGCCCGAGTTCGCGCTCGCGCTGCCGCTGGCGTTGCCAGCCGCACTGCCGTTGGCGTTCGCGCTCGAACCGCCGGCGTTCGTGGACACCGCCTTCGTGATCGAGCTGCCGACGCCGTAGCGGCCGTCGCCGCCCGCCGCGCCGCCGAGCGGGCGCGAAGTCGTGGCAGTGGAATTCGCCTGGCCCTGGCCCTGGCCTTGTGCAGCACCGGTGACGGCGGAAGCACCCTTCGCCGCGCTGGCGGCGCCTTGCGCGGACGAAGCGGTGTTCGCCGTCGCATCGGTCGCGCCGCGCACGGTGTCGAGCGGGCGCACCACCGGCGCCGTGATGCCGCCGTTGAGCGCGCCGCCCAGGCTGCCGCCGATGTTGCCGGCAAGGCCGCCACCACCGCCGCCGAGCAGGCCGGCTTGCGCCGGGACGGCGATCAGGCACGCGGCCGAGACGGCGGCCAGCGAAACGGCCGCATGCGCGAGGTATCGACGCTGGAACTTCATCATGGAAATCTCCTGTACACGGGAGCGGACCATCCGATCCCCGTACCCCGACAACGAGCCTGGTCGGCGCTTCCATCCGCCGCGTGTGTAACGCTGCGTTGTGGATGAGTCAGTGCGCGGGCAGCCGGCCCGGTGACACGCGCGCGCCTTCGCCCACCAGGCCGAAGCCGTACACGGGATCGCGCCCGCGCTCGCCCAGGTCGATCGCGGTCGCCGCCAGGCGCGCGATCACGGCGGCCGCCGCTTGCGGGTCGGGCTCGTTCAAGGCATCGGCGAGCAGGCCCGCGACAAACGGGGCGGCAAACGACGTGCCGCGCGCGCTCGTGTAGCCCCAGCCGCGGCGCGCCGCGCCGATCTCGGCGCCGGGCGCCGCGAACATCACCTGCGGGCCCTGCGCCGCTTCGGGCAGCACGCGGCGCGCCGGCGTCACGCCGGTCACGCCGACGACACCGGGATAGCTCGCGGGATACAGCGGCGGCGCGGCGGGCCCATCGTTGCCGACCGCGGCGACGACGACATGCCCGCGCTTGACCAGCGCCGCCACCGCGCGTTCGAGCAGCCGGTTGGCGGGGCCGACGAGGCTCACGTTCACCACGGCGACGCGCTCGCGCGCCATCCATGCGAGGGCGCGTGCGACATCTTCCGCGGCGCCGCCCGCCGGTTCGCCGCAGTACACGTCGGCGGCGTGCAAGGTCGCCGCGGGCTGCACGCCGCGAAACGGCCCGTCGTTGCCCACGAGGATGGAGGCGATCGCCGTGCCGTGCTCGCTGGCGACTGTCTTGCCGTCGCAGCCCCAGCGCTGGATGCTCGCGGCGTGCAAGGCGGGATGCGCGGCGTCGACACCGGCATCGATGAGGCCGACGCGCCGCGCACCGGCGGTGCCGGCCGGCACCGCGCCCGCATCGCCGCTGGGCGTGTAGAGGTGGTTGAAGTCCACCGCCGCCTGCGCGTCGAGTGCGCGCAGCTGCTGCGCGGCGGCAGCGGTCGGCAAGCCCGGCGGCGGGCGCAGCACCACCTCCCGCACGTCGAGCTCCGCGAGGTTCTCTTCGCGCAGCACGACGAAACCTTGCGCGCGAGCCGCCTGCACCGCGGCGGCCGATGGCGACAGCCACAGCAGCTCGGCGCGGCGGATCGGCTCGCCCGCGGGATCGGCTTCGATGCGCTGCGGGTTGCGGGCGATCAGGTCGCGCGTGAGCGTGGCGCGCAGGTCCTGCAGCGGCACCAGCTGCTGCACCGGCTGCGGCAGCTGCGGGATCGTCGGCCGCGGCAGGCCCGGCACGCCGATGCCGCCGGGCAGCCGCACCTGCGCGTGCGCGGCGCTTGCCAAGACGCACGCCAGCGCGCCGGCGGCGCAACGCCGGATCCATGGATGAGCTGCACGCGCGATGTTCATGGGCCTTGGGAGGATAACGAACGGGACGTGGAAGAAAATCCCCGCGCCAGCCGTTGTCCCCATGTCGATGCCCGATTCCGCCCCGGACGTTCGCGAACAGCTCGCGGCGCTGCTGCCGCGCCTGCGCCGCTTCGGGCGGGCGCTCGCGCGCAACCGGGAGGACGGCGACGACCTGGTGCAGGTGGCGCTCGAGAAGGCGCTGGCCCGCACCGACCAGTGGACGCCTGGGACGCGTCTGGACAGCTGGATGTTCCGGATCATGCAGAACGCCTGGATCGACGAAGTGCGCGCACGGCAGCGCCGCGGCGAGACCTTCGTGGACGAGGAGGAAGCCGAACGCGCGGGCGCCGCCATCGGCGACTCGCAGGTGGACGCGGTCGCCGTGCGCAAGGCGGTCGCGCAATTGAGCGACGAACACCGCGCCGTCGTGGCCCTGGTGCTGGTCGAGGGGCTGTCTTACGAGGAAGCTGCGGCCGTGCTGGAAGTGCCGGTGGGCACGCTCACGAGCCGCCTGTCGCGTGCTCGCGAGGCGCTCAAGGCGATGCTGGGAGATGCGCCATGACGATGTCGGACGAAGACCTGCGCCGGCGCGTGGCCGCCGCGTACGACGACGTGCTGGACGAGCCGGTGCCGGGGCGCCTGTCCGCCATGTTGGCGGCGCCGAAGGTCGTGGACCTCGCCGCGCAGCGCGAGAAGCGCCGCTTCATGCGGCTCACCTGGGCGCAGCTCGGCGGCATGGCCGCGGCCGTGCTGGTCGGCATCGGCCTGGGCTGGCAGTTCGCACCGCGCGACGGCGAGGCGCTGGTGGCCGAACGCAATGGCCACCTGGTGGCGGCATCGACGCTGGCACGCGCGCTCGACACGCAACTCGCGGCCGATTCTGGCGACGTCGCCGTGCAACTCACGTTCGTCGACCAGGGCGGGCGCTTCTGCCGCACCTTCGCCGCGCGGCAGCTCGCCGGGCTGACGTGCCGCGAGGACGGGCAGTGGTCGGTGGTCGCGACGGCGCGCACCGAAGCCGCAACCGGCGCTGGCATGCGGCAAGCGGCCAGCGCGCTGCCGCGTCCCGTGCTCGACGCGGTCGACGCGCGCATCGCGGGACCCGCGCTCGACGCGGCGAAGGAAAAGCAGGCGCGCGACGCCGGCTGGTCGCGCTGATCAGGCGCGGCCGCGCGCGCCGCGGCTGGGCGTGCGGACCGTGCGGCGTGCGCCGCGCTGCGGCCCCAGCTGCGCGTGCTCCACGGCGACGACTTCCCCGGTGACGGGATCGATCGTCGCTGCCCGCGAGGCCAGCCCGCGCGCCGCCTCGGCGAGCTGCTGCGCCTCGTGCAGGAGGTCTTCGACGTGTTCGTGCTCGCGCTTGAGCAGCAGCACGCCCACGCCGATGTCCAGCCGCACCTCCAGCGGCGAGCCGTCGTGCCCGGTGACCTGCATGGGCTTGCGCAACGCCGAGGCCACGCGCAGGCCCAGGGTGCGCACCGCCGCCGGTGAGCGGATCGTCTCCATCACCGCGATGAAGCAGCGTTCCCAGTAGCGCCCCACCGGGTTCACCAGCCCCACCTGGTGCTGCATGCGCTGCGCCAGGTGGACGTACACCTCGTTCAGGCCGGACACGCCCGCCACCAGGCGCACGCGCTCCGGCTCGAACACCAGCACCGCCAGCACGGCGCCCTCGCGGCGCGTTCGGCGGCGGCGCTGCTGCGCGCGCAGCAGGCGCCGCACCAGCGGCATGCCCGCCGGCAGCTTGGTCACCGGGTCGTACTCCGAGTGCACCTCCTGCGCGTTGCGCACGCGCCGCGCATGCTGGTTGCGCTGCCACAGCGCAAAGCCCGTGACGGCGACGCAGATGGCCGAGCCCGCGGCGATCAGCGCCTGCCACACCATCGGCACCGGCGTGCCGAGCGCGATCGCGTACAGGCCGCTGACGGAGCCGATCATGAAGCCCGAACCGATGGCGATACCGAGCGCCAGCGAGTCGCCGAGCAGCCATGCGCGCAGGCCCATCCAGGTGACCAGCACGGTGTTGAAGATGACCAGGCCCGCCGCGGCCGGCAGCTGGTGCTCGCGCCGCAGCAGGAACAGCGCCGCCACCGCCAGTACCGGCACCAGCGTGCCGCTGGCCAGCAGCGCCCCGTCCATCAGGCGGTCGCGGTGGCGCGCGCCGAACCACTGGCGAATGAACAGGTCGCCGAGCAGCACGCACAGGGGGCCGACCAGGACCTTGGCCAGCCGCACCCCCGGCGCCCACGAGGCCGGCAGCAGTGCCCCGGCGATGCCGCTCATGAGGACGACGAAGGCCAGCGCCGCGGCGTTGTAGACGGTGCCGTGCAGCGCCGCCACGTGGCGCACCATCAGGTAGTCGGCCAGGCCGGTCAGCACCACCAGCGCGATGGCGCCGGACGCGGCGCTCCACAGGGCCAGTTCGGTGGGCTGCATACCTGCCGTGGACGATGACAGAAAAGCTGTTGGCGCGCTACCGGGTTGATTCTTTCAGCTGACATGCCTAGCATGCGGTCAGTCCACCGGGAGCCGCCATGAACCTTGCCCGCGCCGCCGGCGCCGCCTTGCTGGTGCTGGCACCGGCCCTGGCCGAAGCGGCCAGCCCGTTCGACGGCTTCTGGATGAAGGTCAACGCCGACAAGTCGCTCGATCCGGGCTCGCAGGTGGAATTCCGCGTCGAGAAGAACATCCTGTCCATGGCCACGCCGCAGGGCCAGGGCTACCGCGCCAAGCTCGATGGCACCGATTCACCGGTGGCCAACGACACCGCCACCACCAGCGTCTCGGTCAAGCTCGAAGGCCGCAACGTGATGGTGGAAACCGCCAAGCTCAATGGCAAGGCGTGGCTGGTGACCACGATGGAGGTCGAGGCAGACGGCAAGACCGCGAAGGTGTCGTGGAAGAACCTGCGCAACAACTCCAGCGGCAGCTACGTGATGTCGAAGCAGTAGCGCTCAGTCCAGCCCGAGCCGAGCCACCAGCGCCGCGAAGCGCGCGTCGCCGCGCACCGGGTCCCAGCGCGGGTCCACCGCCAGGTACGCCATCCACCCCGAACGCGTGCGCCACGCCGCCTCGAGCGCGGCAAACGCGGCGTCGGCTTCGCCCAGCGCCGCCAGGATCACCGCCGCCTCGTAGGCGTAGCGCTGCTGCGTATCGGCCGCCTCGCTGAATTCGCGCAGCACCGCGCGCGCCGCGCGTTTGTCGCCCGTCGCCGCGTAGACATAGCCCAGGCCGGCGCGCATCACCGCATTGCCACGGCTGCGCTGCGCCGCGCTGCGCAGTTCGTCGACCGCCTGGTCGCCGCGGCCGCACATCACGCAGGCCATGCCGCGGAAGAAGGGCGGCCACTGGTCGGTGTCGTCCAGGTGTTCGGTGCGGTCGGCCTGCTCGATCGCCGCTGCCGCATCGCGCGCGAGCCAGTGGTGCCAGGCCATGTGCACGTTGATGATCACGTCGTCCGGCTGCAGCGCAAGCGCGCGCTGCCCGGCCGCCAGGCCTTCCTGCCAGCGCCGCTGCGCCACCAGCAGGTGCGCGTGCCAGTGGTGCGCGTGCGCGTAGGCCGGGTCGAGCTCGAGCGCGCGCGTGAACTGCGCCGACGCGGCGCGCCAGTCCCAGCCGTGGTGCGCCGTGGCATAGGCGAGCGAGGTGTGCGCCGCCGCGCAGCAAGGGTCGAGTTGCAAAGCGCGCTGGGCCGCCGCCTGCGCTTTCGGGAAAGCCTCGCCGCTGGCAAGCGCGCCCGACTCCCACGACCCCAGCGTGTTGTAGACGTCGGCCAGCGCCGCGTGGCCCGGCGCGAAATCCGGCGCGAGCTGCACCGCTTCCTCGAGGCAAGTGAGTGCCTTCAGCGATTCGCGCGGCCGGCGGTTCCAGTGGAAGCGCCCGCGCAGGTAGGCGGCGCGCGCGGCCGGATCGCCCGGTGTCGACGCCGCCGCGCCGCCGGGGCCGGGCAGGTCGTCGCCGCTGCCGGCTTCGCCCGCCAGGCGCAGGCGCATCGCCGCGAGCCACGTTTCCCAGTCCTCGCCGACGTTCTGCAGGTTCAGTGCCGCCAGGAATTCGCCCGGTGACGGCGCCGAGGGCGCGTCCCGCACTTGCGCGAGCCGTTCGACCGCGTCGCAGGCCAGGTGCGCGGGCGCCACGCGCAGCGCGTGCTGGCCCACGCCTTCGACGGTGGCCTCGCCCAGTTCGCGGCGCAGGAAGGCCAGGGCCTGGCGCAGGTTGGCCGACGCCTGCGCGGGCGCCTTGTCGGGCCAGAAGGTGGCGAGCAGGCGTTCGCGCGAACACGCGCCGCGCTCGCTTTCGATCGCCAGGAAGGCCAGCAGCGCGAGCCGCCGCGGTTGCGCCAGCAGGGCGTCGATGCGCGTGCCGTCGGCGCGCCGCGCGTCGACGCCGCCCAGCAGCTGCAGCCGGATCACGCCGGGATCACGCCCGCCGGGAACCATGCGAACCCGCACCCAACCACCAAGGAGAGCATCGTGTCATCTTGCCATATGCCTGCGCTGGCCCTGGCCGCCGCACTGTCCCTCGCAACCCCCGCCTTCGCCTGGCCCGCCCAGGATGCGCCCACGCCGTCGGCGCAAGGCGCCGCGAACGTGCACCTGTGGCACGCCGCGGCGCGCGACGCGATCGCGCGCACGAAGCCGAACCAGCAGGCGGCGCTGCGCGTGCTCGCGTACCTGTCGCTCGCGCAGCACGAGACCGCGCAGCAACTCGCGGCGACGGACGAAGCCGCGTGGTCCGCAGCTTTCGACCGCGTCTCCGCCGACGTGCTGGCGGGCCTCTTGCCCTCGCAGGCCGGCGTGTGGCAAGGCCTCGCGGCATCGCTGGCCGCGGCGCGCGGCGGCGACGAGCGCCACGCCGATGCCCTCGCGGTGGCTGCCGCTTCGGCGCAACGCATCCTCTCGCGCGCCGCGTCCGATGGCTTCGACGCCGCGTGGACAGGCCGCGCGCCGGACGCCGCGACGGCGTGGAAAAGCCAGTTGCAGCCGGCGCGGCCGCCGCACCTGCCGCAATTGGGCGACATGAAGACCGTGTGGCTGGCCAACGCTGCCGCCGTGCAGTCGCCCGCGCCGCCGCAACCCGGCAGCGCTGCATTCGACGCCGCCTTGGCGGAGGTGCGCAGCCGCGCCGGTTCCGGCGCCGGCCTGGCGCGCGCCAAGCGCTGGGAGATGACCGGCGGCTCGCTGGTGGCCGGCTTCTGGGACGAGACCGCGCTCGAACTGGCGCGGCGCGAGGGCCTCCCGGGCCCGCAAATGGCGCGCGCGGCGGCGTTGTCGCTCGGCGCGACGCTGGACGCCAACATCGTGTGCCACCGCGTGAAGTACACGCACTGGGTGGCGCGGCCCTCGCAGGCCGATCCCTCCATACGGCCGCTGGTCGGGCTGCCCAACCACCCGTCCTACCCGAGCAACCATTCGTGCGATTCGACCGCAGCGGCCGCCGTGCTCGGCGCGCTCTTCCCGCGCCACCAGGCGGCGCTCGATGCGATGGCGCGCGAGGCCGGCGAATCCCGCATCGACGGCGGCATCCACTACCGCTTCGACGTCGAGGCCGGCGAAGCGATCGGGCGGGCGGCGGCACAGGCGGCCCTGCGCCGCGCTGCAAACTCGGTGGCGGGCCAATGAGCGCGGCCGACTACCCGCTGCTGCGCGACGCCGCGGAGCACGAACGGCTCGATGCGCAGGCGCGCTTCTGGTCGGCCGACGCGCACGCGCTCTTCGCCGAGGCCGGCGTCGAGCGCGGCTGGCGGGTCGCCGACCTGGGCAGCGGCACGCTGCACGTGGCCGAGGCGCTCAGCGAACACGTGGGCGCCGGCGGCCGCGTGGTGGCGCTGGACAGCGACCGCGACCTCGTGCGGCGCAACGCCGCCGCCGCCCATGCGCTGCGGCGCGCCGACGTGCGCATCGAGCACGGTGACGCCTACGCCACCGGTTGGCCCGCCGACTCGTTCGACGCCGCGCACGCGCGCTTCCTCGCCGCGCCCGCGGGCCGCCTGCCCGGGCTGGTCGCCGAGATGCGGCGCATCGTGCGTCCCGGCGGCTGCGTGATGCTGCAGGAGCCCGACGCCAACACCTGGTCGCTGCCGGGCGCGTCACGCGAATGGCTGCGCCTGCGCGAGTGGATCCGCAAGGGCTTCGCGCTGCGCCGCGGCGACTTCGATGCGGGCCGCGCGCTGCTCGGGGCGCTGGCCGACGAGGGCTTCGAGGCGCTGGGCCGCCGCTGCGTCGTGCGCACACTGCCGGCGGACCACCCTTATGCCGCCCTGCCCTTCGCCTTCGCGCGCCAGCTGGCGCCGCTGTGGCTGCGCGAAGGCATCGTCGGGGCCACCGAGCTGGAGGCGGTGCTGGCGAAAGTGCGCGCGGGGCTGGCGGCCGGCGGCATCGCGCAGACCTTCACCCTGGTGCAGGCCTGGGGCCGGCGCCCCGTCACAGGTTGAAGTCGTACTCCACCGTGATGGGCGCGTGGTCGGAGAAGCGCTCGGTCTTGTAGATCGATTCCTGCCGCGCGAGCTGAGCCACCGGCGGCGTGGCCAGGTGGTAGTCCAGGCGCCAGCCCACGTTCTTCGCATACGCCTGGCCGCGGTTGCTCCACCACGTGTAGCACTCCTCGGTGGTCTCGGGCTTGAGGTGCCGGTACACGTCCACGAGGCCCGTCTCCGACAGGATCTTCGTCATCCACGCGCGCTCCTCCGGCAGGAAGCCGCTGTTCTTGCGGTTGCCCTTCCAGTTCTTCAGGTCGCGCTCGCTGTGGGCGATGTTGACGTCGCCGCACAGGATGAAGTCGCGGCCCTGCTTCAGCCGCACGAGGTGCGGGTCGAACGCGTCGAGGAAGCGGAACTTGGCCTGCTGCCGCTCCTCGCCCGAGGAGCCGCTGGGGAAGTAGCAGCTGATCACCGAGAACTTGCGCGCCGGCGTGTCGAAGCGCAGCTCCACGTAGCGGCCCTCGGCGTCGAACTCGCCCGAGCCGAAGCCGACGATGACGTCGCTGGGCGCGTGCTTCGTGTAGACCGCCACGCCCGAATAGCCCTTCTTCTGCGCGAAATGGAAGTGGCCCTTCAGGCCCGCCATCTCCTCGAACCTGCCCTCGACGTCCTCGGCCTGCGCCTTGACCTCCTGCAGGCAAATACAATCCGGTCGGGTCTTCGCGATCCACGCTTCCACCCCCTTGGTGGCGGCCGAGCGGATGCCGTTGGCGTTGAGGCTGGTGAGTTTGAACAAGGATTTGCCCATGGCGAGTGCTGATACGGGCCGCGACGCGCTGGCCCAGGATTTCGTCCAGTTCGCCGTCGACGCAGGCGTGCTGCGCTTCGGCGAGTTCAAGACCAAGGCCGGGCGCCTCTCGCCCTATTTCTTCAACGCCGGCCTGTTCGACGACGGCGCCAAGGCGGGCCGGCTGGCGCAATTCTATGCACGCCGCATCCTGGCCTCGGGCATCGGGTTCGACATGCTGTTCGGCCCGGCCTACAAGGGCATCCCGCTGGCCACCGCGGTGGCCATCGAGATGGCCCGCCTGGGGCGCAACGTGCCCTTTGCCTACAACCGCAAGGAAGCCAAGGACCACGGCGAAGGCGGCACGCTGGTGGGCGCACCGGTCAGGGGCCGGGTGCTGATCGTGGACGACGTGATCACCGACGGCGGCGCGAAGCGCGAAGCCCGTGAAATCGTGATCGCGGCGGGAGGCACCCCCGTCGCCGTGGCGATCGCGATGGATCGCCAGGAAAAGGCCACGGAAGGTGGCAGGGATGCGGACTACAGCGGCGTGCAATACGTCGAGCGCCAGCTCGGCCTTGCGGTTTGCTCGATTGCGCGGCTGGACGATTTGCTCCAGTATCTCGCGCAGCACGCGGACGGCGCGCTGGGGTCGTACCACCAGCAGGTGCTCGCCTACCGCGAGCGCTACGGCGTCTCATAGGCAGTTCAAGCGGGGCGAGGTCGGGATGCGCGGCTGGTTGGGAAGTTTCATCGCCGCCGCCATATGGGCGGGTTCGCTGCCCGGGGCCTGGGCCCAGGGCGGCATCTACACGTGCGTCGACGCCAAGGGCCGGCGCCTGACGTCCGACCGCCCCATCATCGATTGCATCGACCGCGAGCAGAACGAGCTCAGCCCCAGCGGCAAGGTCCTGCGCAAGATCGGCCCCTCGATGACGGCCGAGGAGCGCGCCGCCGAGGAGGAAAAGCAGCGCAAGGCCCTCGAGGAGAAGGCGCGCATCGAGGAGGAAAAGCGCCGTGACCGCGCCCTGCTCTCGCGCTTCCCGGACCGCGCCGCCCACGACAAGGAACGCAACATCGCGCTGGGGGTGGTGGACGAGGTGATCAAGGCCGCCCTGCGCCGCGTGTCCGAGCTGCAGTGGCAGCGCAAGAAGCTCGACGCGGAGCTGGAGTTCTACAAGGGCGACGTCCAGCAGGCGCCGGTGAACGTGAAGCGGCAGATCGAGGGCAACGAGCAGCAGGTGGCGGCGCAAAAGCGCTTCATCGCCAACCAGGAAGAAGAGAAGAAGCGCATCAACGCGCGCTTCGACGAGGAAGCCGTGCGCCTCAAGCCCCTGTGGGCGCAGCATGCGGTGCCGACGGCCGCGCGGTCCGCTTCGGCGCCCGCGCCCGCCGCGAAGAAGTGAGAAGCGTCATCCCGGCGCAGGCCGGGATCCAGTGGCTTACCCGAGTTTGCGCTTCAGCAGCTCGTTGACCTGCTGCGGGTTGGCCTTGCCCTTGCTGGCCTTCATCACCTGGCCCACCAGCGCGTTGAAGGCCTTGTCCTTGCCCGCCTTGTACTGCGCGACGTTGTCGGCGTTGGCGGCGACCACTTCCTCGACGATCTTCTCCAGCGCGCCGGAGTCGTTCATCTGCTTGAGGCCCTTGGCTTCGATGACGGCGTCGACGTCATTGCCCTCGCCCGACCACAGCGCCTCGAACACCTGCCGGGCGGCATTGTTGGAGATCGTGCCGTCCGAAATCCGGCCGATGAGCAGGGCCAGCGTCGCGGCGCCCACCGGGCCGGACTCAATGGCCCGGTCTTCCGCATTGAGCTTGCGCGAGACCTCGCCCATCACCCAGTTGCTGGCGATCTTCGGCTGCTTCGACAGCTTCGCCGCTTCCTCGAAATACGCGGCCATGGCCTTCGACGAAGTGAGCGTCGTCGCGTCGTACTCGGGCAGGCCGTACTCGGCGACGAAGCGCGCCGCCATCGTGCGCGGCAGTTCGGCCATCTGCGACTTCACGCGCTCGACCCACTCGTTCGCCACCACCAGCGGCGGCAGGTCCGGGTCGGGGAAGTAGCGGTAGTCGGCCGCGTCTTCCTTGGTGCGCATCGCGCGCGTCTCGCCCGTGTCGGGGTCGAACAGCACCGTCGCCTGCTCGATGGCGTGGCCGTCTTCCAGCTGCTCGATCTGCCAGCGCACCTCGAAATCGATGGCCTGCTGCATGAACTTGAAGCTGTTCAGGTTCTTGATCTCGCGCCGCGTGCCGAAGGGCTGGCCGGGCTTGCGCACGGACACGTTGGCGTCGCAGCGGAAGCTGCCTTCCTGCATGTTGCCGTCGCAGATGCCGATCCAGGTGACGATCTTGTGCAGTTCCTTTGCGTACGCCACCGCTTCGGCGGACGAGCGCATGTCGGGCTCGGTCACGATCTCCAGCAGCGGCGTGCCGGCGCGGTTCAGGTCGATGCCCGACTGGCCGGCGAAGTCCTCGTGCAGCGACTTGCCGGCGTCTTCCTCGAGGTGCGCGCGCACCAGGCGCACGGACTTCTTCTCGTCGCCGAGGAAGAACTCGACCACGCCGCCTTGCACGACGGGAATCTCGTACTGCGAGATCTGGTAGCCCTTGGGCAGGTCCGGATAGAAATAGTTCTTGCGCGCGAAGATGGAGCGCGGTGCGATCTTCGCGTTGACGGCGAGGCCGAAGGCGATGGCGCGTTCCACCGCGCCCTTGTTCATCACCGGCAGCGTGCCGGGCAGCGCGACGTCCACCGGCGCCGTCTGCGTGTTGGGCTCGGCGCCGAACGCCGTGGGCGCGCGCGAGAAGATCTTCGACTGCGTCGACAGCTGCGCATGTGTCTCGAAGCCGATCACGACTTCCCAGCCGCGGACCAGGGGCGCGTTCATTGCACACCCCCCGGCTCGCGCGTGTGGAAGTCGGTCGCCTGCTGGAAGCGGTGCGCCGCGTTGAGCAACCGGCTTTCGCCGAAGTAGTTGCCCAGCAGCTGCAGCCCCACGGGCATGCCGCCCTCGCCGAAGCCGCAGGGGATGCTCATGCCGGGCAGCCCCGCGAGCGAGCCGGGCAGCGTGTAGAAGTCGGCCAGGTAATCGGCCAGCGGGTCCTTGGCGTGGTCGCCCAGGTGCCAGGCGACGGTCGGCGCCACGGGGCCCGCGATGACGTCGCACTGCTTGAACGCGTTCTGGAAGTCGTCGGCGATCATGCGCCGCACCTTCTGCGCCTGCAGGTAGTAGGCGTCGTAGTAGCCGTGCGAGAGCACGTAGGTGCCGATCATGATGCGGCGCTTGACCTCGTCGCCGAAGCCCTCAGCGCGCGTCTTCTTGTACATGTCGAGCAGGTCCGCGTACTTCGCGGCGCGGTGGCCGAACTTCACGCCGTCGAAGCGCGAGAGGTTCGACGACGCTTCGGCCGGCGCGATGATGTAGTACACGGGGATGCCCAGCTCCGCGCGCGGCAGCGAGACCTCCACCACCTTCGCCCCGAGCTTCGTGTATTCCTTCAGCGCGCCCTCGATGGCCGCGCGCACGTCGGCGGCCAGGCCTTCGCCGAAGAATTCCTTCGGCACGCCGATGCGCAGGCCTTCGATGGAGCCGTCCAGCGACTTCGTGAAGTCCTCCGCCGGCACGTCGAGCGAGGTGGAGTCGCGGTCCGGGTCGGGCCCGCAGATGGCCGACAGCAGCAGCGCGCAGTCCTCGGCCGAGCGCGCCATCGGCCCGGCCTGGTCCAGCGACGAGGCGAAGGCGATCATCCCGTAGCGCGAGGCGCGGCCGTACGTGGGCTTGATGCCGGTGATGCCGCAGAAGGACGCGGGCTGGCGGATGGAGCCGCCGGTGTCGGTGCCGGTCGCGGC
Organism: Ramlibacter sp. PS4R-6; assembly: GCF_037572775.1. NCBI lineage: Bacteria > Pseudomonadati > Pseudomonadota > Betaproteobacteria > Burkholderiales > Comamonadaceae > Ramlibacter > Ramlibacter sp. PS4R-6. The sequence goes on along the minus strand of NZ_JBBHKA010000001.1, from coordinate 1,099,227 downwards.
TGGCGCCAGGCGCGCCGCGACCACCGCGGCGCTGCCGCCCGAGGAACCACCCGGTATGCGTGACGCATCCCATGGGTTCTTCACGGGCTGGTACGCCGAGTTCTCGTTGGACGAGCCCATGGCGAACTCGTCGCAATTGAGCTTGCCCAGCGTCACGCAGCCGGCTTCGGCCAGGCGCGCCACCACCGTCGCATCGAAGGGCGAGCGGTAGCCCTCCAGCATCTTCGAGCCGGCGGTGCTGGGGAAGTCCTTCGTGACGAAGATGTCCTTGTGGGCGATGGGCACGCCGAGCAGGCGCGCCGCGTCGCCCTTGGCGAGGCGCTCGTCCGCGGCGCGGGCCTGGGCCAATGTCACGCCTTCGTCGACCGCGAGGTACGCGCCCAGCGATTCGTATTGCCTGCCGCGCGCAAGGAAATGTTTCGCCGCCTCGGTGGCCGAGACCTTCTTTTCGCGCAGGTGCGCCGCGAGCTGCGCGACGCCGAGCTCGTGCAGCGCGCTCATTCGATCACCTTCGGCACCAGGAACAGCCCGCGCTCCACGGCCGGCGCGCTGCGCTGGTTGCCCTCGCGCTGGTTGCCCTCGCTGGCCACGTCCTCGCGCAGGCGCAACTGCACGTCCTGCACGGTGGCGACGGGGTGCGGCAGCGGCTCGACGCCGGCGGTGTCGACGGCCTTCATCTTCTCGACGATGTCGAAGAAGCCGTTGATCTGCGACTGCATGAGCGCAGCCTCTTCGGGCTTGAGTTCCAGGCGCGCGAGGTGGGCGATGCGGGCGATGTCTTGGGGGCTCAGCGCCATGGTGTAACGGGAAAAAATCAGGCCCTCGAAGGGCCGGTTCTCACAGGGGGATCGGGTATTATCCCGCCTTTGGAGAAACGGCCGCTCAAGCGGCCGATTTCATAGAGAAAAAGAGGATTTCTCAATGTTCGGAGCCTTCCGTCGGTACATTTCGACCGACCTCGCCATCGACCTCGGCACGGCCAACACCCTGATCTACGTCCGAGACAAGGGCATCGTGCTCGACGAACCGTCGGTGGTCGCGATCCGGCACGAAGGCGGCCCCCAGGGCAAGAAGACCATCCAGGCCGTGGGCCACGAGGCCAAGGCCATGCTGGGCAAGGTGCCCGGCAACATCGAGGCCATCCGCCCGATGAAGGACGGCGTCATCGCCGACTTCACGGTGACGGAGCAGATGCTCAAGCAGTTCATCAAGATGGTCCACCCCCGGTCCATCCTGCGCCCAAGCCCCCGCATCATCATCTGCGTGCCCTGCGGCTCCACCCAGGTGGAGCGCCGCGCCATCCGCGAGTCGGCGCTGGGCGCCGGCGCCTCGGAGGTCTACCTGATCGAGGAGCCCATGGCCGCCGCGATCGGCGCCGGCCTGCCGGTGTCGGAAGCCTCCGGCTCCATGGTCGTGGACATCGGCGGCGGTACGACCGAAGTCGGCGTCATCTCCCTGGGCGGCATGGTCTACAAGGGCAGCGTGCGCGTGGGCGGCGACAAGTTCGACGAGGCCATCATCAGCTACATCCGCCGCAACTACGGCATGCTGATCGGCGAGCCGACGGCGGAAAGCATCAAGAAGACCATCGGCTCGGCCTTCCCGGGCAGCGAGGTCAAGGAAATCGAGGTCAAGGGCCGCAACCTGTCGGAAGGCGTGCCGCGCTCGTTCACCATCTCGTCCAACGAGATCCTGGAAGCGCTGACCGACCCGCTCAACAACATCGTCTCGGCCGTGAAGAACGCGCTGGAGAGCACACCGCCCGAGCTGGGGGCCGACATCGCCGAGCGCGGGATGATGCTGACCGGCGGCGGCGCCCTGCTGCGCGACCTGGACCGCCTGCTGGCTGAGGAGACGGGCCTGCCCGTGCTGGTGGCCGAGGACCCGCTGACCTGCGTCGTGCGCGGCTGCGGCATCGCCCTGGAGCGCATGGAGCGCCTCGGCTCCATCTTCACCAGCGAATAGCGAGCGCCCACAATAGGGCCTGCAGCAGTTCGCAGCCCCTTCCACCATGCCACTGGGCACCCTCGACCGGACCCCGCCGCCCTTCTTCAAGCAGGGACCGTCGGCGCTGTCCAAGCTGATGGTGTTCTCGGCCATCGCCCTGTTCCTGATGGTGGCCGACACGCGGTTCAAGCTGTCGCAGCCGCTGCGCGCCGGCGTGGCCACGGTGCTCTACCCCTTGCAATGGCTGGCCCTGCGCCCCGTGCTGGCGGCGCGCTGGACCGCCGAGTACTTCGAGTCGCGCGCCAGCGCCCAGGCCAATGAAGAGCAGGCGCGCGTCAAGCTCGCCCAGCAATCGCTGCGCGCCAACCAGGTCGAGCAGCTGCTGATCGAGAACGACCGCCTGCGCAAGCTGCTGGCGCTGCGCGAGCGCGTCACCGTCGGCTCGGTGCCGGCCGAGGTGCTGTACGACGCCGCCGATCCCTACACGCGCAAGGTCATCATCGACAAGGGCTACGCGCAGGGCGTGGAGGCCGGCGCGCCGGTGATCGACGAATCCGGCGTGCTCGGCCAGGTCACGCGCGTGATGCCGCTGGTGTCCGAGGTCACGCTGGTCACCGACCGCGACCATGCGATCCCGGTTCTCAACGCCCGCACCGGCGCGCGCAGCGTCGCGTTCGGCGACCCGACCTCCAGCACCGGCCAGTTGGAGCTGCGCTTCATGGCCGGCAACGCCGACGTGCAGCCGGGCGACCTGCTCACCACCAGCGGCGTCGACGGCGTGTACCCGCCGGGCCTGCCGGTGGCGAAGGTCGCGAAGGTCGAGCGCCGCGCCGATTCGGGCTTCGCGCAGATCACGTGCGTGCCACAGGCGCTGGTGGACGGCGCGCGGCACGTGATGGTGCTGGCGAACCCCAGCCAGCAGCTGCCGGTGCGCCCGCCCGCCGACGACACGCCCCAGCTCGCGCCGAGGAAGGAAAAAGGGCCGCCCGGCCTGCGCGGCGGCCCGGCCAAGGACGCGAAAGAGAAAGGGCCCGCGCCATGATCATGCGCCCGGGCCAGCCGCTGCTGCTGCCGGCCAACCCCCTGTTCATCTGGGGCTCGCTGCTGGCCGCGCTCATGCTGAACATGCTGCCCATCGGCCGCACGCCGTGGATGCCGGACTTCCTCGCGCTGGTGGTCGTGTTCTGGGCCGTGCACCAGCCGCTGCGCGTGGGCGTCGGCGCCGCCTTCATGTTCGGCCTGGCGATGGACGTGCACCAGTCGGCGCTGCTCGGGCAGCACGCGCTCGCCTACACCGCGCTGTCGTTCTTCGCGATCACCATCCACCGCCGCCTGCTGTGGTTCACGGTGCCGTCGCAGGCCGTGCAGGTGTTCCCGCTGTTCGCGGCCGCGCACGCCATCGAGCTCACCATCCGCCTCATCGCCGGCGGCATGTTCCCCGGCTGGGCCATCGTGCTCGCGCCCTTCCTCGAAGCGATGCTGTGGCCGGTGGCCAGCGTGATGCTGCTGGCGCCGCAGCGCCGCGCGCCGGACCCCGACGAGAACCGCCCGCTGTAGCCGTGCCATGACCGAGCTCAGAAACGTCGAAGCCGACCTGTCGAAGTTCCGGCTGCGCGTGTTCGCGGCGAGCCTCGTCGTGGTCCTGTGCTTCACGCTGCTGGGCGTGCGCCTGGCGTGGCTGCAGATCTGGCGCCACGGCGAGCTGCTCGAAGCGGCGGAGGCGAACCGCACGGCCGTCGTGCCGATCGTTCCCAACCGCGGGCTGATCACCGACCGCAACGGCATCATCCTGGCGACCAACTACTCGGCCTACACGCTGGAGATCCAGCCGCAGCGCATCCGCATCCCGCTGGACAAGGTGATCGACGAACTGGCCAAGGTGATCGACGTGCAGCCGCGCGACAAGCGCCGCTTCAAGAAGCTGCTGGAAGAGAACAAGACGGTCGAGTCGCTGCCGATCCGCACCAAGCTCACCGACGAGGAAGTGGCGCGCTTCGCCGCGAACAGCTGGCGCTTCCCGGGCGTGGAGATCAAGGCGCGCCTGTTCCGCAACTACCCGTGGGGCGAACTCGCGAGCCACCTGATCGGCTACATCGGCCGCGTGAACCAGGCCGAGAAGGGCGCGATGGAGGAATGGCCCGAGGCACAGCAGGCCAACTACCGCGGCACGGAGTACATCGGCAAGCTGGGCATCGAGCAAAGCTACGAGGAGCAGCTGCACGGGCTGACGGGCGTCGAGCACGTGGAGACCTCCGCCGGCGGCCGCGCCATCCGCAAGCTGCGCAGCCATGCCGCGACGCCGGGCAGCACGGTGACGCTGTCGGTGGACATCAAGCTGCAGCGCCTGGTGGAAGACCTGTACGGCGACCGCCGCGGCGCCTTCGTCGCGCTGGACCCGAAGACCGGCGAGATCCTCGCCTTCGTGAGCAAGCCCACCTTCGACCCCAACCTCTTCGTCGACGGCATCGACACCGAGAACTGGACGGCGCTGAACGAATCGATCGACAAGCCGCTGCTCAATCGCGCGCTGCGCGGCACCTACCCGCCGGGCTCGACCTACAAGCCTTACATGGCGCTGGCGGCGCTGGAGACCGGCAAGCGCAACCCGCAGCAGGCGATCTCCGACCCGGGCTACTTCTGGTTCGGCGGCCACAAGTTCCGCGACGACAAGGAAGGCGGCCACGGCTCGGTGGACATGTACAAGTCCATCGTGCAGTCGTGCGACACCTACTACTACATCCTGGCCAACGACATGGGCGTGGACCTGATGTACGAGCAGATGCACAAGTTCGGCTTCGGCGACATCACCGGCATCGACATCCAGGGCGAATCCAAGGGCCTGCTCCCCTCCACGCGCTGGAAGCGCGCGGCGTACGCGAAGAATCCCGCCAACCAGAAGTGGTTCGCCGGCGAGACCATCTCGCTGGGCATCGGCCAGGGCTACAACAACTTCACCATCCTGCAGATGGCCTCGGCCATGGCCACCATCGCCAACGACGGCGTCAAGATGAAGCCGCACCTGGTGCAGAAGGTGGTCGACGTCGTGACCAAGCAGCAGCTGCACTCGGCCGTGCACCAGGCGATGGGCGAGCGCATCGCGAAGGCCGAGAACATCGAGACCATCAAGAAGGCGCTGGTGGGCGTGAACATCGAAGGCACGTCGGCGCGCGCCTTCCAGGGCGCGGGCTACACCAGCGGCGGCAAGACCGGCACCGCGCAGGTGGTGACGATCGCGCAGGGCGCCAAGTACAACGCCTCGCAGATGGAGGAGCGTCACCGCGACCACGCGCTGTACATCGCCTACGCGCCGGCCGAGGACCCGAAGATCGCCATCGCGATGATCGTGGAGAACGCCGGCTTCGGCGCGCAGAACGCCGCGCCCATCGCGCGCCGCGCCTTCGACTACTACCTGATGGGCCAGTACCCGGGCGAGGAAGACATCGCGCTGGTCAAGAAGGGCCAGGCCACCACGCCGGTGGGCAAGCCGCGCGCCGCCGCCGAATTCGCGTGGCCCCCGACGCAGGGCACCACGTCCGCCGCCGCGAGCGTGGGCGCCGCTTCGGCCCCGTCGTCGCCCTGAGGCCGCGCGCCTACTGCAGGCCCTGCGCGAAGCGCACGAGCTGCCACGCGCGGTACGGCTCGGGCATGTCGAGCATGGCCGAGATCGCCTCGGTGAGCATGTCGCACACGTCGGTGGCAGGCACGTCCTCGAGCTCCCCGGAGTTCAGCTCGCGCAGTTGCGCCGGCGTGAACTTCGAGCGCACGCGCTCACGGATCGTCAGGGCGTAGACCTTCGCCGCCATGCCGGCCTGCCCGGCGTCGATGCGGCGCACGTCGGGAAAGCGCGAGAGCTCCGCCTCGGCGGCTTCCTGGTACAGGCGCGTGACCGCTTCGAGCGTGGCGAGCGGCGCCTTCACCAGGTAGGCCAGCTCCATGTCGTCGATCTCGCGCGGGGCCACCTTGCCGCGCAGCACCGCCGTGCACTGCTTGGCGCCCGCGCTGCGCGCCACCGCGATGATGTGCTCCACCAGCTCGGCCTGCCGCTGCTCGGGCAGGCGCGCGACCCCCTTGGACTGGAGCATCATCATCGCCTCGGCGCCGAGGCGGCGGAAGTCGGCCTTCGGGTCGGCCTTGAGCATGGGCAGCATGATGGCCGCCATGTAGGCCGGCATCGCTTCGTGCCGCATCACGGCGCGCAGCATCGGGCGGCGGATGGCCAGCTGCTCGGCGCTCCACGGCGCGCGCTGCAGCAGCACCGCGTCCAGTTGCGCATCGGTGGCATAGCGGTCCTCGATCAGCGCGCGGAACAGGCTCGCGAGCTCGCGCTCGGTGGGGACTTGCGCGTGGACGGTCGAGACGAGGCCCAGCAGGGCGGCCAGCAGCCAGCCGAAGATCCGTGTGCGCATGGGAGTGCCCCCTCCTCTCGTCGAGAGGCCATGATACGCGTTCAGGTCGAATGCGAGAGCAGCCAGCTGCCCACTTCGTCGGGCATGCGCCGCACGTGCCCGGGCAGGTGTCCATCCGGGAAACCCACGTGCCCGCCGTGCGCGGGCTGCCACAGCGTCACGCAAGCCCCGACCTCGCCGTCACCCGGCAGGCAGGCCGCAGGCACGAACGGATCGTTGCGCGCGTTGAGCACCAGCGCCGGGATGCGGATGCGGCGCAGCTGCGGCTTGGCCGACGCGCGGGCGTAGTAGTCGTCGGCTGTGGTGAAGCCGTGCAGCGGCGCGGTGAAGACGTCGTCGAATTCGTAGAGGGTGCGCGCCGCCGCGAGCCGCTCGCGGTCGAACAGCCCCGGGTGCTGCCCCAGCTTCTCCAGCGCCTTGGGCTTCATCGTGCGCAGGAACATCGTGGTGTACACGAGGCGGTTGAAGCCTTGCCCGATGGCGACCGAACCGGCGGCGAGGTCGATCGGCGAGCACACCGACGCCACCGCCTGCGTGTACCGCGAAGCGCCCTCGCCCGCTTCGGCCGCCCAGCGCATGAGGGCGTTGCCGCCGAGCGAGATGCCCACCGCGACGATGGGCCCGGCGTGGTGCTCGCGAAAACGCGCCAGCATCCAGCCGACCTCCTCGAAGTCGCCCGAGTGGTACGCGCGCGGCGCGAGGTTCAGCTCGCCGCTGCAGCCGCGGAAGTGCGGGATGGCGAAGGCGATGCCGCGCTCGGCGCAGAAATCCGCGAAGGCCTCGGCGTAGTGGCTGCGCGAGGAGCCCTCCAGGCCGTGGAACATCACGAGCAGCGTGTCGCTGCGCGGCGGTGAGTCGAGCCAGTCGACGTCGACGAAATCGCCGTCGGGCGTGCTCCAGCGTTCACGCCGGTAGTGCGGATGCGAGCCGAAGACGCGCTTGGCGTACAGGGCCGGCCAGATCGTCTGCAGGTTGCCGCCCGGCAGCCACCACGGCGCGCGGTAGTCGCGCATCAATGCAGCACTTGCGGCGAGCCCGAGACTTCCTGGATCTCGCTGGCGGTGCCGGGGCTCGCGTGGTGCGCGACCAGCCGCCAGCCCTGCGCGGTCTTGTGGTAGACGTTGGTGGCGATCACCCACGCCTGCGCGGGGCCGTCGGGGCCGAGCACCTCGACCTTCTCGAGCACGTTGTGCACGGCGCTGGCCATGCCCTGGGTCTTGCGCAGCTGCTGCGGCCAGGCGCGGATGCTGCCATTGGCGAACATGGCCTCGAAGGTGGCGCGGATGGCGACCGGCCCGACGACGCGGGGGCCGCCCGGGTGGATGCAGATGATCTCGTCCTCGTCGGCCCAGCAGGCCATGAGCTTGTCGATGTCGCCGCTTTGCAACGCGTCGTAGAACGCCGCTTCGATCTCGTCGGCGTCGCCGTCGAGGTTCGCGGCCTGCAGCTTGCTCTTGCGGGGCATGGTCGGGTCAGGGGGTGGAGGGGATTTTGCCATCCAGCCATGCCGCGACCGCGGCGCCCACGTCGCCCTGCGCGGCCTGCCACACCGTCTCGCTGGCGGCGACGTGGATGCCGGGCGGCGCGAGCCGCAGCGCGTGGGCGACGAACTGCGCGACCTTCACGGCGCGCACGGGCTGTTCGCTGCTGGGCACCATGTACTTGCCGACGGCCAGCATGCCGTGCGCGATGCGCTGCAGGACGTTGCGGTGCGCCGCCGCCTGCGGCGCCTGCGCGGAGCGGACGATGAGCAGGCGGTCGAACGCGAGCATCGCGATGGCGTGCTCATCCAGGTCGGCCAGGCCGCGCTTGAGCGCTTCGGGCAAGCGCATCTGCGTGTGCGGCAGCACGATCGCGAGCGTCGTGACGCCGCCGGCGCGCAGCCAGCGCGCGAGCGGCAGCAGCTCGCCCGCCTGCGGCGTCCACAGCGCGCGCTCGCGCTGGTAGAACAGGCGCGGCGGCTCGAACATCACCACGGCCGCGTCCGCCGCGAGCACGGGCCAATCACCGGGCGGGCCGTCGCCGACGACGTGCGTGCCGACGCCGCGCAGCCCCGCCGTGATGGGCTCGCGGGCCAGCACCTGGACGTCGCGGTACAGCTGCAGGCCGGCCACGAGGCGCAGGACCTCGTTGCCCAGCGCCCCCGTCGCGCCGGCCACGACGAGCCGGTCTTGAAAGGAAGGGCTGCGCATCCATCTATGCTACCGTTCGCATCCCCTCCGAAAGGCACGACGTATGAAGCGCTGGCTTGCGGTCCTCCTCTCCTTCTTCGCCGCCCTGTCCCTGTCCGGCTGCGGCTACAACGACTTCCAGAAACTCGACGAGCAGACCAAGGCCGCGTGGAGCGAGGTGCTGAACCAGTACCAGCGCCGCGCCGACCTGGTGCCCAACCTCGTGGCCACGGTCAAGGGCGAGGCAAACTTCGAGCAGGAAACGCTGACCAAGGTGATCGAGGCGCGCGCGCGTGCGACGCAGGTGCAGGTTACGCCCGAGATGCTGAACAACGCCGAGGCGATGAAGAAGTTCCAGCAGGCGCAGGGCGAACTCTCCAGCGCGCTCAGCCGGCTGCTCGTCGTGTCCGAGCGCTACCCCGACCTGAAGGCCAACCAGTCCTTCCGCGACCTGCGCGTGCAGCTGGAAGGCACGGAAAACCGCATCACCGTGGCACGCAACCGGTACATCCAGGCGGTGCAGGAGTACAACGTGCTCGCGCGCAGCTTCCCGACCAACCTCACCGCGATGGTCTTCCACTACGAGCCCAAGGCGAGCTTCACCGTGGAAAACGAAGCGCAGGTGAGCAAGCCGCCGCAGGTGGACTTCGGCACCAAGAAGTAGCGCGATGCGCGTTCTCGCGCTGGTCCTCGCCTTCTTCCTCGGCAGTGCGTTCGCCCAGAACGTGCAGCCGGTGCCGCCGCTGGCGGCGCACGTCAACGACCCCGCCGGCGCGCTCGACCCGATCCAGGCCAAGGGGCTGGAAGACAAGCTCGCGGCGTTCGAGAAGGCCAAGGGCACGCAGATCGCCGTGCTCGTCGTCGCGAGCACGCTGCCCGAGGACGACGCCAGCTACGCCAACCGCGTCGCCAACGCCTGGAAGATCGGGCGCAAGGGCGTGGGCGACGGCATCCTCGTCGTCGTCGCCAAAAACGACCGCAAGGTGCGCATCGAGGTGGCGAAGGCGCTCGAGGGCGCGGTGCCCGACCTCGCGGCCAAGCGCATCATCGACGAGGCCATGGTGCCGAAATTCCGCAGCGGCGATTACGCCGGCGGGCTGCAGGCCGGCGTGGACCAGCTGATCGCACGCATCAACGGCGAGGCCCTGCCCGCGCCCAAGCCGCGCACCGAACGCTCCATCATCCCCGGCTTCCTCGACGTCAACTGGTTCGACCTCGCCATCTTCCTCTTCGTCGGCGTTCCTATCGTGGGCGGCATCCTGCGCGGGATCTTCGGCCGCCCGCTCGGCGCGATGTTCACGGGTGTCGGCGCCGGCGCGGCGGCGCTCTTCGCGACGTCCAGCATGTTCGTCGCGGCGGTCGCCGCCTTCATCGGGCTCGCCTACACCTTGCTGGGCGGCTTCGGCTTCCTGTCGTCGCCCACGCGCGGTAGCCGTGGCGGCGGGCCGTGGATCGGTGGCGGCGGTTTCGGTGGCGGCGGTGGCGGCGGCTGGAGCGGCGGTGGGGGCGGGGGCGGCTTCAGCTCCGGCGGCGGTGGCGACTTTGGGGGCGGCGGCGCCTCGGGGAACTGGTGATGGGCTGGACGCAACGCATCGCACGCCTGCTGCGCCACCGCCTGCGCGACGAGCGCGACACGCGCCGGGCCATCCCGCGGCAACTGGTCGAGCGATTGACGCAACGCGTGGCCGACAGCGAGCGGCGCCACACCGGCGAGATCCGCATCTGCGTCGAGGCGAGCCTGCCCACGAGCTACGTGCTGCGCGACGCCACGCCGCGCGAGCGCGCCGTCGCCATGTTCGGCAAGCTGCGCGTGTGGGACACCGAAGCCAACAACGGCGTGCTGGTCTACCTGCTGCTGGTCGAGCACGCCATCGAGATCGTCGCCGACCGCGGCCTGACCGCGCGCGTGCCCGAGGGTGAGTGGCAGCGCATCGTCGACGCGATGCGTGCGGCGTTCCAGGCGCGCCGCTACGAGGAAGGCCTGCAGCAGGCACTCGACGCGGTCACCGCGCTGCTCGTGCAGCACTTCCCGGCCGCGAGCGGCGCCCCCAACCCGAACGAGCTGCCCGACGAGCCGTCACTGAACTGACTGCGCGCGCAGCCAGCGCTCGAGCGTGGCGAGCACGTGCTGCTGCTCCTGCGCGTCGAGCTCATGCCCCTTGGCAATGCCATGCCACTTGGCCAGGCAGCCGCGGCAGCAGCACGCCGTGGCGTGCTGCGCGACGAACACCGGGTGGCCCTTCCACGGCGTCTGCTTGCCGTCGTTGGCGGGGTGCGCGGGCGCGAGGCGCTGCGCGATGAAATCGCGCGCATGCGCCATCACGGTGTCCAGGCCCTTGTCGCGCAGGTACTGCGCGTCGCGCGGCCCGAGTTTCTGCGACGCGCGGAAACGCGATTGCGCCAGCCGCGCGAACAGCCCGTCCAGGTCCGTCACTCGTGCGCTCCGCCGCCGGGCTCGAGCAGGACGATGTTCATGTGGCGCACGTCGAATCGATCGGGAGGTGTGCGAACCAGAATAGCTTCCGAAGCGTTGGAATGCGTCCGCGTACACTTTGTTTCCGCGAACCCCATCACACCCGATGAACATCGATGTCGAGTCCCTGGAACGCGCGACGGTGTCCGCCGTCGCGCCCCTAGCCGTTGAAGAGTGCGGCGGATGGCTGCTGGCCTTCGACGGCGGAACCGTCAACCGCGCACGCAGCGCGGTGCCGCTGTCGCACGAATCGGTGGATGCGAGCGTGGTGCCGGCAATCTTCTCGCGCTACCGCGAGCGCGGCGTGATGCCCAACTTCCGCATCGCGCAGAAGGCGGCCATGGGCGCCGTGGAGAGCGAACTCGCGCGCCTTCGGCTGCTGCCGCTGCAGCCCACGCAGGTCCTGGTCGCGCGAGCCGGCGATGTCGCCGCGTCCGCCGATGCTGCCGGCGTCGAGATCGCGGCGACGCCGGACGATGCATGGGCGCAGGTGTTCCTCGGCGAGGGCTTCGATCCCGCCGACGGCGCGAGCCGCGTCGCCACGCTCAAGCGCGCGCAGGGCTCGCGCTTCGCCTCGATCCGCGAAGATGGGCGCGTCGTCGCCGGCGGCGTGCTGGCGATGTCGCACGGCTGGGCGAGCGTGCACGGCATGCGCACGGCGCTGTCGCACCGCCGCCGCGGACTGGCGACGCGGGTGCTCGCTGCGTTCGCGCGCGAAGCGCTGGGGCATGGCTACGAGCGCATGGCGCTGCAGGTCGAAGTCGCGAACGACGCCGCCACGCGCGTGTACACGCGCTGCGGGTTCGCGCACGCGTGGACCTACGCGTACTGGCGAGAGCAATAAAAAAGCCCCGCCGAAGCGGGGCCCGAGAGCGCTGGTTTTTAGCGCGTTCTTATTTCTTGCGGATGAAGCGGCGGGCCGCGGCGATCTCCGCCGCCATGATCGCGAGCTCCGACTGGATGCGCGCGACGTCCACTTCGCTCTTGGCGTTCTTCAGGGCTTCCTCGGCCTGCTGCTTGGCCGTGGCCGCCTTCTGCTCGTCCAGGTCCTTGCCGCGGATGGCGGTGTCGGACAGCACGGTGACCTTGTTCGGCTGCACTTCCAGGATGCCGCCGGCGACGAAGATGAACTCCTCGCTGCCGTCGGCCTTCTCGATGCGCACCGAGCCGGGCTTCACGCGCGTGATCAGCGGCGTGTGGCGCGGGTAGATGCCGAGCTCGCCGGCTTCGCCGGGCAGCGCGACGAAGCGCGCCTCGCCCGAGAAGATCTGCTCCTCGGCACTCACCACGTCGACGTGGATGGTGTGCGGCGTGTCGGCCATGGCTTAGGCCGCCAGCTTCTTGGCCTTCTCGAAGGCCTCGTCGATGGTGCCGACCATGTAGAACGCCTGCTCGGGCAGGTGGTCGCACTCGCCGGCCACGATCATCTTGAAGCCGCGGATCGTCTCGGCCAGCGGCACGTACTTGCCGGGCGTGCCCGTGAACACTTCGGCCACGTGGAAGGGCTGCGACAGGAAGCGCTGGATCTTGCGCGCGCGCGCAACCGCCAGCTTGTCTTCCGGCGACAGTTCGTCCATGCCCAGGATCGCGATGATGTCGCGCAGTTCGCGGTAGCGCTGCAGCGTTTGCTGCACCGAGCGCGTCGTCGTGTAGTGGTCTTCGCCGACGACGTTGGGGTCGACCTGGCGCGACGTCGAGTCGAGCGGGTCCACCGCGGGGTAGATGCCCAGCGAAGCGATGTCACGCGAGAGCACGACCGTGGCGTCCAAGTGAGCGAAGGTCGTTGCGGGCGACGGGTCGGTCAGGTCGTCCGCAGGCACGTACACGGCCTGGATCGACGTGATCGAGCCGACCTTGGTCGACGTGATGCGCTCCTGCAGGCGGCCCATTTCCTCGGCCAGCGTCGGCTGGTAGCCCACGGCGGAAGGCATGCGGCCCAGCAGCGCGGACACTTCCGTGCCGGCGAGCGTGTAGCGGTAGATGTTGTCCACGAAGAACAGCACGTCGCGGCCTTCGTCGCGGAAGGATTCGGCGATCGTCAGGCCCGTCAGCGCCACGCGCAGGCGGTTGCCCGGGGGCTCGTTCATCTGGCCGTACACCATGGCCACTTTCGACTCGCCCAGGTTGTCGAGGTTCACGACGCCCGAGTCCGCCATCTCGTGATAGAAGTCGTTGCCCTCGCGGGTGCGCTCACCCACGCCGGCAAACACCGACAGGCCCGAGTGCGCCTTGGCGATGTTGTTGATCAGTTCCATCATGTTCACGGTCTTGCCGACGCCGGCGCCGCCGAACAGGCCGACCTTGCCGCCCTTGGAGAACGGGCACATCAGGTCGATCACCTTGATGCCGGTTTCCAGCAGCTCTTGCGACGGCGACAGCTCGTCGTACGCGGGCGCCTTGCGGTGGATGGATGCGGTGAGCGTCTGGTCGACGGGGCCGCGCTCGTCGATCGGGTTGCCGAGCACGTCCATGATGCGGCCGAGGGTCGCCTTGCCGACCGGCACGGTGATCGCAGCGCCGGTGTTGTACACGATACCGCCGCGGCGCAGGCCTTCGGACGAGCCGAGGGCAATGGTGCGGACCACGCCGTCACCGAGCTGCTGCTGCACCTCGAGGGTCAGCGCGGAGCCTTCCATCTTCAGGGCGTCGTAGACCTTCGGCATCTGGTCGCGCGCGAACTCCACGTCCACGACGGCGCCGATGCACTGAACGATTTTTCCGTTTGCTTGAGCCATTTGATTCGCTCCAATATTTAAACCGCTGCCGCCCCGCCCACGATCTCCGAAAGCTCTTTCGTGATCGCGGCCTGGCGCGTCTTGTTGTAGACCAGCTTGAGTTCGCTGATGAGATTGCCCGCGTTGTCGGTGGCGGCCTTCATGGCCACCATGCGAGCGGACTGCTCGGAAGCCATGTTCTCGGCCACCGCCTGGTACACCAGCGCCTCGACGTAGCGCACCAGCAGCTCGTCGATCACGCTTTGCGCGTCGGGCTCGTAGATGTAGTCCCAGCCGTGCTCGCCGCTCTCCTTGGTATCGGCGCGCATCTGCTCCGCCGACAGCGGCAGCAGCGGCTCGACCACCGGCTCCTGCTTCATCGTGTTGATGAATTTCGTGTAGCACAGGTAGACGGCCGACAGCTTGCCCTGCGCGTACTGGTCCAGCAGCACCTTCACCGGACCGATCAGGCGGTCCAGGTGCGGCGTGTCGCCCAGTTGCGTGACCTGCGAGACCACGGGCGCGCCGATGCGGTTGAGGAAGCCCAGGCCCTTGGAGCCGATGGCGACCATCTGGGCCTGCTTGCCCTGGCCTTGCAGTTCCTTCAGCTTCGCCGTGACGGCGCGCAACACGTTGGTGTTGAGGCCGCCGCACAGGCCCTTGTCGGTCGTCACCACGATGAAGCCGACCTGGCTCGACTCGTTCACCTTCATGAACGCGTGCGTGTACTCCGGGTTGGCCTGGCCGAGGTTGGACGCGATGTTGCGCACCTTGTCGCTGTACGGGCGCGCATGGCGCATCCGGTCCTGCGCCTTGCGCATCTTGGACGCCGCGACCATTTCCATGGCCTTGGTGATCTTCTTGGTGTTCTCCACCGACTTGATCTTCGTCCGGATTTCCTTGCCTGCAGCCATTGCGTTCCCCTGGCCTTAGGCGAAGGACTTCTTGAACGCTTCGATGGCGGCGGTCAGCTCGGCTTCCGCGTCGATGCACAGCTTCTTGAAGGACTTCTTGTCCTCCGGGTCGCTGTCCTTGGCGGGCTTGTTGTCCCACTTGGCGCCGTTCTTCTCGATCTTCTCGAGCAACGGTGCGTGCTTGTCGCGCAGGTACTGGTGCAGGCCGTGCTCGAACGGCAGGACCTTCTTGACGTCCACGTCGTCCAGGTAGCCCTTGTTCACCGCGAACAGCGTCGCGCCCATCAGCGAGATCGGCAGCGGCGAGTACTGGGGCTGCTTGAGCAGCTCGGTCACGCGCTGGCCGCGGTCCAGCTGCTTGCGCGTGGCGGCGTCCAGGTCGGAGGCGAACTGCGCGAAGGCCGCGAGTTCGCGGTACTGCGCCAGGTCGGTACGGATGCCGCCGGACAGGTTCTTGATCCAGTTGGTCTGCGCCGCCGAGCCCACGCGCGACACGGAGATACCGGCGTTGATGGCGGGGCGGATGCCGGCGTTGAAGAGTGCCGTCTCCAGGAAGATCTGGCCGTCGGTGATCGAGATCACGTTGGTCGGCACGAACGCGGACACGTCGCCGGCCTGCGTCTCGATGATCGGCAGCGCGGTGAGCGAACCGGTCTTGCCCTTGACGGCGCCCTTGGTGAACTTCTCGACGTAGTCGGCGTTCACGCGCGCGGCGCGCTCCAGCAGGCGCGAGTGGAGATAGAACACGTCGCCGGGGTAGGCTTCGCGGCCCGGCGGGCGGCGCAGCAGCAGCGAGACCTGGCGGTAGGCGACGGCCTGCTTGGACAGGTCGTCATAGATGATCAGCGCGTCCTGGCCGCGGTCGCGGAAGTACTCGCCCATCGTGCAGCCCGAGTAGGCCGAGATGTACTGCATGGCGGCCGATTCGGAAGCCGACGCGGCCACGACGATGGTGTATTCCATCGCGCCGTGCTGCTCGAGGGCGCGCACGATGTTCTTGATCGTGGACGCCTTCTGCCCGATGGCGACGTACACGCAGGTCATGTTCTGACCCTTCTGGTTGATGATCGTGTCGACCGCCACCGTCGACTTGCCGGTCTGGCGGTCGCCGATGATCAGCTCGCGCTGGCCGCGGCCGATCGGCACCATGGAGTCGATCGACTTCAGGCCGGTCTGCACCGGCTGCGACACCGACTGGCGCGCGATCACGCCGGGGGCGACCTTCTCGATCACGTCCGTCATCTTGGCGTTGATCGGGCCCTTGCCGTCGATCGGCTGGCCGAGCGCGTTCACCACGCGGCCCACCAGCTCGGGGCCGACGGGCACCGAGAGGATGTTGCCCGTGCACTTGACGGTGTCGCCTTCGGAGATGTGCTCGTACTCGCCCAGGATCACCGCGCCGACGGAGTCGCGCTCGAGGTTCAGCGCGAGGCCGAACGTGGGCGTGCCGTCCTTGGTGGCGGGGAACTCCAGCATTTCGCCGGCCATCGCCTCGGACAGGCCGTGGATGCGGCAGATGCCGTCGGTCACGGAGATGACCGTGCCCTGGTTGCGGATGTCGGTGCTGGCCGAGAGGCCTTCGATCCGGCTCTTGATCAGTTCGCTGATTTCAGCGGGATTGAGTTGCATGACTCTTTCCTTTGGTTGATTCGTTGGGCGGTGCGGCGATCAAGCCGTCAGCGCGGCTTTCATCTGTTCGAGGCGGGCCTTGACCGAGGTGTCCAGCACCTCGTCGCCGACCACCACGCGGATGCCGCCGATCAGCGACGCATCTTCCTGGACGGTGGCGTTGAGCTTGCGGCCGAAGCGCTTCTCGAGCGCGCCGGTCAGCTGCGCGAGCTGCTCGGCGGAGATCGGGAAGGCGCTGTACACGGTGGCGTCGGAGGCGCCAGACTGCGCGTTCTTCAGCTCGCGCACCTGGCGCGCGATCTCGGGCACGGCGGCGAGGCGGCCGTTGTCGATCACGGTGCGCAGGAAGTTCTGGCCCGCGGGCGGCAGCTGCACGCGCGCGACGTCGGAGACGACGTCGTACACCTGCTGCGGCGTGACCTTCGGGTTGTCGGCGAAGGACAGCAGCTGCGCGTTCGAGGCGACCGACGCCAGCGCGTCGAGCCAGTTCGAGCTGCCGGTCAGGTCCGCCTGCGCGGACTTGTACAGCGCTTCGGCGTAGGGACGGGCGATCGTGGCGAGTTCGGCCATGGCGTGCTCTTTACAGCTCGGTCTTCAGGCGGTTGAGCAGGTCGGCGTGCACGGAGGCGTTGACCTCGCGGCGCAGGATCTGCTCGGCGCCCTTGACGGCCAGCGCGGCGACCTGCTCGCGCAGCTGTTCGCGCGCGCGCACGGTCTGCTGGTCGGCTTCCACCTTCGCGGCGGCAACGATCTTGTTGCCTTCCTCGGTGGCGCGCGACTTGGCATCCTCGACGATGGACTGGGCGCGGCGTTCCGCGTCGGCCAGCATCTGCGCCGTCTCGGCACGCGACTTCGCCAGCTCCTGCTCGACGCGCTTGTCGGCGGCCTGCAGCTCGGCCTTCGCCTTGTCGGCGGCGGCCAGGCCTTCGGCGACCTTCTTCGCACGCTCGTCGAGGGCGTTCGCGATCGGCGGCCAGACGAACGTCTTCACGAAGGCCGCCAGCAGGAAGAAGACGACGATCTGGAC
Organism: Ramlibacter sp. PS4R-6; assembly: GCF_037572775.1. Taxonomy (NCBI): domain Bacteria; kingdom Pseudomonadati; phylum Pseudomonadota; class Betaproteobacteria; order Burkholderiales; family Comamonadaceae; genus Ramlibacter; species Ramlibacter sp. PS4R-6. The sequence goes on along the minus strand of NZ_JBBHKA010000001.1, from coordinate 1,081,946 downwards.
GATGAGGGTTGCGGTGATGCTCACGGATTCATCCTTGCCCCCCGCGCACCTTGCGCCGGGGAGAACGTTGGAGAAGAGGTGATTACTTCGCGCCGGCGGCGACCGCGGCGGCGATCTGGCCCAGGAACGGGTTGGCGGTGGCGAACCACAGCGCAATACCCGTGCCGATGATGAAGGCGGCGTCGATCAGGCCGGCCAGCAGGAACATCTTGGTCTGCAGCTCGTTCATCAGCTCGGGCTGGCGGGCCGCCGACTCGAGGTACTTGCTGCCCATGATGCCGATGCCGATGCAGGCGCCGATGGCGCCGAGGCCGATGATCAGGCCGGCGGCGAGTGCGACGAAGCTGATGACTTGCATTTGAGTTCTCCTAAGGGACTGGGGTTGAAAGTGAAGGGGGAATTCTTGGGGATCAGTGGTGATCGTGCGCCTGGCCGATGTAGACGAGCGCCAGCATCATGAACACGAAGGCCTGCAGCGTGATGATCAGGATGTGGAACACCGCCCAGGCCCAGCCCGCGACGATGTGGCCGATGGCCAGGCCGACCGAGCCGCCGATGCCCAGCGAGCCCCAGGCCGCGCCCATCAGCGCGATCAGCAGGAAGATCAGCTCGCCGGCGTACATGTTGCCGAACAGCCGCATGCCGTGCGAGACCGTCTTGGCGACGAACTCGATGATCTGCATGCCGAAGTTGAAGGGGTACAGCGCCCAGTGGTTGCCGAAGGGCGCGGTGAACAGTTCGTGCACCCAGCCGCCCAGGCCCTTGATCTTGACGTTGTAGTACAGGCAGATCAGCAGGATGGAGATCGACAGGCCCATCGTCATCGATAGGTCGGCCGTGGGCACGACGCGCATGTAGGCGTGGTGCGGGTCGTGGCCGGTCCACTCGTGGGCCTTGCCCCACAGCCAGGGCAGTGCGTCCACCGGCAGCAGGTCCATCGCATTCATCAGGAAGATCCAGAGGAACACGGTGAGCGCCAGCGGGGCGACGAACTCGCGGCTCTTGGCGTTGTGCACGATGCCCTTGGCCTGCGTGTCGACCATCTCGACCAGGAACTCCACCGCGGCCTGGAAGCGGCCGGGCACGCCCGAGGTCACGCGCTTGGCGGCGCGCCAGAGCAGGAACACCATCACCACGCCGATCAGCGTCGCGAAGATGAGCGAGTCGTAGTTGAGGACGGTGAAATCGGCGACGGCCTTCGGCGGGTGGTTCTGCCAGAAGGTGAGGTGGTGCAGGATGTACTCACCTGCGGTGGGTCCGTGCGCGGCAGCGGCTTCAGCAGCGTTCTCGGCAGCCATGTGTGTTTCGTCTCTCGCCGTCTATCAAGTTTCTGTTTGCGGGCGGCGCGCCTTCGGCTTGAAGGCCAGCGCCACCCAGTACACCTTCATCGCGAGGACCAGGCCCACCAGCATCGCCGGCCAGCTCAAGTCCACCACGAGCTTCGGACCGGCTGCCAGCAGCGCGATCGTCGAAGCGATCTTGACCATCTCCCACACCATGAAACCGGCCGCGGCCGTGGCCGCGTTCCGGGAAGAAAAACGCGACGTCAGGCCCCGCGCAAAAAGGGCCGCGGGGATCACCACGGCCAGCGCACCGTAACCGGTGGACCACCCAACGTTTTGCTTCCCTGTGATGCCCCAGGCCGCCAAAGCCGCCAGGAGCCCCACGCCAGCTTGCCCCGCCACCACCCACCAGGGGGAAACCGGGGGGTGTTGTTCACGCAGCCGGCGCGCCTGGTCGGCGGTCAGCGGCGTGATCGGGGCGTTTTCCTCCGCTCCCTCGCGATCGTCAGGAGGCCAGGCGCGTGTTGTCATGTTCGGTGCGCCTGCCGGGGGTCCTGAATTTCACAAAGCCTCCCATTATAGGTAGGAACCCGACTGTTCCCTGACTATCCCGGTGCATGCGACGGGGCATGTCCGGCCGCTCCAGTGGTTCTACGTAGGACGCGAAAATGCGGCCATGCACGACCTCATGCGTTTCCTGCACGTCGCCGCCGCCATCTTCTGGATGGGCGGCATGGCCTTCATGGTGCTGGCGCTGCGCCCCGCGCTGGGCCAGGTCGAACCGCCGCTGCGCGTGCGCGTGGTGGCGGAAGTGCTGAGGCGTTTCTTCGCCGTGGTCATGATCAGCATCGCCGTGCTGCTGGTCACCGGGGGCGCGATGATGGCCGGCTCCGCCCGCATGCCGATGGGCTGGTCGGTGATGGCCGTGCTGGGGGTGGTGATGATGCTCGTGTTCGGCCACATCTGGTTCGCGCCGTGGAAGCGCCTGAAGGCGGCGGCGGCACGCGAGGAATGGCCGGTGGCCGGCGCGGCGGCCGGGCAGATCGCGCTGCTGGCCAAGGTCAACCTCGGGCTCGGCTGGTTGGCGATCGCCGCCGTGATGCTGTGGCATTGAGGCCGCTGTGCGGCCTGGCCGCGGGCTGGCTGCTGGCCGGCTGCGCCACGCACGTCAACCCGTACTACGACGCGAGCAAACCGCACCATGCGCCGGACGGTTTCCGCAACAACCACATCGCGCGCGTCAACAAGCCGTTCTCGGACCTGGTGCGCTGGCGCATCGCGGCGATCCGCGACGGCCTGCCGCCGCCCGCGAAGGAGCCCACGCCGACAGCCGCGCCGAACCTCGCGCAGCTGCAGCAGCGCCAGCCCTCGGTCACGTGGATCGGCCATGCGAGCACGCTCGTGCAGTGCGGGGGCCTCAACGTGCTCACCGACCCGGTGTTCAGCGAGCGCGCCTCGCCGCTGGATTTCGTCGGGCCGAAACGAGCCCAGCCGCCGGGCATCGCGCTGGCCGACCTGCCGCCGATCGACGTGGTCGTGATCTCGCACAACCACTACGACCACCTCGACCTGGCCAGCGTGCGCGCACTCAGCGACCGATCGGACGGCCGCACGCTCATCCTCGTGCCGCTGGGCTTGAAGCCCTTCCTCGAACGCGAAGGCGTGCGCAACGTCGCCGAGATGGACTGGTGGGACAGGCGGGTGGTGGGTGGCGTCGAGTTCCACCTGGTACCGGTGCAGCACTGGTCGGCGCGCGGGCTGGGCGACCGCAACCAGACGCTGTGGGGCGGCTGGGCCGTGTTCGCGCCCGACCTGCGCTGGTATTTCTCCGGCGACACGGGCTATTCGCGCGACTTCGCCGACACGCGCGCCCGGCTCGCGGCGAAAGCCCGGGACGGCGTGCTGTTCGACGTCGCACTGCTCGCCATCGGCGCCTACGAACCGCGCTGGTTCATGACGGAGCAGCACATGAACCCCGCCGAGGCGGTGCAGGCCCACAAGGACCTGGGCGCGCGCCGCAGCGTGGGCATCCATTGGGGCACGTTCTCGCTCACCGACGAGCCGCTGGACGCGCCGCCGCGCGACCTGGCCGCCGCTCGCCGCGCCATGGGCGTGGCGGATGAGGACTTCTTCGTGGTGAAGATCGGCGAAACAAGGACAATCGCACCATGAGCGCGCAACTCCCCGACCTGCCCTGCTACCTCAATGGCGAATTCACGACGCTGCCCAACGCCAAGGTGAGCGTGATGGACCGCGGCTTCATCTTCGGCGACGGCATCTACGAAGTCGTGCCCGCCTACAACGGCCGCCCGTTCCGCTTCGACGAGCACCTGGCGCGCCTGGAGCGCAGCCTGAAGGAGCTGCGCATCCCCAACCCGATGACGAAGGCGCAGTGGCGCGAGCTCGTCGTCGAGTTGCTGAACCGCTACGCGGCCTCGCAAGGCAAGCCCGCGGCCGAGACGACGCAGATGGTGTACCTGCAGATCTCGCGCGGCGTGGCGATGCGCGACCACGCGATGATCCCGGGCCTGGAGCCGACGGTGTTCGCGATGAGCAACCGCCTGTACATCTACACGCCCGAGGAGCGCGCGAAAGGCGCGGCCTGCATCACCGCCGACGACTTCCGCTGGAAGAAGGCGCACATCAAGAGCACCAGCCTGGCCGGCGCCGTGGTGTCGCGCCAGATGAGCGCCGACGTGGGCGCGCTGGAAACCATCATGTTCCGCGACGGGTTCCTGAGCGAAGCCTCGTCGTCGAACGTGTGGGTCGTCAAGGGCGGCAAGGTGCTGGGCGTGCCCAAGGACAACCTCGTGCTCGAAGGCATCCGCTTCGGGCTGCTGGAAACGCTGTGCCGCGACGCGGGGGTGCCGTTCGAGCTGCGCCGCATCAGCCGCGAGGAGGTGCTGGCCGCCGACGAGATCCTCCTGAGCTCCGCCACCAAGGAAGTGATGGCCGTGTCCATGCTGGACGGCCGGCCCGTTGGAAATGGCCGGCCCGGCCCTATCTACGAGAAGCTGTACGCCGGCTACCAGCGGGCGAAGCAAGCTTCCTGACGATGAAACAGCTCACCACCCCCGACAAGTCGCTCATCGAGTACCCCTCGCGCTTTCCCATCAAGGTCATGGGCGCGAAGGTGGACGGGTTCGTCCACGCCGTGACGCAGATCGCCAGGCAGTTCGACCCCTCGTTCGACGCCTCGACCATCGAGCTGCGCGACAGCAAGGCCGGCAATTACCTGGGCATCACGATCACCATCACGGCCACCAGCCGCGAGCAGCTCGACGAGCTGTACCGCACGCTCTCGACCCACCCGATGGTGAAGGTCGTGCTCTGATGCGCGGGGTCGTGCGCGGGCGCGTTGCGTACGAGCCCACGTACGAGGCCATGCGCGACTTCACCGCGGCGCGCACCGCGGACACCGACGACGAACTGTGGCTGTGCGAGCACCCGCCGGTGTTCACCCAGGGCCTGGCCGGCAAGCCGGAGCACGTGCACGACGCCGGCGGCATCCCGGTGGTCGCCACCAACCGCGGCGGCCAGGTCACGTACCACGGGCCCGGCCAGGTGGTCGCCTACCCCTTGGTCGACCTGCAGCGGGCCGGCTACTACGTCAAGGAATACGTCTTTCGCATCGAGGAGGCGGTGATCCGCACCCTGATGCATTTCGGCGTGACGGGGCACCGCGTGCGCGGCGCGCCGGGCATCTACGTGAAGCTCGACGACCCCCGGGGGCACGCGCGGATCGACCCCCAGCCCGGCCCTGACCAGTTCCAGGGCCTGGGCAAGATCGCCGCCCTGGGCATCAAGATCAGCCGCCACAGCACCTACCACGGGGTGGCCCTGAACGTGGCCATGGACCTGGAACCCTTCTCGCGGATCGACCCCTGCGGCTATGCCGGGCTGGAAACCGTCGATCTTTCTACAATCGGGGTCTCCACCACCTGGGAAGAAGCGGCGCGCGTCCTGGGCCAGCAGCTGGCCGCACGCCTCGCGCCCTGAAAGTTTCCGATGAGCAGCAAGGAAGTCGTCCGCGAAGTGCAATCGCTCGAGACCTACGACGCGTCCGCCAAGCAGAAGGCGGCCGCGAAGCTCTCGCGCATCCCGGTGAAGGTGGAGCAGCACGAGATCCTGCGCAAGCCCGACTGGATCCGCGTGCGCGCCGGCTCCGCCAACACCCGCTTCTACGAGATCAAGCAGATCCTGCGCGAGGCGAACCTGAACACCGTGTGCGAGGAAGCCTCCTGCCCCAACATCGGCGAGTGCTTCGGCAAGGGCACGGCCACGTTCATGATCATGGGCGACAAGTGCACGCGGCGCTGCCCGTTCTGCGACGTCGGCCACGGCCGTCCCGACCCGCTGGACGTGAACGAACCCGAGAACCTCGCGAAGACCATCGCCAAGCTGAAGCTGAAGTACGTGGTGATCACCAGCGTGGACCGCGACGACCTGCGCGACGGCGGCGCCGGCCATTTCGTCGAGTGCATCCGCCGCACGCGCGAGCTTTCGCCCGGAACCACCATCGAGGTGCTGGTGCCCGACTTCCGCGGCCGCGACGACCGCGCGCTGGAGATCCTGAAGGCCGCGCCGCCAGACGTGATGAACCACAACCTCGAGACGATCCCGCGCCTGTACAAGGAAGCGCGCCCCGGCTCGGACTACAAGTTCAGCCTGAACCTGCTCAAGAAGTTCAAGGCCCTCTTCCCGCACATCCCGACCAAGAGCGGCCTGATGGTGGGCCTGGGCGAAACCGACGAGGAAATCCTCGAGGTGATGCGCGACATGCGCGAGCACCACATCGACATGCTGACCATCGGCCAGTACCTCGCGCCTTCCACGTCGCACCTGCCGGTGCGCCGCTACGTGCACCCGGACCAGTTCAAGGCGTTCGAGGCGAAGGCCCGGGAGATGGGCTTCTCGCACGCCGCGGTCGGCGCGATGGTGCGCAGCTCGTACCACGCCGACCAGCAGGCTCACGCCGCCGGCGTGGCCTGACGGCTTGCACGCGAACCTCTACGCGCTGGGCGCAATCGCGCTGTGGGCGTCGCTTGCGGCGCTTGGCGTGTCGCTCGCCCATGTGCCGCCTTTCCTGCTCACCGGCCTGGCGCTGGTGATCGGCAGCGTGCCCGCGTGGGCGCACGTGCGCGACTGGCGCATCCCGCTGGCGACGCTGGCGCTGGGCATCTACGGCCTGTTCGCCTACCACTTCCTGCTGTTCATGGCGCTGCGCCACGCGCCGGCGGTCGAGGCCAACCTCGTCAACTACCTGTGGCCGCTCCTGATCGTGGTGCTGGCGCCGGTGATCCTGCGGGGCTTCACGCTGCACACGCGCCACGTGCTGGCGGCACTGGCTGGCTTCGCCGGCGCGGCCATCGCGATCCTCGGCGGCGGCACGTCGGGCGGCGGCTGGTCGTGGGGCTATGTCGCCGCGCTCGCCGCGGCCTTCATCTGGTCGACGTACTCGCTGATGACGCGCCGTGTCGCGCCGTTCTCCACCGCCGCGATCGGCCTGTTCGGGCTCGTGTCGGGCCTGCTCGCGCTGGCGTGCCACGCCTTGTTCGAGCCCTCGGTTCATTTGAATACCGGCGACTGGGTGCGCATCGTCATCGCCGGCCTCGGCCCGCTGGGCGCGGCGTTCTTCCTGTGGGACAAGGCGCTGAAGCTGGGCGACCCGCGCCAGATCGGCATCCTCAGCTACATCACGCCCTTCGCGTCGACGCTGCTGCTGATGCTGGTGACGGGCCGCACGCCCACGTGGAGCATCGCGGCGTCGGCGGCGTTGATCATCGGCGCGGCCTTCGTGGGCACGCGCGAGCCTCAGGCCGACAAGAGCGCGGCCGGGTCCTCGGCGTCGACGACCTGAGCAGCCCAGGGCGCGAGGCGCACCGCGTCGGCGCGCAGGATCTCCTGCTTCACCGCGAGGATCTGCGCCGGGTGCATGGAGAAGCTGCGCAGGCCCAGGCCCAGCAGCAGGCGCGTCATCGCCGTATCGCCCGCCATTTCGCCGCACACGCTCACGCCCTTGCCCTGCCGGTTGCACTCGGCGATCGTCTCCGCGACCAAGCGCAGCACCGCCGGGTGCAGGGGGTCGTACAGGTGCGCGACCGACTCGTCGGCGCGGTCGATGGCCAGCGTGTACTGGATCAGGTCGTTGGTGCCCAGCGAGAGGAAGTCGAAGTACTTCAGGAAGATCTTCAGCGTCAGCGCCGCCGCCGGGATCTCGATCATCGCGCCCAGCTTCACGGGCCCGTAGGGAATGCCGCGGTTGTCCAGCTCCGCTTTCGCGTAGTCGATCAGCGAGATCGTCTGGCGGATCTCGCTGGCGTGCGCCAGCATCGGGATCAGCATGTTCACCTGGCCGTGCGCGGCGGCACGCAGGATGGCGCGCAGCTGCGTGAGGAACATCGCCGGGTCGGCCAGGCTCCAGCGAATGGCGCGCAGGCCCAGCGCCGGGTTCAGGTGTGCCTCGTCGCGCACCGATTCGTCGATGGGCTTGTCGGCGCCGACGTCGATGGTGCGGATGGTGACCGGCAGGCCTTCCATGCCCTTGACCGCGCGCACGTACGCGTCGTACTGCTCGTCCTCGTCGGGCAGGTCGCCGCGCCGGCCCATGAAGAGGAACTCGCTGCGGAACAGGCCCACGCCCACGGCGCCTGCCTTCAACGCCGCCGGCGCGTCCTCGGGCAGCTCGATGTTGGCGAGCAGCTCGACCTTCTGGCCGTCCATGGTGATCGCCGGTGTGTGCCGCAGGCGCTGCAGGCGGCCGCGCTCGAGCTCGCCCTGCCGCTGCTTGAAGCCGTACTCGGCCAGGATGATCGGCGAGGGGTCGACGATCATCACGCCGGAGTCGCCGTCGATGATCACCCAGTCGTCCTGGCGCACCAGCTGCGAGGCGCTGCGCGCGCCGACCACCGCCGGGATGTCCATGCTGCGCGCGACGATGGCCGTGTGCGAGTTGCGCCCGCCCACGTCGGTGACGAAACCGGCGAACACGCTCTGCTTGAACTGCAGCATGTCGGCCGGCGACAGGTCGTGCGCCAGCAGCACCAGCGGCACGTCCATGCTGTCGTCCAGCAGCAGGTCCTGCTGCGTCTTGCGCTTCGACGGCGGCGGCGCCACGGGCGACGGCACGCCCTTCATGTAGCGCAGGATGCGTTCGGCCACCTGCTCGAGGTCGGCCTTGCGCTCGCGCAGGTACTGGTCCTCCATCTCGTCGAACTGGCGCGACAGCACCTCGAGCTGCGTCGTCAGGGCCCATTCGGCGTTGTAGGAGCGCTCGGTGATCCAGTGCTTGACGCCGGAGATCAGCTCCTCGTCCTGCAGCAGCATCAGGTGCACGTCCAGCAGGGCCGTGAGCTCGTGCGGCGCCTCCTTGGGCCCCATCTGCGCGATGGATGCCTGCAGGCGGTGGATCTCGTCGACCACCGCGTTGCGGCCGACGCGGATGCGCTCGATCTCGGCCTCGGCCTGCTGCGGCTCGATGAAGTAGTGCGCCACGTCCACGCGGCTGGAAGCCATCAGCACGGCGCGCCCGATCGCGACGCCGCGCGAGACCGCCAGGCCGTGGACCGAGAAGGTCATTCGCCTTCCCCGAACTTGTCGGCGATCAGCGCGACGATCGCTTCCATCGCCTCCTGCTCGCGCTCGCCGATCGTCTCGACCTCGACCTCGCTGCCGATGCCCGCGGCCAGCATCATCACGCCCATGATGCTCTTGGCGTTGACGCGCCGGTCTCCCCGACTGATCCAGACCTCGCAGGGGTAGCCGGCGGCCAGCTTGGTGAGCTTGGCCGACGCGCGGGCATGCAGGCCCAGCTTATTGCTGATGGTCGCGGTGGTCTTGCTCATTGCTGCGGCGGTGTTGGTTCTGCGGCGCCGTGATCGCCACCTGCATCACGCCCTGCGTGCCGCCGATGACGGCGCGCGAGACCAGGGCGTCGAGCGGCTCGCCGCGGTAGCTCACGGCGCGCAGCAGCATCGGCAGGTTCACGCCGGTGATGAGGCGCGACTTCACGCCGTCCACCAGCTTCTGCGCGACGTTGCTCGGCGTGGCCCCGAAAATGTCGGTGAGCACGAGCACGCCCTGCACGCCCGGCAGGCGCGAGAGCTGGTCCATCGCGATGCGCGCCATGGCCAGGGTCTCCTCCGGCGGCAGGTTGGGCTGCACGTCGATCGCCGACAGCTGCTGGCCGCAGTCGGGGAAGACGTGCAGCGCGCATTGCCGCAGCGCGTGCGCGAGCGGTGCGTGGGCGATGATGAGGATGGCGTTCACTCGCTTCGATTATCCCTTGCGCCGCAAAAACCAGCCGTAGCCGAAGGCGCAGGTGGCGAGGAATGCGGCCATCGCGCCACGGTAGGCGGCGACGGGGTCCCAGCCCATCGCGCCGAACGCATCGACGAGCAGGCCGATGCCCCATTGAACCGTGAACACGCCGGCGAAGATCACGAGGTTGTAGGCCGAGAGCGCCCGGCCCGCGAGCGCCGGCGGGAAGGCCATGCCGACGGCCGGCTGCGCGAGCGAAACAAAGGTGCTCGTCACGCAGAACAGCGCCCAGGCCCATGCGCCCGCGTGGGGCCCCGCGACCACGATGCCGGCCAGCATGGCGAGGCTCAGCGGCACGCCGCCGGCGATCAGGCGGTCGGTGGTGAAGCCGCGCCGCTGCAGCCAAGGGTTGGCCAGGCCCCAGCTCCAGAAGGTGGCCAGCATGCAGACGTTGACCAGGAACAGCCCGCGCGCGGCGTCCGCCGGGTCCTGCCCGACCACGCGCACCAGCCACGGCCCGGCCCACAGCGACTGGATGGCGATCATGCCGCCGTAGTTGAAGAAGCCGATGGGCACCATGCGGCGGAAGTAGGCGTGGCGCCAGACCTGCGCGTAGCTCGGCGGCGCGTCGCCCGCGTGCCCGCCCGCGTCCCAGTGCGGCGAGAGGAAGGCGATCGCGATGCTGGCCACCGCGATGCCCGCCGCGACGATCCAGAAGATCGGCCGCCAGCCCACCAGCGGCATCAGCCATTGCACCGGCAGCGTCGAGGCCACCATGCCCAGCGAGCCCGTCATCAGCATCCACGAGTTGGCGCGCAGCTGCGCCGCCGGCTCGAGCCAGTGGCGGTAGCCGGTGAGCGGCGCCATCAGGCAGGCGCTGACGCCGACGCCGCACAGGATGCGCGCGACCAGCAGGCCCGTGAAGCCGCCCGCCAGCGAGAAGGCCACGCAGCCCGCGATGGCGACCAGCATGAAGCCAAGCATCACCTTTTGCGGGCCGTGGCGATCCAGCCAGGTGCCCAGCGGCAGCTGCGTGGCGGCGAAGCCGAGGAAGAAGCCGCCGGCGAGCAGGCCGAGCTCCTGCGCGCTGAGCGAGAACTCCTGCGTGAGCGTGGGCGAGAGCGTCGCGGTGATCGCGCGCAGCACCGCCGAGAAGAAGTATGCGAAGGCGAACGCGAGGAAGACGAGGACCGCGCGCCGCGGCGTGAGCACGCTCATTCGAAGCGCAGCCCGGCGAAGAAGGGCTCGGTCATCTCGCCCTTCAGCTGCGGCGCGAACACCACGGCCTGGAACACCGCGCTGCCGCGCGCGAAGTAGGCGGACTGGCTCTGGAGCGCGCTGCCGTCGGCCCGCTGCCCCGCGGCGCGCACCTGCTGCGACTGGGGCAGGGCCAGCGCGCCGCGCGGGACGAACGCGGCTTCCGTTTCGACGCGGCCATGCGAGGTCGCGAGGCTGGCCTGCTTCCACTGCGCCATCGCACCCGCGAGATCGGCGGGCGAGCCCACGTCGGCCCACAGCACCGCGTACGAAGCGCCGCCGGCCTCGCAGCCCACGGCGTGGACGAGCAGCTCGCGCTCGCGCGTGAAGGCCATCTTGCGCTCGGCCTTGTCGGGCTTGCAGGGGAAGCTGGCGTGCAGGGCCGCCGGTTCGACCGTGATCTCGCGCCAGTTGAACGTGGGCGTGCAGGCCGCCGCGGCCAGCAGCGCCGCCGCAGGGAATACGCGGGGCATGGGGCGATTATGGTTTGGCCGAAAATGCGTGGCATGAACTCCCTCGCCGGCATCCGCGTCCTGGACCTCTCCCGCGTGCTCGCCGGGCCCTGGTGCACGCAGACGCTGGCGGACCTGGGCGCCGACGTCATCAAGATCGAACGGCCGGGCAGCGGCGACGACACGCGCGGCTGGGGCCCGCCCTTCCTGCAGGACGGCGAGGGGCGCGACACGCACGAGGCGGCGTACTACCTCGGCTGCAACCGCAACAAGCGCTCCGTCACCTGCGACATCGCGACGGGCGAAGGCCAGGCGCTGGTGCGCGAGCTGGCGCAGCATTGCGACGTGCTGGTGGAAAACTTCAAGGTCGGTGACCTCAAGCGCTACGGCCTGGGCTACGACGACATCCGCGCGCTCAACCCGCGGCTGGTCTACTGCAGCATCACCGGCTTCGGCCAGGACGGGCCCTACAGCAGCCGCGCGGGCTACGACTACATCGTGCAAGGCATGGGCGGGCTGATGAGCATCACCGGGGAGCGCGACGACCTGGGCGGTGGGCCGCAGAAAGTCGGCGTGGCCGTGGCGGACCTGTTCACCGGCATGTACGCGACGGTTGCGATCCTCGCGGCCCTGCGCCACGCGGAGAAGACGGGTGAAGGCCAGCGCGTGGACATGGCATTGCTCGACACGCAGGTGGCGATGCTCGCCAACCTCGGCGCCAACTACCTGGTCAGCGGGAACGTCCCCGGCCGCGCCGGCAATGCGCACCAGAACATCGTGCCGTACCAGGTGTTCGAGACCGCGCCGGGCGCGCATGGCCGCGACTTCCTCATCCTCGCCGTGGGCAACGACTCGCAGTTCGCGAAGTTCTGCGAAGCGGCGCGGCGGCCGGAACTCGCGGCGGACCCGCGCTTCGCGAAGAACCAGGAGCGCGTGCGCAACCGCGGCGTGCTCGTTCCCATCCTCGAGGACGTGATGCGCTCGCGCACGAAAGCCGACTGGCTGGCCACGCTCGAGGCCGCCAAGGTGCCATGCGGGCCGATCAACACGCTCGACGAAGTCTTCGCCGATCCGCAGGTGAACCACCGCGGCATGGTGGACACATGGCGGCACCCGCTGCGCGAAGGCGTGCGGCTGGTGGCCAGCCCCATCCAGATGAGTGGCACGCCCGTGCGCACCGACCGCCCGCCGCCGCTTTTGGGGCAGCACACCGCGGAGGTCCTGCGCGAGGTGCTCGGTTGGGACGACGCGCGCATCGCGGCCGCCCGCAAGCAGGGCACGGCCTGAAACGCCGCGCATGACCTTGCGCAAACGGCGGCCTTGGGGCCGCCCGTAAAATCGCGGCATGTCCCGCCCCGCGCTCATCGCAGGAGTCACCGCAGCGGCCGTCGCCGCGGGCGCCGCCTTCTACGTCGCCGGTTCGAACGAATCGGCGCCCGCGGCCACCTACGTCCTGCTCGACGGCTCGAAGAAGAGCACCCCCGACCTCAAGGGCCGCGTGACGCTGGTGAATTTCTGGGCCACCAGCTGCGTGACCTGCGTCGCCGAGATGCCGAAGATGGTGGCCACGTACGACAAGTACCACGGCAAGGGCTACGACATGCTGGCGGTGGCCATGAGCTACGACCCACCCAGCTACGTCGTCAATTACACGCAGACGCGCAAGCTGCCCTTCCAGGTGGCGATCGACAACACCGGCGCGGTCGCGAAGGCCTGGGGCGACGTGCAGCTGACGCCCACGACCTTCCTGCTGAACAAGCGCGGCGAGATCGTCAAGCGCTACGTCGGCGAGCCCAACTTCGCCGAACTGCACCAGCTGATCGAGAAGCTCCTCGCCGAGGGCTGAACGCCTTCGGGCGGTTTACTCGGGGTAGGCCTCCACGCCGATCGAGAGCTTCACCTCGTCGGAGATCGCCGGCACGCCGAATTTCAGGCCGAAGTCCGTGCGCTTGATGCTGCCTTCCAGGTCGGCGCCGCACATGGGTTTTTTCGAAAACGGGTTCGGGCCGCACTTGAACAAGGTGACCCGCAGCTTCACGGGGCGCGTCACACCCACCATCGTCAGGTTGCCCTCCACGCTTTCCAGGGCTTCGCCGCTGAAGGTCAGCTTGGTGGACTTGAAGGTGATCTCCGGGAACTCGGCGACATTGAAGAAGTCCGCCGAGCGCAGGTGCTCGTCGCGCGAACGCGGGCCGTAGTTGCGCGCCGCGAAGCTGCCCGGCTCGTGCTTGGCATCGCCCGTGTTCACCGTGGCTGCCTTGATCCGGATGTCGACGCTGCCGGTCTTCTCCGCGACGTCGAGGACGACGCGGCCGTTCATCTCCTCGAAGCGGCCGTGGATGGTGCTCATGCCGAAGTGGCCGATCGCGAAGTTCGGGAACGAGTGCACGGGGTCGACGTTGTAGGTGACGGGCGCGGCCAGCACAGGCAGCGGGGCCAGCAGCGACAGCAGGACTTTCGGCAGGGTCTTCATCAGCGGTCTCCTTGTTGGAATGGGATTACAGGGGGCGATACCAGGCCAGTGCGACGGCGGCAAGCGCCGGCACCAGCGAGAGGGGAAAGGCGAGTGATGCGCGCCAGCGCGCGCCAGCGGGCGTGGCCAGCATTGCGGCCGGCGCCACGGCAAGCAGCGGGATCAGGACGTACCAGGGCAGTTCGGCGGTCATCACGGCGGCGACTCCCACCAGCGAAGCCGCGACGGTGGCGGGCAGGGAGACGCTGCGGCCGTCGGGCGCCGGCCGCCCGCGCAATGCCTGCACGCACAGCGTGGCCGCAGCCGCGGAGCCCGCGGCGAGGCCCGAGACGCCCAGCAGGGCCGAGGCGCCCAGGATCGCCACGACGCCGGTGCCGAATCCCAGGGCCGCTGCGGCAGCAGCACCGCGCACGGGGTCGGCGGACACCCTCAGGGTCGCCGCGGCCTGCCATGCGACGTAGGCCGCGATGACAAGCCCGGCACCGGCGGCGGCTGCAAGCTCCTTCTGCGCGAGCAAGCGCCAGAGGACCCACGCGCTCGAGGCCGCGAGCACGGCGACGACCAGGATACGCGCCGAACGCGTCCGGACCTGCTCGACCAGCACGCACAGCGCCAACGATGCGACCGCCACGAGGGCGAGCCGGCGAGTCGATGGCAGGGATTCAAGCGACCAGCCGATCGCCAGCGTCGCGCACGCGGCAAAGCCCGCGACCTGGGCCAGGGCGAGCCAGCGCGTGCGGGCGAGCGGTGCCGCAACCGCGAGCGCGGCGATGAACGGCAGGATGCCGCCCTGGACCGCGGGGTGTCCCAACCAATCCTGCAAAGGCCGCCTATTGGTTCGTGTACGCGTCGTGGCAGTTCACGCAGGCCTTGTCGGCCGCGCGCCACGCGGCTTTCACCGCGTCGAGGTTGCCCGTGCGGGCCGCGGCCTGCAGCTTCAGCACCTCGGCCTGCATCTGGTCGGCGAGCTCACGGAACTTGGGCAGCTCGCTCCAGAGCACCGGCTTGGCGTCGGTGCGGCCGACGCCGTTGGTCTCGGGAGCGAACGCGATCCACGGCAGCCGCGACATGGCGACGACCACGTCCGCATGCTCCTGCGCCACCTTCGCGTCGAACGGCACGCGGTCCTTGGCCATCGCGCCCAGGCGCGTGTAAAAACTGGTGCCCATGACGTTCATGACGCTCTGGCGGTACTTCACCGCGTCCTCGGGCTTGCGGAACTGCGCATGCGCCGGCAGCGCTGCCAGCATGGCCAGGGCAATCAGTGCACACTTCATGGCAACGGGCCTCCTGGCGCAAGTCTGGCCCGCCGACCGCGATCCGGCATTGGGGAACGTCCGTACATTCGCGATGGAATAAAGCCATGGAAGCCGCAACAACCCTCCGCACCAAGGTCTGGGACCTGCCCACGCGGGTGTTCCACTGGCTGCTCGCTGCATGCGCCGTAGGCCTGCTCGTGACCGGCAAGATGAAGGGCGACGCACTGGAGTGGCATGCCCGCATCGGCTACTGCGTCGGCGCGCTGCTGCTCTTTCGCCTGGTGTGGGGCTTCGTCGGCGGACGCTGGTCGCGCTTCGCGGCCTTCGCGCCTTCGCCGGCGCGCGCATGGGCCTACCTGCGCGGCGCGCACGCCGACGCGCCGGGACACAACCCGCTTGGCGCCTTCTCGGTCTACGCCTTGCTGCTGTTCTTCGCGTTGCAGGTGGCCAGCGGCCTGTTCTCCGCCACCAAGGAGGACTTCGCGGCGCCGCTGTCGGTGCTGGTGTCGAACGACACGGTGCGTTTCATGACCGGCTACCACAAGCGCGTCGGCCAGGTCGTGCTGATCGTGCTGGTGTCGTTGCACCTGATCGCCGTCCTCTATTACCTGGCGCGCGGCCGAAACCTCGTCGCCGCCATGGTGCACGGGGAGCAGGCGGGACCGGGCGAGCCTTCGCGCGACGATGCCCGGTCGCGCTGGCTGGCGGTCGCGCTGCTGAGCTTGTGCTCACTTGTGATGTATTGTGTCGTGAAGCTTGGGGGCTGAGCGAGCTGTTGCATCTGGCTTGCACGGCCGGGCACGGACGCTACACTGAAGGGCCCAGAGTTTCCGTGGCACGCGCTTGGACACCCCGCAGATACCGCTCGCCGAGCTCATCTCCCCGACCCACCCCCAAGACCTCGACGCCGTGCGCTCGCTCATCCGCGAGTACGCGCAATCGCTGGGCGTGGACCTCTGCTTCCAGTCCCTCGACGAGGAGCTCGCCGCCCTGCCGGGCGAGTACGCCGCGCCGCGCGGAGCGCTGTACATGGCCGCGATCGACGGCAAGCCCGCCGGCTGCGTCGCGCTGCGCCCGCTGGACAGCGCGGACTACCCGAACGCCGCCGAGATGAAGCGCCTGTACGTGCGCGACCACTATCGCGGCAGCGGCTTGGGCCGCGAGCTCGCGCAGGCCGCGCTCGACGCGGCGCTGGAGGCCGGCTACAGCTGCGTGCTGCTGGATACGCTGGACGACATGGAAGCGGCGCGCGGGCTGTACGAGGACCTCGGCTTCCGCGAGATCCCGCCGTACTACCACAACCCCATCCCGGGGGCGCACTACCTCAAGGCGGACCTGGAGGCGGCGCCGCGCACGCAGCGCCGCACCGGCCGCATCTCGGGCTTCAGCCCTTTAGCTGCGACAGCATCGTCCCTGCGTCGCTGACCTCGAACTTGCCGGGCGCCTCGACGTTGAGCGAGGCGACCTTGCCGTCCTTCACCAGCATCGAATAGCGCGCGCTGCGGATGCCCATGCCGCGGCCCGTGAGGTCGAGCGTCAGGCCCGCCGCCTTGGCGAAGTCGGCGCTGCCGTCGGCCAGCATGCGCACCTTGCCCGCCGTCTTCTGGTCGCGCGCCCACGCGCCCATCACGAACGCGTCGTTCACCGACAGGCACCAGATCTCGTCGACGCCGGCCTTCTGCAGCTCGCCGGCCTTCTCGACGAAGCCGGGCACGTGCTTGGCCGAGCAAGTGGGCGTGAAAGCGCCGGGCAACGCGAACAGGGCGATGGTCTTGCCCTTGCTGGCCTCGGCCACGTTCACGGGGTTCGGGCCGATCGAGCAGCCGTTGCCTTCGACTTCGGAAAACTCCTGCAGCGTCACTGCGGGGAGCGGGTCACCGACCTTGATCATCACTTGCCTCCGGAAAAAGAGAAACGGCCCACATTGTGGGCCGTTCCGGCGATGCTTGCAGCGCCGAAACGCCAAAGGGCGTTTCGGATCGGATGCCGGGAGGGGTTTAGACCTCGGCAGCCTTCTCGACGAGGCGGGTCGCCACCCAGTTCTTCGTCTTGGAGATCGGGCGGCTTTCCTCGATCTCGACGATGTCGCCGAGGTGGAATTCACCCTTCTCGTCGTGCGCGTGGTACTTGCTCGACTTGGCGACGATCTTGCCGTAGAGCGCGTGCTTGACGCGGCGCTCGACGAGCACGGTGACGGTCTTGTTGCGCTTGTCGCTCACGACCTTGCCGACCAGGGTGCGCTTGAGGGAAGTCTTTTCAGCCATTGTTCTCATCCTTCCTTACTTCGCAGCCTTCTGCTCGCCCTGCTTCTGGGCGAGGATGGTCTTCGCACGCGCGATGTCGCGGCGGGTGTGGCGCAGCGTCGCGGTGTTCGTGAGTTGTTGCGTGGCCTTCTGCATGCGCAGGCCGAAGTGGGCCTTCTGCAGGTCCGACACTTCCTTGGCGAGCTCGGTCACGTCCTTCTGGCGCAGTTCAGCAGTTTTCATTTTTCCAATTCCTCCTGCTTACGCGCCGATCTGGCGGGCGACGAACGCGGTGCGAAGCGGCAGCTTCGCGGCGGCCAGGCGGAACGCCTCGCGCGCGAGTTCCTCGGTCACGCCGACGATCTCGAACACGACCTTGCCCGGCTGGATCTCGGCCACGTAGTACTCGGGGTTGCCCTTGCCGTTGCCCATCCGCACTTCGGCGGGCTTCTGGGAGATCGGCTTGTCGGGGAACACACGGATCCAGATGCGGCCGCCGCGCTTGACGTGGCGGGAGATCGCGCGGCGCGCGGCTTCGATCTGGCGGGCCGTCAGGCGGCCACGGTCCGTGCACTTGAGGCCGAAGTCACCGAAGGCCACCGAGTTGCCCCGGGTGGCGATGCCGGTGTTGCGGCCCTTCTGTTCCTTGCGGAACTTGCGGCGTGCGGGTTGCAGCATGTTTACTCTCCTTTACCGTCTGCCGGCGTGGCGGCAGGCGCGGCAGTCTTGCGGACGCGCTTAACGGTGGTTTTCGGCGCGTCGGGCGCGCCTCCAGTGGTTGCTTCGGCGGGCTTGTCGCTGCCGTCGCTCGGTGCGGCGGTCGTCGCGCCTGCAGTTGCCGGCGTGCGGCGGGTGGACGGGCCACGGCGATCGCCGCCGGGGCCGCCACGGCGGTCGCCGTCACGGCGCGGGCCGCGCGGGCCGCGGCGCTCTTCGCCTTCCGGACGCGGGGTGGCGTCCAGGTTCGGCGCGTCGCGCATGCCCAGCGTGTCGCCCTTGTAGACCCACACCTTGACGCCGATGACGCCGTAGGTGGTCTTGGCTTCGCTGAAACCGTAGTCGATGTCGGCGCGCAGCGTGTGGAGCGGCACGCGGCCTTCGCGGTACCACTCGGTGCGCGCGATCTCGATGCCGTTCAGGCGGCCGGCGGACATGATCTTGATGCCCTGCGCGCCCAGGCGCATCGCGTTCTGCATCGCGCGCTTCATCGCGCGGCGGAACATGATGCGCTTCTCGAGCTGCTGGGTGATCGAGTCGGCGATCAGCTGGGCATCGACTTCGGGCTTGCGCACTTCCTCGATGTTGACCGCGACCGGCACGCCCAGGCGCTTGGCGAGTTCCTTCTTCAGGTTCTCGATGTCCTCGCCCTTCTTGCCGATCACGACGCCCGGACGCGCCGAGAAGATCGTGATGCGGGCGTTCTTGGCGGGGCGCTCGATGAGCACGCGCGAGACCGCCGCGTTCTTCAGCTTGGCCTTCAGGAATTCGCGGACCTTGATGTCCTCGGCCAGCATGCCGGCGAAGTCGCGGTTGTTCGCGTACCAGCGGCTGGCCCAGTTGCGGCTGACCGCGAGGCGGAAGCCGGTCGGATGGATTTTCTGTCCCATATCTTCTGCCTTAGTTGCCGACCGTCACGTACACGTGGCACGTGGGCTTGCTGATGCGGTTGCCGCGGCCCTTGGCCCGCGCGGTGAAGCGCTTGAGCGTGGTGCCTTGCTCGACGTGGATCGTCTTGACCTTCAGCTCGTCGATGTCGGCGCCGTCGTTGTGCTCGGCGTTCGCGATCGCGGACTCCAGCACCTTGCGCACGATCAGCGCGCCCTTCTTGGGCGAGAACTGCAGGATGTTCAGGGCCTGGTCGACCTTCTTGCCGCGGACCATGTCGGCCACCAGCCGACCCTTGTCGACGGAGAGGCGGACGCCGCGGAGGACTGCACGGGTTTCCATGTTTCGTGTCCTTTACTTCTTGACGACCTTCTTGTCGGCCGGGTGACCCTTGAAGGTCCGCGTGAGCGCGAATTCGCCCAGCTTGTGGCCGACCATCTGGTCGGTGATGTAGACCGGCACGTGCTGCTTGCCGTTGTGCACGGCGATCGTCAGCCCGATGAAATCGGGCGAGATCATGGAGCGGCGCGACCAGGTCTTGATCGGCTTCTTGTCCTTCGCGGACGTGGCCTTGTCGACCTTCGCCTGCAGGTGGTGGTCGACGAAGGGACCTTTCTTGAGGGAGCGAGTCATCTCTTAATGTCCCTTCTTCACTTCTTGCGGCGCGAGACGATGAACGTCTGCGTGCGCTTGTTGTTGCGGGTGCGGTAGCCCTTCGTGAGGTTGCCCCACGGGTCCACCGGGTGGCGGCCTTCGCCGGTCTTGCCTTCGCCGCCGCCGTGCGGGTGGTCCACCGGGTTCATCACGACGCCGCGCACCGTCGGGCGGATGCCCATGTGGCGCTTGACGCCGGCCTTGCCGATCTGGCGCAGGCTGTGTTCCTCGTTCGAGACCTCGCCGATCGTGGCGCGGCACTCGATGTGGATCTTGCGCACTTCGCCCGAGCGCATGCGCACCTGGGCGTACGTGCCTTCGCGCGCCAGCAGCGTCGCCGAGGCGCCCGCGGAACGCGCGATCTGCGCGCCGCCGCCCGGCTTCAGCTCGATGCAGTGGATCGTCGAGCCGACGGGGATGTTGCGCACCGGCAGGGTGTTGCCCGCGCGGATCGGCGCCTCGGAACCGGACATCAGCGTCTGGCCGACTTCAACGCCACGCGGGGCGATGATGTAGCGGCGCTCGCCGTCGGCGTAGACCACCAGGGCCAGGTGCGCCGTGCGGTTCGGGTCGTACTCGATGCGCTCGACCTTGGCGGCGATGCCGTCCTTGTTGCGGCGGAAGTCGACGACGCGGTAGTGGTGGCGATGCCCGCCGCCCTTGTGGCGCGTCGTGATGTGGCCGTTGTTGTTGCGGCCCGACTTCTGGTGCTGCGGTTCCAGCAGCGGCGCGTAGCCTTCACCCTTGTGCAGGTGCCCGCGCGAGATCTTGACCATGCCCCGTTGGCCGGGGGTGGTCGGTTTCATCTTGATGACGGCCATGTTACGCAGCCTCCCCGGACAGGTTCAGCTCTTGACCTTCCTTCAGCGTCACGTAGGCCTTGCGAACGTGGTCGCGGCGGCCCACCGAGCGGCCGAAGCGCTTGGTCTTGCCCTTGATGTTGACGACGGAGACGCCCTTGACCTCGACCTTGAACATCAGTTCGACGGCCGCCTTGATCTCGGGCTTGGTGGCATCCTGCAGCACCTTGAAGGTGACCGAGTTGCTCTTCTCGGCGACGGACGTGGCCTTCTCGGACACGATCGGCGCGACGAGCACCTGCATCAGCCGGCCTTCGTCGAACTTGCGTTCAGCGGGAGTGGGATTGACGCGGCTCATGCGAACATCTCCTTGAGCTGGTCGATGGCGGCCTTGGTGACGAGCACCTTCTTGTAGTGCACCAGCGACAGCGGGTCGGCGTAACGCGGCTCGACGACGAGCACGTTGGCCAGGTTGCGCGACGCCAGGTACAGGTTCTCGTCGACCTCGTCGGCGATCACCAGCACGGAGTCAAGGTTCATCGCCTTGAAGCGCTGCGCGAGTTGCTTGGTCTTGGGCGAATCGACCTTGATCGAATCGACCACCGCCAGCCGGCCTTCGCGGGCCAGCTGCGAGAAGATGGACGCCATGCCGGCGCGGTACATCTTCTTGTTGATCTTCTGGGTGAAGTTCTCGTCCGGGCTGTTCGGGAAGATGCGTCCGCCGCCACGCCACAGCGGGGACGACGTCATGCCGGCGCGCGCGCGGCCGGTGCCCTTCTGCTTGAACGGCTTCTTGGTCGAGTGCTTGACCTCTTGGCGGTCCTTCTGCTTGCGCGTGCCCTGGCGGGCGTTCGCCTGGAAGGCGACGACGACCTGGTGCACCAGGTCCTCGTTGTATTCGCGGCCGAACACGGTCTCGGGAGCGTCGATCTTCGACGCGGCCTGGCCCTGCTCGTTCAGGAGTTCGAGTTGCATGGTTACTTCGCTCCCTTCGCGGCGCCGGCGGGCTTCGCCTTGACGGCGGGACGCACGGTGACGAAGCCGCCCTTCGAGCCGGGCACGGCGCCGCGGATCAGCAGCAGGCTGCGCTCGGCGTCGACGCGCACGACGTCGAGGTTCTGGGTGGTGACGGTCTCGTCGCCCATGTGGCCGGTCATGCGCTTGCCCGGGAACACGCGGCCCGGGTCCTGCGCCATGCCGATCGAGCCGGGCACGTTGTGCGAACGGCTGTTGCCGTGCGAGGCGCGCTGCGAGGACATGTTGTGGCGCTTGATCGTGCCGGCGTAGCCCTTGCCGATCGAGGTGCCTTGCACGTCGACCTTCTGGCCCGCGGCGAAGAGGTCGGCGACGGGCACGGTGGCGCCGGCGGCGTACTTCGCGGCCGTATCGGCCGTCACGCGGAATTCCTGGATGATTTCGCCGGCTTCGACGCCGGCCTTGGCGAGGTGGCCCGCCATCGGCTTGGAAACGCGCGAGGCGCGGCGCTTGCCGAACGTGACCTGCAGGGCCACGTAGCCGTCCGTGTCCTGGGACTTGACCTGGGTGACGCGGTTGCCCGACACATCCACCACCGTGACCGGGACTGCGTCCCCGTCATCGGTGAACAGGCGCATCATGCCCACCTTGCGGCCCAAGAGACCCAATTGGGTGCTCAGACTCATGTTGTTGCTCCGTTACTTGCGCCGCGGCCGCTGCAATTGGCTTCCGCGTTGGACGCTTCCTTCATCCGAAGAATCGGGAAACGGCGACAAGAAGGTTGATAAAAAACTCCACCCGTACTTCGGGCGAAGTCCGCGATTATAGCCTTCCCCGGGAAAGCCTGCAAAGGCTGGAGGCCGGGCATCTGCAAGAATCCCGGCCTGCCACAAGCAAACCGTAGGAGTACCTCCCGTGAGACCCACCCGAGCGGCCGCCGCCTGCGCCCTGTTCGCCACCCTGTCCATCCCCTTCCTCCCCGCCCTCGCCGCCCCGGCGCCCGTCGGGGCCTCCGGCGTCCTGACGGGCACGCCTGCCCAGTTCCTGGAAGGCTGCCGGGCCGACATGGCCCAGGCCAAGGCCGGGATGGCCGCCCTGAAGCTGCTCAAGGCCGCCCCGGCCGGTGTCCTGGAGGCCTACGACAAGGCCCAGTGGCACCTGTCGGCCGCTAATGCCCGCGCCAGCCTCGGCCATGAAACCCACCCGGACAAGGCCATGCGGGAAGCCGCAGAGACCTGCGACCAGGAAACCCAGGAGCTGGGCACCGAGTTCTCGCTGGACCGCGGCATCTACGACGCCCTGGCGGCGATCGACGCCAAGGCCCTGGATGCGGCCGGGCGCTACTACGTGGAGCGCACGCTGCTGGGCTTCCGCCTGGCGGGCGTGGACCGAGACGAGGCCACCCGCAACCGCGTCAAGCAGATCGAGGGCGACCTGGTGAAGCTGAGCCAGGAATTCGCGCGAAACATCCGCGAAAGCGTGCTGAGGATGGAGGTCGATCCCGCCGACCTCGAGGGCCTGCCCGAGGACTACGTGAAGGCCCATAAGCCGAACGCGGCCGGCAAGGTGGTCCTGACCACCGACAGCCCCGACTACGTGCCGTTCATGTCGTATGCCAGGCGCGGCGCGGTGCGCGAGGCCTACTGGAAGCTGTACCGCACCCGCGCCTACCCGAAGAACATCGCGGTGCTGGAGCAGATCCTGGCCAAGCGCCACGAGAAGGCCACGCTGCTGGGCTTCAGGAACTGGGCCGACTACATCACCGCCGACAAGATGATCGAGAGCGGCACCAAGGCCGGTGAGTTCATCGAGAAGATCTCCACCGCGGCGGATGCGCGCTCCAGACGCGACTACGCCGATCTGCTGGCGCGCAAGCAGAAGGACGAGCCGGCGGCCGCCGCTCTCAATCCCTGGGACACCGGCTACCTCACCGACCGCATCAAGTCGGAGAAGTTCGGCGTCGATGCGCGCGAGGTGCGCCCGTACTTCCAATACGAGAACGTCAAGAACGCGGTGCTCGCCACCACCGGCAAGCTGTTCGGCATCCGCTACCAGCGCGTGGCGAACGCCAAGGTCTGGGCGCCGGAGGTCGAGGCCTACGACGTGTTCGACGGCTCGCGCCTGCTCGGGCGCATCTACCTGGACATGCACCCGCGCGCCAACAAGTACAAGCACTATGCGCAGTTCACGCTGGTGCCCGGCAAGGCCGACGTGGCGCTGCCCGAGGGCGTGCTGGTCTGCAACTTCCCCCAGCCCAAGGACGGTGACCCGGGGCTGATGCAGCACAACGACGTCGTCACCTTCTTCCACGAATTCGGCCACCTGGTGCACCACGTCCTCGCGGGCCAGCAACGCTGGTCGGGCGCGGGCGTGGAGTGGGACTTCGTCGAAGCCCCGTCGCAGATGCTGGAGGAGTGGGCGCGCGATCCGAAGACCCTGCAGTCCTTCGCCATCCACTACCAGACGAAGCAGCCGATCCCGCTGGCGCTGGCGCAGAAGCTGAAGGACGCCGAGGAGTTCGGCAACGGCCTGTTCGTGCGGCAGCAGATGTCGCTGGCGGCCATCAGCCTGGGCCTGCACAACCGCGACCCGAAGGGCCTGGACACCACGCTGTTCACCGCGCAGCAGCAGGAGAAGTACACGCCCTTCAAGTACGTGCCCGGCACCCACTTCCAGACGGCCTTCGGCCACCTCGACGGCTATTCGGCGATCTACTACACCTACATGTGGTCGCTGGTGATCGCCAAGGACATGTACAGCGCGTTCACCGCGCAGGGCGACATCATGAAGCCCGACGCAGCGATGAAGTACCGCAAGTACGTGTTGGAAGCGACGGGCACGAAGCCGGCCGCGAACCTGGTCTCGGACTTCCTGGGGCGGCCGTACGGCTTCCAGGCGTACGAGGACTGGCTGAACGGCAAGCGCTGAAGTTTCGACGCAATGAAAAAGCCGCCCGAGGGCGGCTTTTGTTTTTCCAGCGGCAGCGCTTACTGCAGCTTGATCTCGACGTCGACGCCGGCCGGCAAGTCGAGCTTCATCAGCGCGTCCACCGTCTTGTCCGTGGGGTCGACGATGTCCATCAGGCGCTGGTGCGTGCGGATCTCGAACTGGTCGCGCGAGCTCTTGTTCACGTGCGGCGAGCGCAGGATGTCGAAGCGCTTCATGCGCGTCGGCAGGGGCACGGGGCCCTTGACGATGGCGCCGGTGCGCTTGGCCGTGTCGACGATCTCGGCGGCGGACTGGTCGATCAGCTTGTAGTCGAACGCCTTGAGGCGGATGCGGATTTTCTGTTGCGTGGCCATGTCTTACTCCATGATCTTCGCAACGACGCCGGCGCCGACGGTCTTGCCACCTTCGCGGATGGCAAAGCGCAGGCCCTCTTCCATGGCGATCGGGGCGATCAGCTTGACGGTGATCGTCACGTTGTCGCCAGGCATCACCATCTCCTTGTCCTTGGGCAGCTCGATGGCGCCCGTCACGTCCGTCGTGCGGAAGTAGAACTGGGGACGGTAGTTGTTGAAGAACGGCGTGTGGCGGCCGCCTTCGTCCTTGGAGAGCACGTAGATCTCGGCCGTGAAGTGCGTGTGCGGCTTGATGGAGCCGGGCTTGCACAGCACCTGGCCGCGCTCGACTTCCTCGCGCTTCGTGCCGCGCAGCAGGATACCGACGTTGTCGCCCGCCTGGCCCTGGTCCAGCAGCTTGCGGAACATCTCAACGCCCGTGCAGGTGGTCTTGAGCGTCGCCTTCAGGCCCACGATCTCGATTTCCTCGCCGACCTTGATCACGCCGCGCTCGACGCGGCCCGTCACCACCGTGCCGCGGCCGGAGATGGAGAAGACGTCTTCCACCGGCATCAGGAACGCACCGTCAATGGCGCGCTCGGGCGTGGGGATGTAGCTGTCCAGCGCATCGGCCAGCTTCATGATGGCTTGCTCGCCCAGCTCGCCCTTGTCGCCTTCCATGGCGAGTTTGGCCGAGCCCTTGACGATGGGCGTGTCGTCACCGGGGAACTCGTACTTGGACAGGAGTTCGCGAACTTCCATCTCCACCAGCTCCAGCAGCTCGGCGTCATCGACCATGTCGCACTTGTTCATGAACACGATGATGTAGGGCACGCCCACCTGGCGGGCCAGCAGGATGTGCTCGCGCGTCTGGGGCATGGGGCCGTCGGCGGCCGAGACCACCAGGATGGCGCCATCCATCTGGGCGGCGCCGGTGATCATGTTCTTCACATAGTCGGCGTGGCCGGGGCAGTCAACGTGCGCGTAGTGGCGCTTGGACGTCTCGTACTCCACGTGCGCCGTATTGATCGTGATGCCGCGCGCCTTTTCTTCCGGGGCCGCATCGATCTGGTCGTAGGCCTTGGCTTCGCCGCCGAACTTGGCCGCCAGCACCGAAGTGATCGCCGCCGTCAGCGTCGTCTTGCCATGGTCCACGTGGCCGATCGTGCCCACGTTCACGTGCGGCTTGGTCCGCTCAAACTTGCCTTTTGCCATTTGATATCTCCAAAAAGAGCAATGCCCGTGTATAGGTTTTAGGTCTGCATCACCTTGCTGGTTCCCCCACCGCGGGCAATGGGGGGCAGGTGATCGCAGACCGTTGGATTTACTTCGTGCGCGCCGAGATGATGGCCTCGGCCACGTTCTTCGGAGCTTCGGCGTAGTGCTTGAACTCCATCGTGTACGTGGCGCGGCCCTGCGACATCGAGCGCAGCGTCGTCGAGTAGCCGAACATCTCCGACAGCGGCACTTCGGCCTTGATGATCTTGCCGCCGCCGGGCATGTCGTCCATGCCCTGCACCATGCCGCGGCGGGACGACAGGTCGCCCATCACGTTGCCGGCGTAGTCCTCGGGCGTCTCGACTTCCACGGCCATCATCGGCTCGAGGATGACGGGGCTGGCCTTCTTGGCGGCTTCCTTAAAGCCGAAGATGGCGGCCATCTTGAACGCGTTTTCGTTCGAGTCCACCTCGTGGTAGGAGCCGAAGGTCAGCGTGACCTTCACGTCCACCACCGGGTAGCCCGCCATCACGCCGGTGTTGAGCGCTTCGTTCACGCCCTTCTCGACCGCCGGGATGAATTCGCGCGGCACCACGCCGCCCTTGATCGCGTCGACGAACTCGAAGCCCTTGCCGGACTCCTGCGGCTCGACCGTGAAGACGACGTGGCCGTACTGGCCCTTGCCGCCCGACTGGCGCACGAACTTGCCTTCGACGTCGGTGACCTTCTTGCGGATGGTCTCGCGGTACGCGACCTGCGGCTTGCCCACGTTGGCTTCCACGCCGAACTCGCGCTTCATGCGGTCGACGATGATTTCCAGGTGCAGTTCGCCCATGCCGGCGATGATGGTCTGGCCCGATTCCTCGTCGGTCTTGACGCGGAACGACGGGTCTTCGGCGGCCAGGCGCGACAGGGCCACGCCCATCTTCTCCTGGTCGGCCTTGGTCTTGGGTTCCACGGCCTGCGCGATGACGGGCTCGGGGAACACCATGCGCTCGAGCATGACGATCGAGGCCGGGTCGCACAGCGTTTCGCCGGTGGTGACGTCCTTCAGGCCCACGCAGGCGGCGATGTCACCGGCGCGGATCTCCTCGATTTCCTGGCGATTATTGGCGTGCATCTGCACGATACGGCCGATGCGCTCCTTCTTGCCGCGGATCGGGTTGTAGACGCTGTCGCCCTTGGACAGCACGCCCGAGTACACGCGCACGAACGTGAGCTGGCCGACGAACGGGTCCGTCATCAGCTTGAACGCCAGCGCCGAGAACTTCTCGTTGTCGTCGGCCTTGCGGGTGACTTCCTTCTCGTCCTCGTCCGTGCCCTTGACCGGGGGGATGTCCACCGGCGAAGGCATGAGCTCGATCACGGCGTCCAGCATGCGCTGCACGCCCTTGTTCTTGAAGGCCGTGCCGCACAGCATCGGCTGGATCTCGCCGGCGATCGTGCGCGTGCGCAGGCCCAGCGTGATCTCGGTTTCGGTCAGGTCGCCTTCCTCGAGGTACTTGTTCATCAGTTCCTCGTTGGCTTCGGCGGCCGCCTCGACCATCTTCTCGCGCCATTCCTTCGCGGACTCGACCAGGTCGGCCGGGATTTCCTCGAAGGTGAACTTCATGCCCTGGGACGCTTCGTCCCAGTAGATGGCCTTCATCTTGCGCAGGTCGACCACGCCGGTGAAGTTTTCCTCGGCGCCGATCGGGATCACGATGGGCACCGGGTTCGCCTTCAGGCGCGCCTTCATCTGCTCGTAGACCTTGAAGAAGTTCGCGCCGGTGCGGTCCATCTTGTTGACGAACGCCAGGCGCGGCACGCGGTACTTGTTGGCCTGGCGCCAGACCGTCTCGGACTGCGGCTGCACGCCGCCCACGGCGCAGTACACCATGCAGGCGCCGTCCAGCACGCGCATGGAACGCTCCACCTCGATGGTGAAGTCCACGTGGCCGGGGGTGTCGATGATGTTGATGCGATGCTCGGGAAAGGACATGTCCATGCCCTTCCAGAAGCAGGTGGTGGCAGCCGAGGTGATCGTGATGCCGCGCTCCTGCTCCTGCTCCATCCAGTCCATGGTCGCGGCGCCGTCGTGCACTTCACCGATCTTGTGGTTAACGCCGGTGTAGTAGAGGATGCGTTCCGTGGTCGTGGTCTTGCCGGCGTCGATGTGCGCCGAGATACCGATGTTCCGGTACCGTTCGATGGGCGTTTTGCGGGCCATGTTCATTCTTTCTTTTCAATGGGCAAGGGCCCGCTCTCGGCGGGCCCGCACCTCGGATATGGGGACGGGTCTTAGAAGCGGAAGTGGCTGAAGGCCTTGTTCGCCTCGGCCATGCGGTGCACTTCGTCGCGCTTCTTCATCGCGCCGCCACGGCCTTCCGTGGCTTCCATCAGTTCGTTGGCCAGGCGCAGGGCCATGGACTTCTCGCCGCGCTTCTTGGCGGCTTCCTTCAGCCAGCGCATGGACAGCGCCAGGCGGCGGATCGGGCGCACTTCCACGGGCACCTGGTAGTTCGCGCCACCGACGCGGCGCGACTTCACTTCGACCATCGGCTTCACGTTGTTGATGGCCATCGTGAAGGCCTCGACCGGGTCCTTGCCCGGGTTCTTCTTCTCGATCTGCTCGAGGGCACCGTAGACGATGCGCTCGGCGATCGCCTTCTTGCCGCCTTGCATGATGACGTTCATGAACTTGGCGAGCTCGACATTGCCGTACTTGGGATCCGGCAGGATTTCACGCTTGGGGACTTCGCGACGACGCGGCATTTCAATTCACCTTTCAAATTGCTTCAGCTGGCCCTCGAGGGGCCCAGGGAGCCAATCGGCTTCCCGCTTACTCGACCCGAAGCACTATTGCTTTTTGGGGTCACTACGCTTGGTTCGCCTGCCGAGGCGACCAGGCACCGACAAAACGAAAACTTCTTAGGCCTTCTTCGGGCGCTTGGCGCCGTACTTCGAGCGGGACTGCTTGCGGTCCTTGACGCCTTGCAGGTCAAGCGAGCCGCGCACGATGTGGTAACGCACGCCGGGCAGGTCCTTCACGCGGCCGCCGCGCACGAGCACCACCGAGTGCTCCTGCAGGTTGTGGCCTTCGCCGCCGATGTACGAGATGACCTCGAAACCGTTGGTCAGGCGCACCTTGGCGACCTTGCGAAGGGCCGAGTTCGGCTTCTTCGGCGTCGTCGTGTACACACGGGTGCACACGCCCCGACGCTGGGGGCTGTTCTGCATCGCGGGCGACTTGGATTTGGTCTTCTCGACCTCCCGCCCCTGACGCACGAGTTGGTTGATGGTTGGCATTAAAAAATGTCCCTAGACAAGCGTGAAATGGGATTCCCAATGGGAAAAGTTCCCCGCCCCAATTGCGGGAAAGCCCACGAGTATATCCGGGAAGGGCAAACCCTGCCTAGATGGCCGGGGTCATTTCACCCAAAGGCGGACCGAATCCCAGGCCCGGCTCAAGATGCCGGCCTGCTCCACCCCTTCCAGCGCCACCAGGGGCACTTCCATCAGGGGCTGGTCGCCGGAAGACACCTTGAGCACGGCCACCTGCTGGCCTTTCGCCAGGGGCGCCAGCAGCGGGTCGGGGCGGGCCACCTGGGTCTTGATCCGCGCCGAGGTGCCCGCCGGCACCGCCAGCACGATGGGCTGCGCGCGCCCCAGCTTGGCCGTCTTCTGGGTGCCCTTCCAGACCTCGGGCGTGACCACCGCCTGGTTGGCGTCGAAGAGCTTGACGCCCTCGTAGGCGGTGTAGCCCCAGTTCAGCAGCTTCTGGGCCTCATTGGCGCGGGCGGTCTCGCTGGACGCACCCAGCACGATGGCCAGCAGGCGGCGGCCTTGCAGGTTGGGGAAGTCGCGCTTGGCGGTGGCGATCAGGCAGTAGCCGGCGGCTTCCGTGTGGCCGGTCTTCAGGCCGTCCACCGTCGGGTCGCGGAACAGCAGCATGTTCCGGTTGGTGTCGTTGGCCGTCGGCGTGCCTTCGTAGCGGTATTTCCGGATGGAGTAGTAATGCAGGTACTCCGGGAAGTCCTGCAGGATGCGCGTGGCGAGGATCGACAGGTCGCGCGCCGTCGTGGTGTGCCCTGCGGTGGTCAGGCCTTCCGGGTTGCGGTACGCGGTGTTCTTCATGCCCAGTGTCTTGGCCTGCTGGTTCATGAGTTCGACGAAGTGTTCGACGGTGCCGCCCACGCCTTCGGCCAGCGCGATCGTGGCGTCGTTGCCCGACTGCACGATCATCCCCTTGATCAGGTCGTCCACCGGCACCGTCATCTTCGGGTCGATGAACATCGTCGAACCGCCGATCTTCCAGGCCCGCACGCTCACGGGCAGGCGCTGCTCCAGCGTGATCTTCCTGGCGCGCAGCGCGTCGAACACCAAGTACTGCGTCATGAGCTTGGTGAGCGACGCCGGCTCGACCGGCGAATCGATGTCGCGCCCGGCCAGCACCTGGTTGGCGCTGACGTCGACCAGGAGGTAGCTGCGCGCCGCGATCTCGGGCGGCTGGGGCGTCTGCGCCCAAGCGGCGATGCAGGCGAAAGCGAGGACGGGCGCGAGGAGCGCCTTCAGGAATCGGTTCATGGTGTTGGTTACGAACGCAGGTGGCGAACCACGAGGCTCTTCAGGAGGGGCAATTGTCCGTGAAAGAAGTGCCCGCCACCGGGCACAACGGTAACGGGGAGTTGCTGCGGCCGCGCCCAGTCCATCACCGACGCGAGCGGCACCGTGTCGTCTTCCTCGCCATGGACCACGAGCGTGCGGTCGTGCGCTTCCGCCGGGAGCGTGGCGACCGTGAAGCGCGAGGCCGCCGTGCCGACCAGCACGATCTTTTCCGGCGTGCGCTCGGCCCACAGCCGCGCGACGGCGCCCGCGGCGACGAAGGAACCGAACGAGAAGCCCGCCAGCGCCAGCGGCCCCGGCGGCGCTTCCTGCGCCACGATGTGCAGCAGGTCGTCGAGTTCGCCGCGCCCTTCGTCGTGCGCACCTTCGGACGCGCCGACGCCGCGGAAGTTGAAGCGCAGCGAGCGCCAGCCGCTTTGCACGAAGGCACGCGCGAGCGTCTGCACGACCTTGTTCTCCATCGTCCCCGCAAAGAGCGGGTGGGGATGCGCGATGACGGCGGTGCCGTGCGGCGGCGCGCCTTCGCCGGGCTCGTCGGCCAGCATCTCGATCGCGCCGGCGGGGCCTGCGATCGTGAAGCGCCGGGTGCGCAGGTTCATCGGCCCAGGTGCAGCGGCGTGAGCAGGCGCTGCACGACGCGGCCGTTCTTCAGGTGCGATTCGACGATCTCGTCGATGTCGGACTCGTCGACGTAGGTGTACCAGACCGCCTCGGGGTAGACCACCGCGATCGGGCCGCCCTGGCAGCGGTTCATGCAGCCGGCCTGGTTGACGCGCACGCCGCCCGGCCCGGCCAGGCCCGCCTCCTTCACCTTCGCCTTGCAGCGGTCCAGCGCGGCGCGCGCGCCGTGCGGCGCGCAGGAGGCTTCGCCCTTGTCTCGCTCGTTCAGGCAGAAGAAGACATGGTGCTTGTAGTAGGAAGGCGCGCTGTCGGTCATCGTTCGATTTTATTTTGCGCGTCCGATCGCGAGACGCGCACCAGCACATAGGCCAGCGTGACGTAAGGCCACACCCATCCCAGCCACTGCGCGACGCCGTGGAAGCGGATGAAGCGTCCCTGCTCCCAGGCCTGCAGCGTGTGCGTGAAGTACGCGCTGGCGGGCGCCTGGTTCAACAGGCTCAGGTGCAGCATCAGCGCCAGCAGCACCAGCGCCGCGCAGGCCCGCCGCGGCACCGGGAGGAAAGCCAGCGCCAGCAGCAGCGCCGCGGCGACGCCGATCTGCACCGGCAGGCTCAGCCAGGCCCAGGCATGCACCGGCCCCCAGCTCATCGCAGCCGAAAGCGCCGTCGCGGCCAGCCCGACGAAGATGATCCCGACGCCGAACACCGCGCGCTGCGCGATCGAGCGCATCACCGAATACGCCAGCAGGCACGGGATCAGCGCGCCGAGCGTGACGCACAGCAGCTCCGCGCCCGGCACCAGCGGCTGCAGCTCGACGTCGCGCACGGGCAGCCATTCGAGGAAAGGCGTGTCGGCCAGCCATTCGCCCAGCGCCGCTTCCAGCCGCTCCAGCACCTGGCCCAGCCCGAAGGGCACCGACGCCGGAAAGAGGAGCGCGAAAGGCCACAGGATGATGAGCACGATCGCCCCGCGCGCTTCCTCGACGAACCAGCGGCCGCGCACGCGGCCCCAGCGGTCGATCGCGCCGCTCATCACCAGCATCACGGCCACGCCGGCGCCGGCGAGCGCGCCCAGGGTGTTGAGCGCGAAGTCGACATTGGAAGGAACGCGCGAGGGCAGGTAGCTTTGCAGCGCTTCCATCGCGAAGGACAGCACGGCCGAAGAGGCGGTGGCGATGCCGACGGCCACGAGCTTGCTGGCCGGCGCGAAGCTCGGGTTGCCGCGCCTGAGGAAACTCAGCGCCAGCAGGAAACCGAGCGGCATGTAGCCGCCGCAGTTCGCCGCGAAGTCGAACGCGGTCCAGTAGCGCGGCCACGGGCTCCACAGGAAGGCCCAGGGCTCGATGCCCTGGTCGCGCCAGCCCGTGAACGGGTACAGGCTGGCATAGACGATGAGCGCGACGTAGGCCTGGGACAGTGGCCATGCGGAAGTCTTGCGCATGCCGCGGTCAGAAGGGTTTGACCACGGCCAGCACGACCGCCGCCAGCAGCAGCAGCACGGGCAGCTCGTTGAACCAGCGGAACCAGACGTGGCCGCGCGCGAACGAGCCGGCTTCGATCCCGCGCAGGATTTGCGCGCACACGGCGTGGTAGCCGACCGTCAGCGTCACCACCGCGAGCTTGGCGTGCAACCATCCGGCGCCGCGCCCGATGCCGTAGCCGAGCCAGAGCCACAGCCCGAGCGCCAGCGCCGGCACCGCCAGCATCGTCGTGAACCGCAGCAGCTTGCGCGCCATCAGCAGCAGCCGGGCGCGCTCGGCGTCCGAGCCGGCGGGCACCATGGCCAGGTTGACGAAGATGCGCGGCAGGTAGAACAGGCCCGCGAACCAGCTCGCCACGAAAACGATGTGCAGCGCCTTGACCCAGAGCATGGCGGCGAGTGTATGTGCAGGCATCCAGCCCGCGCAGGCAAAAAAAAGCCCCGGCCAAATGCCGGGGCGTGCAAGCCTTTTTGCTGTCACACATTAAGGCACCCGCTCAGGGAGGAAAAGCGGGGAGCGCCGAAGCGCCCAGCCGTAATCTACCAAAGCGGGTCCCCCCTTTCAAGCTGCACTGCGGAGCATGCTACCGATGCAGGGGGCGCATCGGTCCGTGGGGGCCGACGCATCGCCGGCACGGTCCCGACACCGCTTGGAGCACAATTTCCGCATGCAGCCCCATGCCCCCTTCCCCCAAGGCCGGCCCCGCCGCCTGCGCCGCGACGCGTTCACGCGCGACCTGGTGCGCGAAAGCCGCCTGAGCGCGCACGACCTGATCTACCCGGTGTTCGTGCTTGACGGCCGCAACGAACGCCAGGCCGTGGCCTCGATGCCCGGCGTCGAGCGGATGACGGTGGATTTGCTGCTGCCGGTCGCGGAGCAATGCCTGTCGCTCGGCATCCCGGCGCTCGCCCTGTTCCCGGTGATCGATGCGCAGCTGAAGACACCCGACGGCCGCGAGGCCCTGAATGCGAAGGGCCTGGTGCCGCGCGCGGTGCGCGAGCTGAAGTCGCGCTTCCCCGAACTCGGCGTGATGACCGACGTCGCGCTCGACCCTTTCACCAGCCACGGCCAGGACGGCCTGCTCGACGAAACCGGCTACATCGTGAACGACGACACGGTGGAGTTGCTGGTGCGGCAGGCGCTGGTGCAGGCCGAGGCCGGCGTGGACATCGTCGCGCCTTCGGACATGATGGACGGGCGCATCGGCGCGATCCGCCGCGCCCTGGAGGACAAGGGCCACATCCACACGCGCATCATGGCGTACAGCGCCAAGTACGCGAGCGCCTTCTACGGCCCCTTCCGCGACGCGGTGGGCTCGGCCGCCAACCTGGGCAAGTCCAACAAGAAGGTCTACCAGATGGACCCGGGCAACAGCGACGAGGCGTTGCGCGAAGTCGCGATGGACATCGCCGAAGGCGCCGACATGGTGATGGTCAAGCCCGGCATGCCTTACCTGGACATCGTGCGGCGCGTGAAGGACGAGTTCCGCGTGCCCACCTTCGCGTACCAGGTGAGCGGCGAGTACGCGATGCTGCAGGCGGCGGCGAAGAACGGCTGGCTCGACGGCGAGGCCGTGATGATGGAAAGCCTGCTCGCGTTCAAGCGCGCCGGCGCCGACGGCGTGCTCACCTACTTCGCGCTGGAAGCCGCGCGGGTGCTGCGCCGCTGACGCGATGCACATCGTCGAATTCACCGGCGGCACGCTGCGCTTCCTCGACCAGCCGCCGGCGCACGCGCCCGCGTCGGGGTTCGTGTGGATCTACCTCGAACGCGAGGAGCTCGAGCAGGACACGGCCGCGCTGCAGCGTGCGGCGCAGGCCCTGGGCGGCTCGCCCATCCTCGACCTGCACCTGCAGGACCTGGGCAACCGCGCGCATCCCTCCGACTACGACTACACCTCGGTTTACGACCGCGTGATCTTCCGGCGCCTCGCCACCGAAGCGGAGGTGCGCGCCGAGACCGCGAACGCGCCGCTGCCGGACCACGGCGTGCTGCACGCCTTCGCCGGCATCCGCTCGCGCGCCGTCGGCTTCGTGGTGTTCGACCGCCTGCTGATCACCGTGCACCCCGCGGGCTGCTACACGGCCGAGACCTTCATGCGCCGCTTCCTCGGCGATGCGGTGCAGACGGAGGGCATCGCCGTCACCGCCCGCACGCGCTTGCCCGCGAGCCCCTCGGACCTGATGCTGCGCATGGTCAACGTGATGGTCGACAGCTACCTGGAACTGCGCAAGCAGCTCAACGCCGAGCTCGACGCCTGGCAGGACGAGCTGCTGGCGCCGAAATCGCGCGGCACCGACTGGCGCGCGTTCATGACGGCGCGTGCGGCGCTGCACACGCTCGAGGACCTGTGCGAAGGCCAGAACGACGCCATGCAGGAGTGGCTGGACACCATGCGCGAGCAGCCCACGCCCGGCATGCCGCAGGCCGAGCGCGATTCGCTCTTGGCCCGCGCCCGCGACGTGATCGAGCACGTGCAGCGGGTGCTGCACCACGTGCGCCGCATGGAACAGGGCGCCGAGACCGCCGTGCAGATCCACTTCTCGGCGCTGTCGCATCGCACGAACGAGATCATGCGCGTGCTCACGGCGCTCACGGCGGTGTTCCTGCCACTGAACTTCATCACCGGCTTCTTCGGCATGAACTTCGAGTTCCTGCCGCTGATCCACTCGGACAAGGCGATGTGGGTCATGCTCGCGCTGATGCTGGCGATCGCCCTCACTGTGGTCGGCGTGTTCTGGCGCAAGCGCTACCTCGCGCGCACGCGCTGACGCCGGCGATGACGCCGCCCTGCTTCGTGGGCACCGCCGGCTGGAGCCTGCCGCGCGACGTGCAGGACGCCTTCCCGGATGAGGGCTCGCACCTGCAGCGCTATGCGCAGCGTTTCAGCGCCTGCGAGATCAACTCCTCCTTCCACCGCCTGCACCGCGCCGCCGTGTGGCAACGCTGGGCCGACAGCGTCCCGGACGGGTTCCGCTTCAGCGCGAAGCTGCCCAAGGCGGTCACGCACGAGAAACGTCTCGTGGATACCGACTGCGACATCGACGCCTTCCTCGAACAGGCCGCGCCGCTGGGCGGCAAGCTCGCCTGCCTGCTGGTGCAGCTGCCGCCCAGCCTCGCCTTCGACGAACGCACCGCCGCCGCTTTCCTGGGCGAGTTGCGCACGCGCTGGGACGGCAGCGTGGCGCTGGAGCCGCGCCATGCCAGCTGGTTCGGCGCCGCCGCCGATGCGCTGCTCGCCGCGCACCGCGTCGCGCGCGTGCTGGCCGACCCCGTGCGTTTCGCGGCCGCCGTGGCGCCCGGCGGCTGGCCGCAGCTCGTCTACGTGCGCCTGCACGGCTCGCCGCGCATGTACTACTCGTCCTACGAGGCGCCGGTGCTGCACGCGCTGGCGCATCGCATCGCGATGGAATTGCGCGCCGGGCGCGAGCTGTGGTGCATCTTCGACAACACGGCGGCGAGCGCCGCGGCCCATAATGCCCTCGCGCTGCAAGCCGCGCTGGCGCGGGAGTTCGCATGACCCACCACCATCCGCCGCACCGGGGCCGCGAGGCCCAGGTCAACTACCGCAAGGGCGCCACCGGCGCCGACGTCACGCGCGAGAACATCGAGGCCATGCGGCGCCTGGAGGAAGCGCAGATGGCGAGCCGCACCACCGCCGACCGCATCGCGTCGGCGATCGCACGCTTCTGCGGCAGCATGACCTTCGTCTGGATCCACGTCGTGCTGTTCGCGGCGTGGATCGGCTACAACGCGCTGCCCTGGTTCCACGCCTTCGATCCCTATCCCTTCACCTTCCTCACGCTGGTGGTGTCGCTGGAGGCGATCTTCCTGTCGACCTTCATCCTGATCAGCCAGAACTACGAGCTGCGGATCACCGAGCGGCGCAACCAGCTGGACCTGCAGATCAACCTGCTGGCCGAGCAGGAGAACACCAAGATGCTGCAGGTGCTCGAGCAGATCGCCAAGAAGGTGGGCGCCAGCGTCGACGACGACCCGCAGATCCGCGCGCTGGAGGAAGCCACGCGCCCCGAGGCGCTCGTCAAGCAGATCGAGGAAGCCTACGGCGAACGCCGCAAGGATTCCTGAGCGCGGTTCACTTCACGCCGAACAGCTGCGCGCCGTTGTCCCACGCGATGCGGCGCGCGACCTCGGGGGGCAGCTCGCCCAGCCACGCGCGGTAGCCGCGCATCAGGTCCTCGTAGCTTTCCCAGCGCCCGTTCACCCAGGTGTCCGAGCCGATCACGAAGCGGTCGGGGTACTTGAGCATCAGCGCGCGCCAGTCGGCGCACAGCTTCGCGGCGTCGCAGGTCAGGCCCGGGCGGTAGGAAAGCTCCCCCATCAGCAGCGGGTACTTTGCGAGCAGTTGCTCGACCCGCGCTGCCGCAGGCCCCGAGATGCCGGTGTGCGCCCAGATGACCCGCGCCTTCTGCCCCCTGGACGGCGTGTGCGCCATGAGCAGGTCGATCGCCGTGTCGTCCACGTGCGCGAGCACGGCCAAGTTCTTCTCCTCGGCCAGCTGCATCAGCTTCCTCGCCACCGGCCCGTTGGCGTTCGCGCTGTCGTACAGGTGGAACTCGCCGATGCCACGGAAGGGCCCTGCAGCCGTGCCACGCGCCAGTTCCGACTGGACCATCGCGTAGATCGACTCGTCGCGGAACCAGTTGTCGTAATCGGCGCGGTTGCGGTACAGGCGCACGAAGGGCACCACGGTGACGCCCGCCTGCTTCACCAGCGGCGAGGCCGCCAGCGCGTGCGTGCCGTCGTTGGGGCGCGAATTCGCGACGATGGCGCGCACGCCGCTGCGCTGCATCCGGCCCACCGCATCGGGGATGGGATGCGGTCCTTGCGCGGCCTCGACGTTGTAGTGCAGGTGCGCGTCGAAAAGCGGCCCCGCGTAGTCGGCCGCGTGCGCCGCGCACGCGAGCATGAACACCGCGGCGGCAAGCGGGCGCATCGTCAGCCCACGTGCTTGCGGAAGAACGCCAGCGTGCGCTCGCGCGCCACCTTGGCGGCCTCGGCGTTGTAGGAGCCGCGCTGGTCGCAGTTGAACCCGTGGTTCGCGTGGTACACGTGCACCTCGACTTCCGGGTGCGCCTTCTTGAACGCCTCGACGCTGTCCAGCGGGATCCAGTGGTCCTGGTCGCCGAAGTGCGCCATCACCGGGCACTTGGGTTGGCGCGCCACTTCCTCGGGTGTCGTGACGCCGCCGCCGTAGTACGGCGCCGCGGCGGCCAGGCCGTCGAGCGTGCAGGCGGAACGCCAGGTGAGCAGCCCACCCCAGCAGTAGCCCACGATGCCGACCTTGCCGGCCTGCGCCGCATGGTCGATGGCCGCCTGGATGTCGGCGAGCACGCCGGGCGCGGGCAAGGCCTCGACCGCCATCTTCAGCGCGAAACCGTTCTTCATGTCGTCCTCGCCGTACCCGAGTTCGACGCCGGGCTTGACCCGGTGGAAGGTCGAGGGCGCGACGACGAAGTAGCCGTCCTTCGCGTAGCCGTCGGCCACCGAGCGGATGTGCGAGTTGACCCCGAAGATTTCCTGCAGCACCACCACGCCGCCGCGCGCCTGGCCCGAGGGTTGGGCGACGTACGCCGGGAAAGTGAAGCCGTCGGAGGAACGCAGGTCGGTGAATGAGCCCATCGGGGTGTCTCCTGGTGATGCGGAAAAGGAAGCCGCGTAGCTTGGCGCAGGGGTGCGGGCGCCGTCAACCCGCCACTTTTGCTGTAATGGCGGTTCACACCCGAGGAGAGTAGTGGTGCAGAACATCCTGCTGGTGACCGGCGGCAGCCGCGGCATAGGCGCCGCCACCGCGAAGCTCGCGGCGCAACGCGGCTACGCCGTGGCGGTGAACTACGCGAGCCGGCGCGACGCCGCCGACGAGGTCGTGCGCGCCATCGAGGCCGGCGGCGGCCGCGCCATCGCCGTGCCCGGCGACGTCGCGAAGGAGAGCGACATCCTCGCCATGTTCGAAACGGTCGACCGCCAGCTCGGGCGCCTCACCGCGCTGGTCAACAACGCCGGTGTCGTGGACCGCGCGCAGCGCGTGGACGAGATGGACCTGGCACGCCTGAAGCGCATGTTCGACATCAACGTGCTCGGCTCCATCCTGTGCGCGCGCGAGGCCGTGAAGCGGATGAGCACGAAGCACGGCGGCGCGGGCGGCGCACTCGTCAACGTCTCCAGCGCAGCGTCGCGCCTGGGGGCGCCGGGCCAGTACGTCGATTACGCGGCGGCCAAGGGCGCGATCGATTCGTTCACGCTCGGCCTGGCGAAGGAAGTCGCCGCCGAGGGCATCCGCGTCAACGCCGTGCGCCCGGGGCTGATCGAAACCGACATCCACGCCTCGGGCGGCATCCCCGACCGCGTCAAGCAGCTGCAGCACCAGGTGCCGATGCAGCGCGGCGGCTCGGCCGAGGAAGTGGCCGAGTCCATCCTGTGGCTGCTGTCGCCCGAAGCGAGCTACGTCACCATGTCGCTGCTGGAAGTTTCCGGAGGACGCTGAAGATGAGCACGATCAAGTACTACTGGGAAGACCTCGAGCCCGGCTCGGTGCGCGAGCTGGGCAGCGTCACGGTGAGCGCCGAGGAGATCAAGGAGTTCGCCGAACAGTTCGACCCGCAGCCCTTCCATGTCGACGAGGCGGCCGGCCGACGCTCGATCTTCGGCAACCTGTGCGCGAGCGGCTGGCACACCTGCGCGCTGGCGATGAAGCTCACGGTGGAGAACTTCCTGCGCGATTCGGCCAGCATGGGTTCGCCGGGGCTGGAGAACCTGCGCTGGCTCAAGCCGGTATACCCGGGCGACACGCTGACGCTCAAGCACACGATCCTCGAATCGCGCCCGCTGCGCAAGCGCCTGGACACCGGGCTCGTGCGCTCGGCCTGGGAGATGGCCAACCAGAACGGCGAGACGGTGCTGCAGATGGAAGGCTACGGCATGTTCCGGCGCCGCCACCCCGGCACCCCCGAGGCCTGATGGACTTCATCAAGCCGCTCGTCACGCTGCTGGCGGTGGTCAACCCGCTGGCCATCGTGCCCTTCTTCATCCACTACACG
Source organism: Ramlibacter sp. PS4R-6 (assembly GCF_037572775.1). Lineage (NCBI taxonomy): Bacteria > Pseudomonadati > Pseudomonadota > Betaproteobacteria > Burkholderiales > Comamonadaceae > Ramlibacter > Ramlibacter sp. PS4R-6. The sequence continues at coordinate 1,042,423 of NZ_JBBHKA010000001.1, read as the reverse complement.
CAGGGCTTCACGCGCGAGCAGCGCCGCCGCACGGTCGTCACGGCGTCTTTCACCGCCTTCCTCGTGATCGCGGTGAGCGCACTCATCGGCCTGCAGCTGCTGGACTTCTTCGGCATCTCGCTGGCGAGCTTCCAGGTGGGCGGCGGCATGCTGCTGCTCACGAGCGCCATCAACATGCTCAACGCCCAGCCGGCCGAGGCCAAGCCGCAGGCGCGCGAGATGGAGGAAGGCGCCGAGAAGGCGGCGATGGGCGCGAGCATCGCGGTGGTGCCGCTCACGATCCCGCTGCTGACGGGGCCCGCGACGATGTCCACGGTGGTGATCTACGCCGAGCGCGCCCACACCTTCTGGCAGCTGATGGCGCTGGTGAGCTACGGCGTGGTGATCGGCGTGGCGACCTTCATCTGCTTCGCGCTCGCCGAGCCCATCGCGCGCGTGCTCGGCAAGACCGGCATCCGCGTGATGACGCGGATCATGGGCCTGATGCTCGCGGCTTTGGCGGTCGAGGTGATGGCCGTCGGCCTGCTCAAGCTGTTTCCGGGCCTGGGCCGCTAGGCTTTTGCTGCTGCAGCACCTTCACCAGCTTGCTGCTGGTGTTGCGCAGGCGTTGCGCCAGCAGCTGCGTCAGCTTGACCAGCAGCTTCGCGCCCACCGCCGGGTGCTTCTCGATCAGGCGGGTCACGGCGCCGCGCGTGAGCACCGCGGCCTCGACCTCGCTCAAGGCGCGGCAGCTGGCGTAGCGCGGCTCGCCGTCGAGCATGGACATCTCGCCGATCACCGCGCCTTCCTTGATCACCGCCAGGCGCGTCACCGTGGCCTCGGCCTCCTCGGTTTCGCCGACGGGGCGCTTGCCCACGTCCACGGTGCCCGACAGCAGCATCATCATCCAGTCGCTCGCCTCGCCTTCGGCGATCAGCAGCTGGCCCGGGCGCGCGCGCACCAGCAGCATGTTGGCGCCGAGCAGGTCCGCCTCCTCCGCCGTGAAGTCGCGCAGGATGGGCGAGACCTGCAGCAGGCCTTCGCGCTGCGACAGGTGCTCGCACACGCCGATGATCTGCAGGCCGCGGCCGCGCAGGTGCGGGGCGAGGGTGGCGTCTTCGACCATGGCGTTCAGCGCGGCTGGGCCAGCCAAAGCGCGATCTCCTGCGCCGCCGCGTCGGTGGCGGCCGTGAGCGCCCGCACGCCGCCCGGCGCATCGGCGCTGGGCGCAGCCTGCCGCTGCACGAACACGCGCTGGCCGAGCAGGCGCTCGCCGGCGGACGTGTTCTCCATCAGCGTGACCCGCAGGCGCACCACGCCCCAGCTTTGCGTCGGCGAATCGAAGACATGCGAAAACTCCTCGAGGTCGACGCGCAGCGTCGGCGGCATCGCACCGCCCGAACGCGCGAGCGCGGCGCTCTCGCTCGCGTCGAGCACCGCGCGCTCGCGGCCCAGCACCTCGCGCAGGCGCTGGCGCACCAGGCGCGGCGGCGGCGCGGCCCAGCGCGCCTGCGCGTACGGCAGCAACTGGTGGCCGTTCGCATAGCCCAGGCGGTACAGGAGTGACGAGCCTTCGAGCGAACCGGCGGCTTCCAGGTCCGCCAGCACGATCGCGCTCTGGCGCGCGCCCGCCGGCGCCGGCGCGAGGCTGACGACGCCGAAGTCGTACAGGGTCGCGCGCACCGGCTTGTCCGGCGCCAGCGAGGAACACGCGGCCAACGATGCGGCGAATGCGAGGACGGCCAGGCGTGCCCTCATTTCGCACCCCCGGGCGGCGTGAAGCCGGGCTCGCCGGGCCCGGGCGGTGTCGGCCCGTTGCCGTAGATGAGCGACTGCGGGTTGTCGCCGATGTTGCCGGCGGTGCGTCCGAGCAGGCGCACGGCGCGGCCGGTCTCCTCGGTCACGCGGTTGATGCGCGGCAGCGTCGCCGAGTTGAAGGAGTCGGCCGCATGCGACAGCGCCTGCGTGCCTTCGGCCAGCCGGTCGATCGGGCCGTCGGGCGCGTTGATGCGCTTGGCCGTCCGCCCGAATTCGTCGGAGCTGGTGCGCACCGACTGCAGCGTGGTCTTGGCCTCGGCCAGTGCGGGGTCCAGCTTCGTCTGCACGGTGCTGTCCAGGCGCGTCGACAGCTGCGACAGGTTCGCCGCCGCGGTGCCGATGTTGTCCAGCGCGCTGGCCACGCGTTTCTGGTTCGGGTCGGCGAGCAGCTGGTTGACCTTGGCCAGGGCCTTGTCCGCCTGGTCCAGGAGCGCCTCGCCTTTTTCGGTGAGCTTCTGCAGCAGCCCGGGCCGCAGCGGGATGCGCGGCGCGTTCCCGCCCTCGGCCTTGAGCTTGGGCGCCGGCTGGCCCTCGTCGTCCAGTTGCACGAAGGCCAGGCCCGTCACGCCCTGGTAGCCGAGCGTCGCGAACGTGTTCTTGGTGACGGGCGCGTCGCGGTCGACCTCGAGCTTGATGAGCACGTTTCCCTGCGCCTTCGGGTCGAAGCCGATGTTGTCGACCTTGCCGACGTCCACGCCCCGGTAGCGCACGGCCGCCTGTGGCTGCAGGCCGCTGATGGATTCGCGCGTGGAGATCTCGTAGGCGTCGCGCACGCCGGTGTCGCGCGTGAGCCAGCCGGCGAGCACCAGCACGATCACCACGACCGCCACCACGAAGAGGCCGGCCGCCATCGCATGTGCCTTGTTTTCCATATCGGTTCCTTTTTACACCGCGAAGGGGTATTCGCGCAGCAGCTCCATCGCGCGCTGCCCGCGTTCGCCGAGGAAGAAGTCGTGGATGAACGGGTGCTGGAACGCGATCACCTCCTTCGGCGGGGCGGCGATGATCACGCGTTTCTCGGCCAGCACGGCGATGCGGGTGGACAGCTCGAACAGCGTGTCCAGGTCGTGCGTGACCATGATCACCGTGAGCTGCATCTCGCGGTGCATGGAGCGCAGCAGCGTCACGAAGCCATCGGAGCTTTCCGGGTCCAGCCCGGCCGTGGGCTCGTCCAGCAGCAGCAGGGGCGGGTCCATGATCAGCGCCCGCGCCAGCGCCGCGCGCTTGACCATGCCGCCCGACAGGTCGGACGGCATCTTGTCGGCGTCCTCCGGCTTCAGGCCCACCATCTGCAGCTTGACCAGCGCGGCTTCGCGCACCAGCGCCGGCGGCAGGCCCTTGAGCTCGCGCAGCGGGAAGGCGATGTTCTCCAGCACGGTGAAGGCGGAGAACAGCGCGCCATGCTGGAAGAGCATGCCGATGCGGCTGGCCGCGCCGCGCCGGCCGACGTTCTGCGCCGGCTCGCCCATCACGTGGATGTCGCCGCGCGTGGGCGTCTCCAGCCCGAGGATCTGCCGCAGCAGCACCGTCTTGCCGGTGCCCGAGCCGCCCACGATCGAGAGCACTTCGCCGCGGTGCACGGTGAGGTCCAGGTCCTGGTGCACGACGAAGCGCCGCTCGGGCGTGTCGAACTCGGTCCACAGCTTGCGGATCTCGACGACCGGCTCGTCCATCAGAACCCCACGTCCTTGAAGAGGATGGCGAAGAGGGCATCCACCAGGATCACCACCGTGATCGCGGTGACGACCGATGCAGTCGTGCCCTCGCCCAGGCTCTGCGTGTTGGGCTTCACACGCAGGCCGAAATGGCAGCCGATCAGCGCGATGAGGATGCCGAACACGACCGACTTCGACAGCGCCAGCCCTAGGTTGCCGATGTCCACTGCCTCGGGCAGGGCGTTGATGAAGAAGCGCGGCGTGATGCCCAGCGACAGGTCGGCGGCGAACATCCCGCCGATGAGGCCGCAGATCGTGGTCCACGTGCTGATGAGCGGCATCACGATGGCCAGCGCCATGGCGCGCGGCATCACCAGGCGGTAGCTGTGCGAGATGCCCATGACGCTCATCGCGTCGAGTTCGTCGGTGACGCGCATCGCGCCGATCTGCGCGGTGATCGCCGAGCCCGACCTGCCCGCGATCAGGATCGCCGCCAGCATGGGCCCCAGCTCGCGCACCAGCCCCAGGCCCATGATGTTCACGATGTAGGCGTTGGCGCCGAACTGGCGCAACTGCACCGCGGTGAGGTAGGCGAGCACCACGCCGATCAGCGAGCCGACCAGCGCCGTGATCGGCAGCGCTGTCGCGCCGATGCGGTAGATGTGGCCGGAGAGGTCGCGCCAAGGCCCCTGGTGCGGGGCGCGCGCGAGCTGCAGCAGGTTCAGCGCCAGCATGCCGAGCAGCCGCACGAACTCCTTGAAGTGGTTGCCGGCGCGCAGCAACGCGCCGCCGAACGCCAGGTACAGGTCCATCAGCGTCGCCGTGCGCCGCGGCGGGGGCTGCACCGTGAAGCGGGCGACGCGCTCGAACACCGCGCGTTGCACGGGCAGCACGTCGACGTGGTCGGGCCAGCGCTGGCCCCAGTGGTCCCACAGCAGCTGCGCACCCACATGGTCGAGCTGCGCCTCGGTCAGGCTCCAGGCGCCGCCGCCGGACGCGCCCAGGCTCGCCTGCAGGGCGCGCAGCACGTGGCGGCGCGCCAGTTGCGGCGCCGTCCAGCGCCCGAGCACGCGCACACGCGGGCCGTCGGGCGCGGCCTGCGGCTCGATCCGGGGCATCTCCTCGCGCATGAGGACGCATCCTAACGGCAGGTGCAGCGCGGCGGTATAAAGCCGGACAAGGCTTCGAGGAGGCGCCGTGGGCGAGACATCGACACCGGAGTTGGGCGTGCAGGTGCGCGCGGGCGTGCTGTGGCTCACGGTCCAGCGCGAGGAGCGGCGCAATTCGCTCAGCCATGGCGTGCTGGCGGCGATGGCCGAAGCGATCGCGCACGCCGGGGACGACCGGTCCCTACGCGCCATCGTCGTCACCGGCGCCGGCAGCAAGGCCTTTTGCGCGGGCGCCGACCTGCAGGCGGCCAAGACCTTCACGGCCGATTACTCCGAGCCCTACGGGCACCTGGCCCGTCTGCTGCGCGCCGCGCGCGCCTGCAACCTGCCGCTCATCGCGCGCGTGAACGGCGCTTGCATGGCGGGCGGCATGGGCCTGCTGGCCATGTGCGACCTGGCGGTGGCGGCGCCGCATGCGGTGTTCGGCCTGCCCGAGGTGAAGGTGGGCGTGTTCCCGGCGCAGGTTCTGTCGGTGCTGCAAAGGGTGCTGCCGCCGCGCCGCCTGGCAGAGCTGTGCATCACGGGCGAGCCCATCACGTCCCAGCAGGCGCTGGACTGGGGGCTGGTCAACCACGTCGACGAGGACCTGGACGGGCGGCTCGAATGGCTGCTCGCGCGCATCGTCGACAAGTCGCCGGCCGCGATCCGGCGCGGCCTGTACACGATGAAGCGCATCGAGGCGATGTCGTTCGAGGAATCGATGTCGTTCACCGAGAGCCAGATCGCGCTGCTCACGCTGACCGAAGACGCCAAGGAAGGGCAGCAGGCGTTCCAGCAGAAGCGGCCGCCGAACTGGAGCGGCCGGTGACGCGCACGGTGCGCATCGGCGGCGCCTCGGGCTTCTGGGGCGATAGCAGCGTGGGCGCACCGCAGCTGGTGACACGCGGCAAGGTGGACTACCTCGTCTTCGACTACCTGGCCGAGCTGACGATGTCGATCCTGGCCGCCGCGAAAGGCAAGGACCCGGCGCTGGGCTACGCCACCGATTTCGTCACGGTGACGATGAAGGCGATCTTGCGCGAGGTGGTGGCACGCGGCATCCGCGTCATCAGCAACGCCGGCGGCGTCAACCCGCGCGCGTGCGCGGAAGCCCTGGCGGCGCTGGCGCGCGAGCAAGGCGTGGACCTGCGCATCGCGGTCGTCGAAGGCGACGACGTGATGCCGCAGCTGGAAGCGCTGCGCGGCGCCGTTCCCGGCATGCCCGCGAAGGTGCTGACTGCCAACGCCTACTTGGGTGCGCTTCCGATTCGCGCGGCGCTCGACGCCGGCGCGCAGGTGGTCATCACCGGCCGCTGCGTCGACAGCGCGGTGACGCTCGGTGCGCTGATGCACGAATACCGCTGGGCAGCGGACGACTGGGACCGGCTCGCGCAAGGCAGCCTCGCCGGCCACATCCTCGAGTGCGGCTGCCAGGCCACCGGCGGCCTGCACACCGATTGGGAAGACGTGCCGGACTGGCCGCACATCGGCTACCCGGTGGTCGAGTGCAGCGAGGACGGCTCCTTCGTCGTGACCAAACCGGAAGGCACGGGCGGCCTGGTCAGCGTGGCCACGGTGGCCGAGCAGATGCTCTATGAGATCGGCGACCCGCGGCGCTACCTGCTGCCCGACGTGACCTGCGACTTCAGCGCGGTGACGATGCAGCAGCTCGGCGAGCAGCGGGTGCAGGTGCAAGGCGCGCGCGGCCTCGCGCCGGGGCCGCAGTACAAGGTGACCTCGACGTACATGGAAGGCTTCCGCTGCTCGGCGCAGCTGACGATCGTCGGCTTCGACGCGGCGCGCAAGGCACGGCGCACGGCCGAGGCGATCCTGGCGCGCACGCGCGAGATCTTCGCGCAGCACGGCCTGGCCGACTACACGCGCACGCACGTCGAGACATTGGGCTCGGAGCAGGCGAACTATGGCCCGCATGCGGCCGCCGCCGGCGTGCGCGAGGCGGTGATGCGCGTGGCCGTCATGCATCCGCAGAAGGCGGCGCTCGAGATCTTCGCGCGCGAGATCGCACCGGCGGGCACCTCGTGGTCGCCGGGCACGACCGGCGCCGACGGGCGACCCAAGCCGGCGCCCTCGATCCGGCAGTTCGCGTTCCTCGTCGACAAGCAGCGGCTGCGGCCGGTCGTGGTCATCGACGGACAGACGAAGGCAGTGGACGTGCCCGCCGGCCAGCCGCCGGTGCCGCCCGCCGCCCATCCGGCTGCGCAAAGCCACCCGCCGGCCAACGACACCGTCGAAGTCCCGCTCGTGCGCGCCGCGTGGGCGCGCAGCGGCGACAAGGGCGACACCTCCAACATCGGCGTGATCGCGCGCCGGCCGGAGTGGCTGCCGCACCTGCGCACGCAACTGACCGAGGCGCGCGTGCGCGAATGGCTGGCCCACCTGGTGCGGGGCGAAGTGACGCGCTACGAAGTGCCGGGCATCCACGCGCTGAACTTCGTCTGCACGCAGGCGCTGGACGGCGGCGGCATGGCGTCCCTGCGCGGCGACCCGCTGGGCAAGGGCATGGCGCAAATCCTCTTGGCCCTGCCGGTGCAGGTGCCTCGCGCCTGGGGCCTCGGCTGAGCCGGCCCGGACGCAGTATCCTTTTCGGTTCGACCCCCAGCATTCCAAGGCAGGCACCATGAACGCACCCGACAAGGCCGCGCAATCCGCGGGCATCGCTTCGATCGACCACTGGATCTCGGGGCGCCGCGTCGCCGGGCGCAGCGGCCGCGCCTCCGACGTCTTCAATCCCGCGACGGGCACGGTGACCGGCCGCGTCGCGCTGGGGAACGCGGCCGAGGTCGATGCGGCCGTCGCGAGCGCCCGGGCCGCCTTCCCGGCCTGGGCCGACACGCCGCCGATCCGCCGCGCGCGCGTGATGTTCAAGTTCCTCGAACTCCTGAACAAGCACCGCGACGAGCTCGCGCGCGCCATCACCGCCGAGCACGGCAAGGTCTTCACCGACGCGCAGGGCGAGGTGACGCGGGGCATCGACATCGTGGAATTCGCCTGCGGCATCCCGCAGCTGCTCAAGGGCCAGTACACCGACCAGGTCTCCACCGGCATCGACAACTGGACGATGCGCCAGCCGCTGGGCGTGGTCGCGGGCATCACGCCTTTCAACTTCCCGGTGATGGTGCCGATGTGGATGTACCCGGTGGCCATCGCCGCCGGCAACGCCTTCATCCTCAAGCCCAGCCCACTGGACCCGACGCCCTCGCTCATGATGGGCGAGTTGATGAAGGAAGCGGGCCTGCCCGACGGCATCTTCAACGTCGTGCAAGGTGACAAGGAAGCCGTCGACGCGCTGCTGGAGCATCCCGACGTGCGCGCCCTGTCCTTCGTCGGCTCCACGGCCATCGCGCAGAAGATCTACGAGACCGGCGCGCGCCACGGCAAGCGCGTGCAGGCTCTGGGCGGCGCCAAGAACCACATGGTCGTCATGCCCGACGCCGACATGGACCAGGCCGTCGACGCGCTGATCGGCTCGGCCTTCGGCTCGGCCGGCGAGCGCTGCATGGCGATCTCGGTCGGCGTGCTGGTCGGCGACGCGGCGGACAAGGTCATGGCCAAGCTCACCGAGCGCACGCGCGAGCTGAAGGTGAAGAACGGCACCGAGCTCGACGCCGAGATGGGGCCCATCGTCACCCACGTCGCGCACCAGCGCATCACCGGCTACATCGCGCAAGGCGAGACCGAGGGCGCGAAGCTGGTCGTCGACGGCCGCAAGTTCCAGGCGGCGAAGGCGGGCGCAGGCTGCGACAACGGCTTCTGGATCGGCGGCACGCTGTTCGACAACGTCAAGCCGGACATGAAGATCTACAAGGAAGAGATCTTCGGCCCGGTGCTGGGATGCGTGCGCGTGAAGGACCTGGCCGAGGCGGTGGAGCTGATCAACGCGCACGAGTACGGCAACGGCGTCTCGTGCTTCACGCGCGACGGTAACGTGGCGCGCGAGTTCTCGCGGCGCGTGCAGGTGGGCATGGTCGGCATCAACGTGCCGATCCCGGTGCCCATGGCCTGGCACGGCTTCGGCGGCTGGAAGAAGAGCCTGTTCGGCGACATGCACGCCTACGGCGAGGAAGGCGTGCGCTTCTACACCAAGCAGAAGTCGATCATGCAGCGCTGGCCCGAGTCGATCGGCAAGGGGGCCGAGTTCGTGATGCCCACCGCCAAGTGAGCGCACCCGACTTCGACTACGTCATCGTCGGCGCGGGCACCGCGGGCTGCCTGCTGGCCAACCGCCTGTCGGCCGACAAGACCAAGCGCGTGCTCCTGATCGAGGCGGGGCGGCGCGACGACTACCACTGGATCCACATCCCGGTGGGCTACCTGTACTGCATCGGCAACCCGCGCACGGACTGGCTGTACAAGACCGAGAGCGATCCGGGGCTGAATGGGCGCGCGCTGAAGTACCCGCGCGGCAAGGCGCTGGGCGGCTCGTCCAGCATCAACGGCATGATCTACATGCGCGGCCAGTCGCGCGACTACGACGGCTGGGCGCGCATGACCGGCGACGCGAGCTGGGGCTGGGACAACGCGCTGCCCTACTTCAAGAAACACGAGGACTACTACCAGGGTGCCGACGAGGTGCACGGTGCCGGCGGCGAATGGCGCGTGGAGCGGCAGCGCCTGCGCTGGGACATCCTCGATGCGTTCGCGCAAGCAGCGCAGCAGGCCGGCATCCCGCACTCGACCGACTTCAACCGCGGCAACAACGAAGGCGTCGGCTACTTCCAGGTGAACCAGAAGGACGGCTGGCGCTGGAACACCGCGAAGGCCTTCCTGCGCCCGACCTGCTACGGCCGCCCCAACTTCGAGATGTGGACGGGCGCCCACGTCGTGCGGCTGAAGACCGAGAAGAACGGCGACGGTTCGCTGCGCTGCGCCGGAGCGCTGGTGTGGGACGGGCAGCAGCTGGTCAACGTCGCGGCCAGGCACGAGATGATCCTGGCCGCCGGCAGCATCGGCTCGCCGCAGATCCTGCAGCTGTCGGGCATCGGCCCCGCCGAGCTGCTGCGCCAGCACGCGATCCCCCTCGTGCACGAGCTGCCCGGCGTCGGCGAGAACCTGCAGGACCATTTGCAGATCCGCGCGGTGTTCAAGGTGAAGGGCGTGACCACGCTCAACACGCTGGCGAACTCGTTGTGGGGCAAGTTGAAGATCGGCGCGGAGTACGCGATGTTCCGCAGCGGCCCCATGAGCATGGCGCCGTCGCAGCTGGGTGCGTTCACGCGCAGCGCACCGCAGTTCGAGTGGCCCAACATCGAGTACCACGTGCAGCCGCTGTCGCTCGACGCCTTCGGCGAGCCGCTGCACCCCTTCCCCGCGTTCACGGCGAGCGTGTGCAACCTGAACCCGACCAGCCGCGGCACGGTGCGCATCCGCAGCAACAAGTTCGAGGACGCGCCGCTGATCCGCCCCAACTACCTGTCGACGCCGGAAGACCGGCAGGTGGCCGCCGATTCGCTGCGCGTCACGCGCCGCATCTGCGCGCAGCCGGCGCTGGCGAAGTACGCGCCCGAGGAATGGCGGCCGGGCCTGCAGTACCAAAGCGACGAGGAGCTGGCCAAGCTGGCCGGCGACATCGCCACCACCATCTTCCACCCGGTGGGCACCACGAAGATGGGCGCGGACGGCGATGCGATGGCCGTGCTCGATTCGAAGCTGCGCGTGCGCGGCATCGCGAAGCTGCGCGTGGTCGATGCCGGCGCGATGCCGACGATCACCAGCGGCAACACCAACTCGCCGACGCTCATGATGGCCGAGAAGGCCGCCGAGTGGATCGCGCAGGACGCGCGCTAGAAGGTCCGCGAAAGCGTCAGCGCGACGTCGTCGATGGCCAGGCGCGGCTGGAACACCGTGCCGGCGACGGCCCCCGAGCGATGGATGGCCACGACCCCGCTGGCCGATTGCCGCGAGCGCCGCCAGTCGAGCGCGAGCGACCAGTTGGATGCCAGCGCCGCCGTCGCGCCCAGCGACAGGTCGCTGCGCCGCCCACCGCGAAACGACGAGGGGTCGAACAGCCCGCCGTAGTCGATGTGCAGGCGGTGCGCGATGCTCGTGCGCCATGCGGCGCGCGGCGCGAGCTGCCAGCCTGCGGCCTGCCACGCCGGGCCGGTCCAACCCACACCGGCCAACCACAACACGGACGTCTCGCGCAAGCCGGCGGCGGCCGTGGTGGCGGCGATGTCGCGGCGGAACCAGAGCGCATCGAGTGATACCCAGGCCTCGCCCCACGCACGCGGCTGCAGCGGCCGCCAGCGCAGGCCCGTTTCGGCTTCGGTGTGGCGCGAGGCGGTGGCGAGCAGCCCGCCGGCCTGTGTGCGCCCGTCGTAGTCGAGGCGGCCGTGCGCGAACGCTGCAGACCACTCGATGCGGCCCAGCGGCGCCGTGACGCGCAAGCGCGCGAGCGGCCCGCTTTCCTTCAACAGACGCGCGCCGGCCGCATCGCGCTCGACGAGCACACGATGCGTGGCCGTGGCTTCCCACCGCCACGCGTCGGGCGCGTCGGCCAGCACCTCAGCGCAGGCCGGACAGCTCGGCCGTCGTGGACGTGACCGTCGTCTCGAAGGTGCCGTCGCCGTTGGCGTCGACCTGGATCGCCACCGTGCCGTTGGCGGCGATCGTCGCCACGAGCTGCGAATTGTTCGCGCCCACCACCTTGACGACACCGGCAGTGGCCAGGCGCGTGCTGGCGCTCCACACCAGCGGGGTCGGCGTGGTGATCGTGTACTTGACCGTCGCGTTGCCCAGGCGGGTGCTGTCGGTCTCGATCGTGGCGGACAGCGTGCCCGTGAACGTGCTGCCATTCACCGTGAGCGTCTGCGTGTAGTTGCGCATGGTGTTAGTGCGCGTCGTGCCCGAGATCGTCTGGCGCGTCGACATCGCCGTGCCGCTGGCGCTGAGCGTTTCGGAGGTGAGGCTGTTCGCCGTCCAGTCCAGCCGCACGTCGCCGTTGGCCACCGTCGTCACGCCGCCGGCCTGCACGCTCAGGTTCGTGACGGTGACGTTCATGACCACGTGGAAAGGCAGGGCGTCGGTGATGGAGCCGCTCGCGATGGTGACGGCGAGCTGGCCGTTCACGACTTCCGTCTGGCCGCCGACGCTCTCGGCGCAGTTGCTGGCGCTGATGCTCAGCGTGTCGCCGGCACCGATGCCGTTGGGGCTGGCGACGTTGCCGCTGATGGTCATCGTGCCGCCCTGCGAGCAGGCGAGGGTTTCGCTGATCGAGATGCCCACCGGCAAGCGCGCACCGGCGGCGGAAGTCGCCGCGTGCTTCACGATGGCGGCGAGTTGCTGCAGCTGGGTGGCGCCTGCTGCGGCATCCACCTGCACGCCGATGGGCAGCGCAGCGCCGCTGGTGGCCGAGGTGTTCTGCGCGCTGTCGACCGCATTGGCGGCCACGGGCTTGGCGTTGCTTTCGGTGATGGCCACCGATTGCGGGCCGGAACCCACGCCGCCGGAGCCGCCCCCGGCACTGCCACCGCCGCCTCCGCAGGCGGCAAGGACGAAGACGCCGGCGAGGGCGAATGAACGCAAGGCGAAGGTCATGGGAATCCCCTGTGTGTGTCGACTGCACCCGTTGCGGGCGCGGGGATTTTAGCGCCTGGGGCCTAGCGGATGCCCCCGACGTAACGGGGCCCGTCCGGCTGCTCCTGCGCTCGCTCGTGCAGCGCCTGCACCAGCGGCACCTTCGGCGGCGGGCCCTTCTGCAGCACCGCCTGCTCGAGCTTGCCGGCCCATTCGTCCAGGTCGGCGTGGCCGTCTTCCGTGGCGTGCGCGCGCGCGAAGCGCACGATCTCGGCCGCGTACTCCAGGTTCGAAGCCATCCATTCGGTGTCCGTCACGCGGCCGGTCTTGCGCCTGAGCAGCACGTGCAGGTGGGCGGCGATGGCGATTTTCTGGCTGACGAGCATGGCAGGGCTCCCTTCCGTTGGCTAGGAGGTGATGCGTTCGCGGTGCTGCGAGATGTCCAGGCCCACCTGCTCGGCGTTTTCCTCCACGCGCAGGCCGACGATGAACTTCGTCACCAGGAGCAGCACGGCCGTCATGATCCCGCTGTAGAAGAGCACGGCCAGCGCGTCGATGGTCTGCACCAGCAAGTTGCCCTGCGCACCGGAGACGCCCTTGTTCGCGAGCAGGCCGGTCATCAGGCAGCCGACGATGCCGCCGACGCCATGCACGCCGAAGACGTCGAGGGAGTCGTCGGCACGCAGCAGGCGCTTGAGCGCGGTTGCACCCCAGTAGCACGCGATGCCCGCGACGCCGCCGATGAGCAGAGCCGAGGCCGGCGTGACGAAGCCCGATGCCGGCGTGATCGCAACGAGCCCGGCCACCAGGCCGGAGCACAGGCCGAGCAGCGAGGGGCGGCTGCGCACAACCCATTCGGCCAGCATCCACGCGATGGCGCCTGCGGCCGCTGCGATGTGCGTCACGGCCATCGCGAGGCCCGCGCGCCCGTCGGAGGCCACCGCGGAGCCGGCGTTGAAGCCGAACCAGCCGACCCACAGCAGGCCGGCGCCCGCCATCGTCAGGCCGAGGTTGAAGGGCTCGAAGGCCTCGCGCCCGTAGCCGCGCCGCGGGCCCAGAAAATACGCGCAGACCAGGCCGGAGACACCGGCGTTGATGTGCACGACCGAGCCGCCGGCGAAGTCGAGCGCACCAAGCTGCGCGAGCCAGCCGCCCGGCTCCCACACCCAGTGCGCGATGGGCGCGTAGACGAACAGCGACCACAGGCCGGTGAACCACAGCATGGCCGAGAACTTCATACGCTCGACGAAGGAGCCGACCACCAGCGCCGCGGTGATGATGGCGAAGGTGAGCTGGAACATCGCGTACACCGACTCGGGAATGTTGGGCGCGATGTGGCTGGCCATCACCTTGCCCTCCTTGTAGTAGTCCAGGCCCGCGAACCACAGGCGGCTGCCGTTGCCGATGAAGGGCGAGCCGGGCGTGAACGCCCACGAGTAGCCGACGGCAAACCACAGCAGGCTCACCAGCGAGGCGATGGCGACCACGCACGCCATCGTGTTGATCACGCTCTTCTTGCGCACCATGCCGGCGTAGAAGAAGGCGATGCCCGGCAGCGTCATCAGCAGCACGAGTGCCGTCGACGTCATCATCCAGGCCGTGTCGGCGGCGTTGATGGATTCATGCGGCACGAGCGAGGGCCGGGTGATGGGCGCCGGCGCGGGCGTCGCCGAAGCCGCCGCTGCGGGCGCGGGCGCGACGGCCGCGACCGTCGGCGCGGCGGGCGCCGGCAAGGGCATCGTGCCCGATGCGGCGGCGGCGATCGCGGCTTCGGGGTTCAGGGTTGCGGAAGCCGCGGCAGCCGCCGGCGACTGCGCGCCAACGGGCAGCGCGACCATCAATGCGGCCGCCGCAACGAGGGCGGCGAAAAGGCGCGGGGCGGTGTGCACTTCGGTTCCTTCGTGGATTCCCAACGCCGGTGCCGTGCATCAACCGTGCCAGATCGTACGCATACTTACGATTCGCACCATCGCGGCACGCGCATGCCGCAATCCGGGGCGGGAAAGTCCCGATGCACCCGCGCAGTGCGGCCCCTACAGTGAGGCACTCGCAGCGGGCACCGGGACGTGGCCGCGAGGGCGAGGGACCGAGGAGACAACCCCAGAACACGACGAGATCATGCAAGGCATCCCCAGGGGATGCCCTTCCACAAGGCGCCGCTCAGCGGCGCCTTTTTGTTTTTCTGCGCCGCTCGCCTGCCGCCTTTTTGTTTTGTGGCTGAGCTCGGCGCTGCCCATAATCGTGCGATGGACGACATCGTTCGCCAGGCCATTGCCAAGTGGCCCAACGTGCCGAACTGCTGGGGCTGGCTCGGGCTGGACGCGCGCGGCAACTGGTACATGCGCGACGACCGTACGCAGGCCGCCGGCCCTTTCCCTCAGGCCAAGGGGTCGGTCCTGCGGCACGAGAAGCTCATCGACTTCATTCACCGCAACTACGAGCCAGATGACCAGGGGCGCTGGTTCTTCCAGAACGGCCCGCAGCGCGTCTACGTCGAGCTCGAGGCCACGCCGCTGGTGTTCCGCATCGGCGCGGGCCGTGCCGTTGCCGCGCACACCGGGCGAAGCGCCACCGTGAAGGGCGTCATCGTCGACGAGGGCGGCCACGTGTACCTGGACACCGACATCGGCTTCGGCATCGTGCACACGCTGGACATGGAAGCCGCGGCCGACGCGATCGAGTCGGGTGCGTGGCGCACGCAGCAGGCCGCTGCCGCCGAGCTGCCGGAGCGCTTCCACTTCGTGCGCCACCCGGCCGCGGCGCGCGCGGACGCCTGAAAGCAGGAAGCCGGCACAAGGCCGGCTTCGTTGCGGGGTGCGCTGCGCTTACTTCGCCGCGTTCACCATGTACTGCACGGCCGCGCGAATGTCGGCGTCGCTGGCGCTGGCGCCGCCCTTGGGCGGCATGGCGCCCTTGCCCTTGATCGCCGCCTGCACCAGCTGGTCGAGCCCCGTCTTGATGCGCGGCGCCCACGCGGCCTTGTCGCCGAACTTCGGGGCGCCCGCGATGCCGGCCGCGTGGCAGGTGGCGCAGGTTTGCTTGTACAGCGCTTCGCCGACGTTCGCGCCGGCGCCGGCAGCAGCGGTTTGCTGTGCCGCCGGAGCGGGCGTGGCCGCAGCGGGCGCGGCGGCGGCGGTCGTTGCGGCCACGGGTGCAGCAGCGGAGGCGGCATTGGCCGTTGCGGCGGCCGGGCGCTGCGGCTCGGCGAACTTCGCGCCGGCCTGGTTGGCCATGTAGGCGACGGCGCGCGCGATCTCGGTGTCGTCGAAATCGCCGCCCGATTGCGCGGGCATGCCGCCCTTGCCCTTCAGCGCCGATTGCACCAGCGTGTCGAAGCCCTTGGCGATGCGCGGGCCCCAGGCGCCGGCATCGCCGACCTTGGGCGCGCCGGCCGCGCCGGTGGCGTGGCAGGCCGCGCACTGGGCCTTGAAGACTTCCTCGCCCGCCTTCAGGGGCCGGTTGGCGTCGCGGATTTCCACGGCGCCGACCTTGCGGATGCGCTCGGCGACGCCGCGGTCGAGGTCCTGCGCCGTCACGCCGCCCAGGGCGTGCGCCTCGGCCTGCGTGCTGCCGGACGGCTTGTTCTCGGACACCACGTACAGCACCAGGCCGATGATGATGAACACCGGGACGACGAAAGAGGCGATGACCGTGACGAGCAGCTGCTTGGGGGTCTTGATGGGGCCGGTGTGGCCCTCGAGTGCGTGTTCTTCGTTCAACGCGTTATCGGTCATGGCGTCCTCGGTGGGGCGTTTCTTCGGGATCAACATTCGATTATATCGGCCGGGGCCAGCGCCTCCTGGCGGGCGCCGGGCGTGCCCCCGGCATCGCGGATAATGTGTCCTGCACGTCCACACGCGGCTGTAGCTCAGTGGATAGAGTATTGGCCTCCGAAGCCAAGGGTCGTGGGTTCGATCCCCGCCAGCCGCGCCATCCGTCCCTCCCCGCTGCTCAAGCGCTGAAAACCGCGCGTCGTCCTACATCGGCGCGCGCGCGGCTGCGCCACAGTGCCCCGCAGGAGACACGGCACGCATGGACCTGCAGCAACCCACCTCGACCTGGGACGGCCGCGAAAGGCGACGCGCCACCGACCGCACCTTCCTCGCCCAGCAGCTGCCGCGCAAGACGGTCGCCATGGTGCTGGCGGGCGGGCGCGGCTCGCGCCTGCACGACCTGACCGACCGGCGCGCCAAGCCCGGCGTCTACTTCGGCGGCAAGTTCCGCATCATCGATTTCGTCCTGTCCAACTGCGTCAACTCGGGCATCCGGCGCATCGGCGTGCTCACGCAGTACAAGTCGCACTCGCTCTTGCGCCACCTGCAGCGCGGCTGGAACTTCCTGCGCGGCGAGGCCAACGAGTTCATCGACCTGCTGCCCGCGCAGCAGCGCGTGGACGAATCGATGTGGTACCGCGGCACGTCGGACGCGATCTACCAGAGCATCGACATCATCAAGTCCTACGAGCCCGAGTACATCCTGGTGCTGGCCGGCGACCACATCTACAAGATGGACTACTCCCTCATGCTGCTGGACCACGTGACCAGCGGCAGCCGCTGCACCGTCGGCTGCGTCGAGGTGCCGCGCATGGAAGGCACCGCGCTGGGCGTGATGGCGATCGACGACCGGCGCCGGATCACGGCCTTCCTCGAGAAGCCCCAGGACCCGCCCGGCATGCCCGGCAAGCCCGACCGCGCGCTGGGCAGCATGGGCATCTACGCCTTCGATGCCGACTACCTGTACCACCTGCTCGAGGAAGACGCGGCCGACGCGGCGTCCGAGCACGACTTCGGCAAGAACGTGATCCCGCGCGTGGTGCGCGAAGGCGGCGCGCTGGCGCACCCGCTCGCGATGTCGAGCGTGCCCTACAACCAGCCCTACGAGCCGTACTGGCGCGACGTCGGCACCATCGACGCCTTCTGGTCCGCCAACCTGGACCTCGCGTCGAACATCCCGACGCTGAACCTCTACGACCGCGACTGGCCGATCTGGACCTACCAGGAGCAGCTGCCGCCGGCGAAGTTCGTGCCGGACGAGACCGGACGCCACGGCGTGACGGCCAACGTGATCATCTCCGGCGGCTGCGTCGTCGAAGGCTCGGACATCACGGAGTCGGTGCTGTTCTCCAGCGTGCGCGTGCACTCGTGCTGCACGATCCGGCAGGCGGTGATCATGCCGGGCTGCCAGATCGGGCGCGGCGCGCGCCTGTCGAAGGTGGTGATCGACCGCGGCTGCACGATCCCCGACGGGCTGGTGGTCGGCGAGGACGGCGACGAGGACGCGCGGCGCTTCCACCGCAGCGACACCGGCGTCGTCCTGATCACCAAGGAAATGCTGGGGACGGTCTAGGGCCGGCCTACTCGCCGTCCCAGTAGTCGAGCGCCTGCGCGGGGCGCGTCAGGTGCCGCACGCGCGCGTCGCCCTCGCCGAACGCGCCGATCTTGCCCGAGTCGGGGTATTCGCAGACCTCCGCCGGCATCATGGTGCTCACGGAGATGTACGCGAGGTCTTCGCCCGAGTCGTTGACGATCTGGTGCGCCGTCTCCGGGCCGCCGGTGGGACAGCAGATGAAGTCGCCCGCGCGGATCTTGCGCGTCTCGGTGCCGTAGCGCAGCAGGCCGCTGCCGCGCACGATGAAGAACATCTCCTCCTCGGCGCGGTGGCTGTGGAAGGGGCAGCCGGCCTTGCCGGGCGGCAGCACGTCGTAGGAGTAGCCCAGGTCCTTCGCGCCGACCCTGGGGCCGATGCGCGCGGCGCGGGTTTCGAACTTGTCGCCGTGCTTCAGGACTTCCAGCTTCAGTTCGTCGATGTTGACGACGCGGTCGTTGATGGCCATGGATGTTCTCCTCGAGGCCGGATGATCGCGCAAATGAAAACGCCTCCTTGTCAGGAGGCGTTGTTTTGGCTTGCCCCAAACAAACGAGGCCCCAAAGGGCCTCGTTGAAAGTGGTTGCGCGGGCAAGATTTGAACTTGCGACCTTTGGGTTATGAGCCCAACGAGCTACCAGACTGCTCCACCGCGCGTCAGAACTGTGAATTATACGGTCAGGAAGAGGCCTGCTCGCCCGTGTTGTCATTCTCCTGCGGCTCGGGACGGTCCACGAGCTCGACGAGCGCCATCGGCGCGTTGTCGCCGACGCGGAAGCCCATCTTCAGGATGCGCGTGTAGCCGCCCGGGCGCGCCTTGTAGCGCGGGCCCAGCTCGTCGAACAGCTTCGTGACGTTGTCGCGGTTGCGCAGGCGATCGAAGGCCAGGCGCTTGTTGGCGAGCGTCGGCTCCTTGCCGAGCGTGAGCATCGGCTCGACGACACGGCGCAGTTCCTTCGCCTTCGGCACGGTGGTCTTGATCACCTCGTGCTCGATCAGCGAGTTCATCATGTTGCGCAGCATCGCGAGGCGGTGCTCGCTGGTGCGGTTCAGTTTACGGAGTCCGTGTCCGTGGCGCATGGTGTGTTCCTTTCCTTATCTAAAAGCCAGCCGTATCAGGTACTGGCAGTTCACCATCGATCGATTAACGCTTGTCCAGACCCGCGGGCGGCCACGACTCGAGCTTCATGCCGAGCGTGAGGCCGCGCGAGGCCAGGACTTCCTTGATTTCGTTGAGCGACTTGCGGCCCAGGTTCGGGGTCTTGAGCAACTCGTTCTCGGTGCGCTGGATCAGGTCACCGATGTAGTAGATGTTCTCGGCCTTCAGGCAGTTGGCCGAACGCACCGTCAGCTCGAGCTCGTCGACCGGGCGCAGCAGGATCGGGTCGAACTGCTGCGAGCTGCGCTGCACCGGCTGGTCGAAGGCGGCGAGTTCGCTGCCCTCGAGCTGCGCGAACACCGCGAGCTGTTCGACGAGGATCTTGGCGGAAGCGCGCACGGCGTCTTCGGCCGTGATCGCGCCGTTGGTTTCGATTTCGACAACCAGCTTGTCCAGGTCGGTGCGCTGCTCGACACGGGCGCTTTCGACCGTGTAGCTCACGCGCTTGACCGGCGAGAACGAGGCGTCGAGGACGATGCGGCCAATGGACTTGGTCGGCTCGTCGGCGTAGCGGCGCATCGTACCCGGCACGTAGCCGCGGCCCTTCTCGACCTTGATCTGCATGTCGATCTTGCCGCCTTGCGACAGGTGGGCGATGACATGGTCGGGGTTGATGATCTCGACGTCGTGCGGCGTCTGGATGTCGGCGGCTGTGACGACGCCTTCGCCGTCCTTGCGCAGCGACAGGGTGACCTCATCGCGGTTGTGGAGCTTGAACACCACGCCCTTGAGGTTCAGCAGGATCGACACGACGTCTTCCTGGACGCCGTCGATCGACGAGTACTCGTGCAGCACGCCAGCGATCGTCACCTCGGTGGCTGCGTAACCCACCATCGACGACAGCAGCACGCGGCGCAGCGCGTTGCCGAGCGTGTGGCCGTAGCCGCGCTCGAAGGGCTCCAGCGTGACCTTGGCGCGGTTCACGCCGAGCTGCTCGACGTTGATGGACTTGGGTTTCAGCAGGTTCGTTTGCATTCAGGACTTCCTCTCAATACCCCCGGCTCGTTACACCGGTAAGGCTGGTGAAGCGCCCCGCGCGCGGTGCCCCACGCGCAGGGAACGGGAAACTTCGAACTTGGGGCCGCTTGTGGCGGCCACAAGGCTGCGCCTTAGCGCGAATACAGTTCGACGATCAGCGATTCGTTGATGTCGGCGCCGAATTCGTCGCGGTCCGGCACCTTCTTGAACGTGCCTTCCGCCTTGTCGGCATTGACGTCCACCCAGCCGGGGATGCCGACCTGCTGGGCCAGCTGCAGCGCTTCGACCACGCGGTTCTGCTTCTTGGACTTTTCGCGCACCGCCACCACGTCGCCGGCCTTGACCTGGTACGACGGGATGTTCACGGCCTGGCCGTTCACGGTGATGGCCTTGTGCGACACCAGCTGGCGCGCTTCGGCGCGCGTGGAGGCGAAGCCCATGCGGTACACGACGTTGTCCAGGCGCGTCTCCAGGATGGTCAGCAGGTGCGTGCCCGAGTTGCCCTTGCGGCGCGAGGCTTCCTCGAAGTAGCGGCGGAACTGGCGCTCCAGCACGCCGTACATGCGCTTGACCTTCTGCTTCTCGCGCAGCTGCAGGCCGAAGTCGGACGTGCGCTGGCCGGAGGTGCGGCCGTGCTGGCCGGGCTTGGAATCGAACTTCGCCTTGTCGCTGATGGAGCGGCGGGCGCTCTTCAGGAACAGGTCGGTGCCTTCACGGCGAGAGAGTTTGGCCTTGGGGCCGAGGTAACGTGCCACTTTCTTTCCTTTGCTGTCTATCTTCCCCGGCCTTCTTGCCGGGGGAGCCGCCTAGCGCATGCACTCGGGCGGCGGTGGGCTTGGTTGAGGTCGATCTTTAGATGCGACGACGCTTCTGCGGGCGGCAGCCGTTGTGCGGGACCGGCGTCACGTCGCTGATCGACGTGATGCGGATGCCCAGCGCGGCGAGCGCACGCACCGACGACTCGCGACCCGGGCCGGGGCCCTTGATCTCGACGTCGAGGTTCTTGATGCCCTGCTCCATGGCGGCGCGGCCGGCCTGCTCCGACGCGACCTGCGCGGCGAAGGGCGTGGACTTGCGCGAACCCTTGAAGCCCTGGCCGCCGGACGAAGCCCACGAGAGGGCGTTGCCCTGGCGGTCGGTGATCGTGATGATCGTGTTGTTGAAGGACGCGTGCACGTGGCAGACGCCGTCGGACACGTTCTTGCGGACCTTCTTGCGCACACGCTGCGCGGCGTTGGAGACGGGAGGCTTGGCCATTGTCTTTAACTCACTCTCTTATTTCTTCAGCGACTGCGCGGCGCGGCGCGGGCCCTTGCGGGTGCGGGCGTTGGTGCGCGTGCGCTGGCCACGGACCGGCAGGCCGCGGCGGTGACGGAAGCCGCGGTAGCAGCCGATGTCCATCAGGCGCTTGATGGCCATCGTGTTCTCGCGGCGCAGGTCGCCCTCGATCGTGAAGCGCGCGATCGCGTCGCGGATCTTCTCGAGGTCGCTGTCCGACAGGTCCTTGACCTTCTTCGAGTAGGCGATGCCCGTCGCCTCGCAGATTTCGCGGGCGCGCGAGCGGCCAATGCCGAAGATCGCCGTCAGGCCGATTTCGGCGTGCTGGTGCGGCGGGATGTTGATACCGGCGATACGTGCCATGTCTATCTATCCTCTAAAAACTCAATCAGCCTTGGCGCTGCTTGTGGCGCGGATCCGTGCAGATCACGCGGACGATGCCCTTGCGGCGGATGATCTTGCAGTTGCGGCAGATCTTCTTGACGGAAGCCGAAACTCTCATGTTCGTTTCTCCTAACTCTCTCGTTCGCCTTACTTGGCGCGGAAAACAATTCGTGCCCGCGACAGGTCGTAGGGCGTCAATTCAACGGTGACCTTGTCACCCGGAAGGATCCGGATGTAGTGCATCCGCATCTTTCCCGAAATATGTCCGAGCACGATGTGCCCGTTTTCCAGCTTCACGCGAAACGTCGCGTTCGGCAGGTTCTCGACCACTTCACCCTGCATCTGGATGACATCGTCTTTCGCCATGTCAACCGCCCAGGGACGTCTTGAAATTTGCTTTCTTCAATAGCGATTCGTACTGCTGGCTCATCAGGTAGTTCTGCACCTGCGCCATGAAGTCCATCGTCACCACGACGATGATCAGCAGGGACGTTCCGCCGAAGTAGAAAGGCACGTTGTATTTCAGGATCAGGAACTCCGGCAGCAGGCAGACGAACGTGATGTACACGGCGCCGGCGAGCGTGAGGCGGACCAGGATCTTGTCGATGTAGCGCGCGGTCTGCTCGCCCGGGCGGATGCCCGGGATGAACGCACCGCTCTTCTTCAGGTTGTCGGCGGTCTCGCGGCTGTTGAACACGAGCGCCGTGTAGAAGAAGCAGAAGAACACGATCGCGCTGGCGTACAGCATGACGTAGATCGGCTGGCCCGGCGTCAGCGACGCCGCGATGTCCTTGAGCCAGCGCAGGCTGTCGCCCGTGGCGAACCAGCTCACCACCGTGGTGGGCAGCAGGATGATCGACGACGCGAAGATCGGCGGGATCACGCCGGCCATGTTCAGCTTCAGCGGCAGGTGCGACGACTGGCCGCCGTAGACCTTGTTGCCCACCTGGCGCCGCGCGTAGTTGACCAATATCTTGCGCTGGCCGCGCTCGACGAACACCACGAACCACGTCACCAGGGCGACCAGCGCCACGATGAAGATCGCCACCAGGATGCTCATCGCACCGGTGCGCACCAGCTCCAGCAGGCCGCCGATCGCGTTGGGCAGGCCCGCGGCGATGCCGGCGAAGATCAGGATCGAGATGCCGTTGCCCAGCCCGCGCTCGGTGATCTGCTCGCCCAGCCACATCAGGAACATCGTGCCGGCCGTCAGGCTCACCATTGCCGTCAGGCGGAAGCCGAAGCCGGGGTTGTTCACCAGGCCGGCGGAGCCTTCCAGCGCGAGGGCGATGCCCATCGACTGGAACAGCGCCAGGCCCAGCGTGCCGTAACGCGTGTACTGCGTGATCTTGCGGCGGCCGGCTTCGCCCTCTTTCTTCAGCTGCTCGAACGCAGGCACCACGTACGTGAGCAGCTGCATGATGATCGAGGCCGAGATGTAGGGCATGATGCCCAGCGCGAAGACGGTGAAGCGCGACAGCGCGCCGCCGGAGAACATGTTGAACAGCGACAGGATCCCGCCCTGCTGGCCCTTGAACAGCTGCGCGAGCTGGTCGGGGTTGATGCCGGGCACGGGAATGTGCGCGCCGATGCGGTAGACGATCAGCGCGAGCAAAAGGAAGACCAGACGGCGACGCAGGTCGCCGTACTTGCCGGTCTTCGCGATTTGTGCAGCGCTAGTTGCCAC
Source organism: Ramlibacter sp. PS4R-6 (assembly GCF_037572775.1). Taxonomy (NCBI): domain Bacteria; kingdom Pseudomonadati; phylum Pseudomonadota; class Betaproteobacteria; order Burkholderiales; family Comamonadaceae; genus Ramlibacter; species Ramlibacter sp. PS4R-6. The sequence continues at coordinate 1,019,440 of NZ_JBBHKA010000001.1, read as the reverse complement.
GACTTCCTTCGGTCACTTCTGTCTTGTTCGGCCGTTACTCGGCGATCGTGCCGCCGGCTGCCTCGATGGCTGCCTTGGCGCCCGCGGTGGCAAGGATGCCCTTGAGCGCGACCTTCTTGGTCAGCTCGCCGGACTTGATCACCTTGACGTTCTTCACCAGCTCGCCGACGAGGCCGGCTTGCTTGAGCGTCAGCAGGTCGACTTCCGCCGCGCCGAGGCGCTCGAGCGCCGCCAGCGTGATCTCACCGTTGAACTTGGCCGACTGCGACTTGAAGCCGCGCTTGGGCAGGCGGCGCTGCAGCGGCATCTGGCCGCCTTCGAAGCCGACCTTGTGGAAGCCGCCGGAGCGGGACTTCTGGCCCTTGTGGCCGCGACCGGCCGTCTTGCCCAGGCCCGAGCCGATGCCGCGGCCGACGCGGCGGCGGTCCTTGCGCGAGCCCTGCGCGGGCTTGAGGTTGTTCAGTTCCATGATCAGAGCACCTTCACCAGGTAATCGATCTTGTTGATCATCCCGCGCACGGCGGGGGTGTCCTGCAGCTCGCTCACGCTATTGAGCTTGCGCAGGCCGAGGCCGCGCACGGTGGCGCGGTGGTCCGCCTTGCAGCCGATCGGGCTGCGCACCAGCTGGACCTTCACGGTGGCTTGTTGTTGCTTGGTGGCCATCTCTGTTGCTCCGATCAGGCGAAGATCTCTTCGACCGACTTGCCGCGCTTGGCCGCCACTTCCGACGGGGTCGTGGAGTTCTTCAGCGCGTCGAACGTGGCGCGGACCATGTTGTAGGGGTTCGTGGAACCGTGGCTCTTGGCCACGATGTCCGTGATGCCCATGACTTCGAAGACCGCTCGCATCGGGCCGCCGGCGATGATGCCCGTGCCCTTGGGGGCGGGCGACATCATCACGCGGGCCGCGCCGTGCTGGCCGAACACCGTGTGGTGCAGCGAGCCGTTCTTGAGCGACACCTTGGTCATGTTGCGGCGGGCTTCTTCCATCGCCTTCTGCACGGCGGCGGGCACTTCCTTGGACTTGCCCTTGCCCATGCCGACGCGGCCGTCGCCGTCGCCGACCACGGTGAGCGCGGCGAAGCCGAGGATGCGGCCGCCCTTCACCACCTTGGTCACGCGGTTGACCGCGATCATCTTCTCGCGCAGGCCGTCTTCGGGACCGTCACCCTGCGTCTTGGCTTGAACTCGTGCCATGTTGCGAATCCTTTAGAACTGGAGGCCGGCGGCGCGCGCGGCATCGGCCAGCGCCTTGACGCGGCCGTGGTACGCGAAACCCGCGCGGTCGAAGGCAACCTTCTCGACGCCGGCGGCCTTGGCGCGCTCGGCGATCAGCTTGCCGACCTGCTCGGCCGCTGCCTTGTTGGCGCCCTTGCCCGCGCCGCCCAGCGACTTGCGCAGGTCGGCTTGCGAGGTGGAGGCGGAGGCCAGCACCTTCGAGCCGTCCTCGGAGATCACCTGCGCGTAGATGTGCAGGTTCGTGCGGTTGACCGTCAGGCGGGCCACACCCTGCGTCGCGATGCGGATGCGGGTCTGGCGCGCGCGGCGCTGACGTTGCTCTTTCTTGTTCAACATCGTCATCGCTCCTTATTTCTTCTTCGTTTCCTTGAGCGTGATCTTCTCGTCCGCGTAGCGGATGCCCTTGCCCTTGTAGGGCTCGGGCGGGCGCACGGCGCGGATCTCCGCGGCGAGCTGGCCGACGCGCTGGCGGTCGGCCCCCTTGATCACGATCTCGGTGGGAACCGGCGTGGCCACCGTGATGCCCTTGGGCATCTCGACGTTCACCGGGTGCGAATAGCCGACGGTGAGCGCGAGCTTCGCGCCCTGGGCCTGGGCCTTGTAGCCCACGCCGACCAGCGTCAGCTTCTTCTCGAAGCCCTTGGTCACGCCCAGCACCATGTTGTTCACCAGCTGGCGCATGGTGCCGCTCATGGCGTTGGCTTCGCGCGATTCGTTGGCCGGCTCGAACGACAGCTTGCCGTCCTTGCTCGACACCTTGACCAGCGCGTTCTGCGCGAGGGCCAGCTGGCCGCCGGCGCCCTTGACGCTGATCTGGTCGTCCTTGACCTGCACGTCGACGCCCTGGGGGACGGCGACCGGCATTTTTCCGATGCGGGACATTTCCGTTCCTTCCTTAGGCGACGTAGCAGAGGACTTCGCCGCCGACGCCGGTAGCGCGCGCCTTGCGGTCGGTCATCACACCCTGCGGCGTGGTCACGATCGCAACGCCCAGGCCGTTCTGCACCTGGGGAATGTCGTTGCGGCCCTTGTAGATGCGCAGGCCGGGACGGCTCACGCGCTCGATGCGCTCGATGACCGGGCGGCCGGCGTAGTACTTGAGCGAGATTTCGAGTTCGCTCTTGTTGCCGTCCTTCTTGACCTGGAAACCGTCGATGTAGCCCTCGTCCTTCAGGACCTGGGCGATCGCGACCTTGATGTTCGAAGCCGGCACGCTCACGGTGGCCTTGGCCACCATCTGGGCGTTGCGGATGCGGGTCAGCAGGTCGGCAATGGGATCACTCATGCTCATGGAATCTCTCCTCGCCTTACCAGCTGGCCTTGATCACGCCGGGGATGTCGCCCGAGAAGGCCATCTCGCGGATCTTGTTGCGGGCCAGCCCGAACTGGCGGAACGTGCCGCGCGGGCGGCCCGTGATGCCGCAGCGGTTGCGCTGGCGGGTGGGGTTTGCGTTGCGGGGCAGCTTCTGGAGCGCCAGGCGCGCGGCGGCGCGCTCCTCGTCGCTCTTCTTCGCATCGCCGGCAGTCGCCTTCAGGTCCGCGTATTTCTTCGCGTACTTGGCAGCGAGCTTGTCGCGCTTGAGTTCACGTTGGATCAAAGCAGTCTTAGCCACGATGCGCCCTTATTGCTTGAACGGGAAACGGAAGCCCGCGAGGAGGGCCTTGCACTCCTCGTCGTTCTTGGCCGTGGTGGTGATCGAGATGTTCAGGCCGCGGATGGCGTCGACCTTGTCGTACTCGATTTCCGGGAAGATGATCTGTTCCTTGACGCCGATGTTGTAGTTGCCACGGCCGTCGAACGCGCGGGCGGAGATGCCGCGGAAGTCGCGCACGCGCGGCAGGGCCACGGTGACGAAACGGTCCAGGAACTCCCACATGTGCTGGCCGCGCAGCGTGACCATCGTGCCGATGGCCTGGCCTTCGCGGATCTTGAAGCCGGCGATGGCCTTCTTGGCCTTGGTCACGACGGGCTTCTGGCCGGCGATCTTGGTCAGGTCGCCCACGGCGTGCTCCATGACCTTCTTGTCGGCGACGGCCTCGCTCACGCCCATGTTCAGCGTGATCTTCGTCAGGCGCGGCACCTGCATCGGCGACTTGTAGCCGAACTTCTTGGTCAGCTCGGGCACGACCTTGTCGCGGTAGTGCTGCTGCAGGCGCGCCGGGCCGGCGGGCTTGCTCGCTTGCTCTTGCGCTTGCTCTTTCTTTGCCATGGTCATGCCACCTTGATGTCGTCGCCGTTGGACTTGAACACGCGCTTGCGCGTGCCGTCCTTCTCGAGCTGGATGCCGACGCGGTCGGCCTTGCCCGTGGCGGGGTTGAAGATCGCCACGTTCGACTGGTGGATGGGCATGGCCTTCTCCACGATGCCGCCGGTGGTGCCCTTCATGGGATTCGGCTTGGTGTGCTTCTTGACGAGGTTGATGCCCTCGACGACGACGCGCTCGTCGTCCTTGCGCAGGACCACCTTGCCGCGCTTGCCCTTGTCGCGGCCCGCGATCACGATGACTTCGTCGCCCTTGCGGATCTTGTTCATGTTCCGGGCTCCTTAGAGGACTTCGGGAGCGAGCGACACGATCTTCATGAAGCGCTCGGTACGCAGTTCACGCGTCACGGGCCCGAAGATGCGGGTGCCGATGGGCTCCAGCTTGTTGTTGAGCAGGACGGCGGCGTTGCCGTCGAACTTGATCAGCGAGCCATCCGCGCGGCGGATGCCCTTGGCGGTGCGGACCACCACGGCGCTGTAGACCTCGCCCTTCTTGACGCGGCCGCGCGGCGCAGCTTCCTTGATGCTGACCTTGATGATGTCGCCGACGCTGGCGTAGCGACGCTTGGAACCACCGAGCACCTTGATGCAAAGAACGGACTTCGCACCCGTGTTGTCGGCGACTTCGAGCCGAGATTCAGTCTGGATCATTTCAAATATTCCCAACTTGCACCCGAAGCCCTTGCGGGTGGATCGGATCAGTCTTGGGCCCGCCGTCATCGCCTTTGCAGGGCGAATCCGTCTGGGGCAGAAAGCACAAAAGGCCTTACGGCCTAATGCACGGAGCCCGCGATTATTGCAGAACGCGGATGGGGTGTCAAACGGGTCCTACAAGCCGGGGAGCTCAAGGTACCCTTTGGCGAGCGCCTGGAACTCGGCCGTGCGGGGATCGGCCCCCGTTTCCTCGCGCAGGATCTCCCCGGCGGTGGGCGCCAGGGAGGCCGCCAGCCGGGCATCGAGGAACAGCAGGCGCGACCGCCGGGCCAGCACGTCCTCGACCGTCCGCGCGAACTCGTGGCGGGCCGCGAACCGCACCATGCCCTCCGTCAGGCCGGGGGCGAGCTCGCGCCGGGCGCCGGGCATTTCCAGCACCTCGCCGGCCTCGCTGCCATATGTATGCAGGCCCTGTGGCTCGCAGATCGGCGGGACGTCGGCCCCCGGCAAGGGCGCGCCGATCAATCTCAAGTTGGTGGTCACTCCCGCCGAAGTCCTTGCCAGGAGGCCCTTGCTCATGCACTTGGCCAGTACGTCCTCGGCCATGGCGCGGTAGGTGGTCCACTTGCCCCCCGTCACCGTCACCAGGCCGGCCCGGCTGACGAGCACCGTGTGTTCCCGGCTCAGGGCCTTGGTGTCCTCGCCGTCCTCCCCCTGGGGCTTGACCAGGGGACGCAGCCCGACCCAGACGCTGCGGATGTCCTCGCGCTTCGGCGGCCGGGCCAGGTAGCGGCCCGCCTCCGACAGGATGAACGCCAGTTCCTGCGCGAAGGGCTGGGGCTCGCGCGGCAGGTCGTGGCGCGGCGTGTCGGTCGTGCCCAGGATGACCTTCCCGAGCCACGGCACCCCGAACAGCACCCGCCCGTCGGCGGTCTTGGGAACCATCAGGGCGTGGCGGCCGGGCAGGAACTCGCGGTCGACGACGACGTGCACGCCCTGGCTGGGCGCGACCATGGGCCGCACCGGCCGGTGGATGGCCTCGCCGTCCTGCTGGCGGAATTCGTCGACCCACACGCCCGCAGCGTTGATCACGCAGGACGCGCGCACCGCGAAGGTCCGGCCGCTTTCCTGGTCGCGGCATTCGAAACCGGCCACCTTGCCGCCCTCGTGGTGCAGGCGCGTCGCGGCGCAGTAGTTCACCAGCAGCGCCCCGCGCGTCGCCGCGGTGCGCGCCAGCGCCACCGCCAGCCGCGCGTCGTCGAACTGGCCATCCCAGTACTTGATGCCGCCCTTGAGGCCCTGCGAGCGCGCGGTGGGCAGCAGGTGCAGGACCTCGGCGGGCCGCATCATGATTTCGGTCGCGCCCAGGCCGGCCTTGCCGGCGAGCAGGTCGTAGGCCTTCAGGCCCGCCGAATACAAGGCCATGTCGGCGTAGCTGTAAGCCGGCACGACGAAGGCCAGCGGCTGCGCGATGTGCGGCGCATTGGCCAGCAGCGTCGTGCGTTCGTGCAGGGCCTCCCGCACCAGCGCGATGTTGCCCTGCGCCAGGTAGCGCACGCCGCCGTGCACGAGCTTGGTGGCGCGCGAGGACGTGCCCTTGGCGAAATCGTGCGACTCGACCAGCACGACCGAATAGCCGCGCGCCGCGGCGTCCAGCGCCACGCCCAGGCCCGTCGCGCCGCCGCCGATGATCGCGATGTCCCACCGCCGGTCCCGGCCCAGTTCCTTCAGCAATCCGGTGCGATCCATCCGCGCATTCTGCGCGAGCCGAAGCTAGACTCGGCTCATGGGTTCCAGCAATGCGCAGCGCTGCATCGCCTTCATCGGCGGCGGCAACATGGCCGGCGCCATCATCGGCGGGCTGGTGCGCCGGGGCATGGCCGCTGCGGACATCGAGGTCGTCGAGCCTTTCGCGCAAGCGCGCGAGAAGCTGCGCGCCGACCACGGCGTCGCGGCGAAGGAAAGCGCGACCGACGCGCTGGGCCGCGCGGGCCTCGTGCTGTGGGCCGTCAAGCCGCAGACCTTCCACGACGCCGCGCTCGCGGCCGGGCCCATCACGCGTGGCGCCCTGCACCTGAGTGTCGCCGCGGGCATCCGTTCGGATTCCATCGCGAAGTGGATAGGCACCGAGCGCATCGTGCGCGCCATGCCCAACACGCCGGCGCTCGTGGGCCAGGGCATGACCGCCTTGTTCGCGCGGCCTGCCGTGGCCGCGCAGGACAAGCAGTGGGTCGAGGACGTCATCGCGACCACCGGCGAATTCCTCTGGGTCGGCGCGGAACAGGACCTCGACGCCGTCACCGCCCTTTCCGGCTCGGGGCCCGCCTATGTCTTCTTCTACCTCGAGGCCATGACGCAGGCCGGCGTCGAGATGGGCCTGCCGCGCGAGCAGGCGTACCGGCTGGCGGTGGGCACATTCGCCGGAGCTTCGGCGCTGGCCAAGGCCTCCGACGAGCCGCCCGAGGTGCTGCGCCAGCGCGTCACATCCAAGGGCGGCACCACCTACGCCGCGATCACGTCGATGGAACAGGACGACATGAAGGCGCGCTTCGTGAAGGCGCTGCACGCCGCGCGCCGGCGTGCGCAAGAGCTCGGCGACGAATTCGCCGCATAGAAACAGGGTCGCCGCGATGAACCTTCGCCCCATTGCCTACGTGCTGGCCGCCACCAACCACGGCACCATGATCGTGAACCGCAACGACCACTACGAGCCGCGGCCCGACGCCACCCTTGGCGTCGGCGCGCAGCTGCTGTGGAATTCCGCCTTCGACCCCGAGGAGGTGGAACTGGCGCTGGGGCTCCTGGGCCTTCGCAGGGCGAACTTCGGTGACGGCGTCGTGGCCATCGACGGCGGCGCCAACGTCGGCGTGCACACGATCGAGTGGGCCCGGCACATGCACGGCTGGGGCCGGGTGATCGCGTTCGAGGCGCAGGAACCTGTCTTCTACGCGCTCGCGGGCAACGTCGCCCTGAACAATTGCTGGAATGCCACGGCGCGCTGGTGCGCCCTGGGGGAGGCCGAGGGCTTCATCGACGTGCCCGAGCCGGATTACCTGCGTCCCGGCACGTTCGGCAGCCTGGAACTGCGGCGGCGCGAGCGCACGCAATTCATCGGCCAGGACGTCTCCTACGATCCCGAGGACTGCGTGAAGACGCCGATGGTCAGCATCGATTCGCTGGCGCTGGAGCGGCTGGACTTCATCAAGCTCGACGTCGAGGGCATGGAGGTGGACGTCCTGCGCGGTGCCGCCGCAACGCTGGCGCGCTGCAAGCCGATCGTGCTGGCCGAGATGATCAAGGCGGACCGCAAGGACCTCATCGCCTGCCTGGAAGATGCGGGCTACGAGGTGATCACCGAAGGCCTGGACATCAACCTCATGGCCTTCCATCGCAGCGACCCGTCACGCCGGCAGATTCACCGCGTCGAATAGCCCAGCACGACACCGGCAAACACCGTGAAGCCCAGCCAGTGGTTGAGGCGGAAGGCCTTGAAGCAGCCCTCGCGCGAGCGGTCGCGGATCAAGGTGTAGTGCCACACCGCCTGCGCGGCGGCCGCGAAGAGCGCGAGCGCCAGCGCCAGCGCAGGGATGCGGGGCGCGAGCGCGGCGCCCCACACCAGCAAGTAGAGCGCATAGGACAGCATCACCACCGCGACATCGGCGCGGCCCAGCGTGATCGCCGAGGTCTTCATGCCGATGCGCAGGTCGTCGTCGCGGTCGACCATCGCGTACTCGGTGTCGTAAGCCAGCACCCAGAACAGGTTGCCCAGGAGCAGCACCCACGCCACCAGCGGCACGCGCGACTGCACCGCCGCGAAAGCCATCGGGATGCCGAAGCTGAAGGCCACGCCCAGCACCGCCTGCGGCATGGTCACGAAGCGCTTGGCGAAAGGGTAGGCCAGCGCGATCGCCAGCGCGGCGAAGGACCACGCGATCGCGGTCTCGTTCGTCGTCAGCACCAGGCCGAATGCCAGCAACGCCAGCAACGCGCCCAGGAGCAGCGCCTCCTTCACCGACACCGCGCCGCGCGTGACCGGCCGCTGGGCCGTGCGCTTGACGTGGCGGTCGAAGTCGCGGTCGGCCACGTCGTTCACGCAGCAGCCGGCGCTGCGCATCAGGATCGTGCCCAGCGTGAACACCGCCAGCAGGTGCCAGCCCGGAAAGCCGTGCGACGCGATCCACAGCGCCGACAGCGTGGGCCATAGCAGCAGCAGCCAGCCCGCCGGGCGGTCCCAGCGGACGAGGTCCAGGTAGAGGGCGAGCTTGTCGCGGATCACAGGCCGAGCTTGCACAAGTCCAGCTTGCCGCCGCGCATCGGCGGGCACCAGTAGTACGAGCCGTTGACGGGCTTGCTGATGCGGAACATCGCATCGACGATGCCGTCGTCGTGGCCGGCCATGCGCCGCATCTGCGCCTCGAACGCGGCGAAGGACTTGCCGAAGGCGACGAACTGCAACCCCGCCTGCATGTTCATCAGCCACGGCATCGAGCGGCGCAGCACGAAGGCTTCGGGCTCGAAGCTTTCCTGCGCCGTGCGCTTCACGTGCGCCCATTCGGGGGCATCGTCCAGCTCCTCGTTGGTGGCGCGGTCGCGGCCGAAGTGGTGGTTGGCGAGCTCGTCGGTCAATTGCTCGAAGGCGTCGAGGTCGTGCAGCCACTGCTGCACGGCGACGAAGCTCGAGCCGTCTGGCGCGAAGGCCGCTTCGAGCGCGGCCTCGCCCTCCGGGTTCTCGGTTCCGTCCTCGTAGCCCGTGATGTCGCGCCCGTGCGTGCCGCTCCACGAATGGCGGAAGGCATCGACCACGTGGCGCACCGCGAACACGGGCGCCAGCGCCTTCTGGACCTTGCGCGTGGCATGCAGCAGGTCGCCGAGGTCCTCGCCACGAATCCAGCACCACAGCGTGCCCGGCGTGGCCGGGACCTTCACGCCCTCGCGCGAGAAGTCCGGGAACTCGTGCAGCCCGTCGACGCGCGCGCCCAGCGCCGCGACGAGGGAAGGCCCCAGGCCCACGACCACGTCGCTGCCGTTGGCCAGCGGCGACAAGCGGGTGAGGGCCTCCTTGATCGCGGGTGCGCTCGCGCCCCCTTCGGCGATGACGAAGTTCACGTAGCGTGCGACGGGAGGCACCGCCTCGAGGATGCCGGGTTGGAACAGCGTGTCGGTCATGGTCAGGACAGTCGTTTGACGCCGGGCAGCTCGCACGCGTAGATCGCGTTGCGCAGCGCCGCGATCGCCTCGTAGCGCGTGAAGCTGCGGCGCCAGGCGAGCACGACGCGCCGCGTGGGCGGGTCGCCATCGAAAGGGATGTACTTGACGAAGGCCTGATCGTCCTTGCGGCGCTTGGGCTTGGGGTCCAGCGCGTCCTTCGGCACCGACAGCCGCGGCACCAGCGTGACGCCCATGCCCGCGGCCACCATGTGCTTGATGGTCTCCAGGGACGAGCCTTCGAAACTCTTGCGGATGCCCTCGGCGTCGCTGGAAAAGCGCGCGAACTCCGGGCACACCTCCAGCACGTGGTCGCGGAAGCAGTGGCCCGTGCCCAACAGGAGCATGGTCTCGGCTTTCAGCTCCTCGGCCGTCACGGTGCTGCGCGCGGCCAGCGCGTGGTTGCTGGGCACCGCCGCCATGAAGGGCTCGTCGTACAGCTGCGCGATGGCCAGGCCGGTGTCGGGGAAGGGCTCGGCCATGACGGCGCAGTCGATCTCGCCGGTGCGCAGCATCTCCAGCAGCTTCACCGTGAAGTTCTCCTGCAGCATGAGCGGCATCTGCGGCGTGCGCGCGATGGCCTGGCGCACGAGGTCGGGCAGCAGGTAGGGGCCGATGGTGTAGATCACGCCCAGGCGCAGCGGGCCGGCCAGCGGGTCCTTGCCGCGCTTGGCGATCTCCTTGATCGAGGCGGCCTGCTCCAGAACGCTCTGCGCCTGGCGCACGATCTCCTCGCCCAGCGGCGTCACCGTGACCTCGTTGGCGCTGCGCTCGAACAGCTTCACTTCGAGCTCATCCTCGAGCTTCTTGATCGCCACCGACAGCGTGGGCTGCGACACGAAGCAGGCTTCGGCGGCCTTGCCGAAATGCTTTTCCCGCGCGACCGCCACGATGTATTTGAGCTCGGTCAGCGTCATGGTGTTCAGGCCTTGAGGAACTCCGATTTTCCACCCAACCAGCGCGCCGTGTGGCGCCGCGCCAATTCGGGGTGCTCGTCGAGCATGCGCGGCGCGAGTTCGCGCGCCCAATCGAGCAGCGCCGTGTCCGTCTGCAGGTCCGCGAACCGCAGCAGGGGTGCGCCCGATTGCCGCGATCCGAGGAACTCGCCGGGGCCGCGGATCTCGAGGTCGCGCCGCGCAATCTCGAAGCCATCGGCGGTGTCCATCATGGCCTTGAGGCGGGCGCGCGCCGTCTCGCCGACCTTGCCACTCTCGCCCGGGGAGTACATGAGGATGCAGGCCGAGGCCGCGGCGCCGCGCCCGACGCGGCCGCGCAACTGGTGCAGCTGCGACAGGCCGAAGCGCTCGGCGTGTTCGATCACCATCAGCGACGCGTTGGGAACGTCCACGCCGACTTCGATCACAGTGGTCGACACCAGCACGCCCATCTGCCCGCCGACGAACAACTGCATCACGGCTTTCTTCTCCGCGACCGGCATGCGCGAGTGCAGGAGGCCGACCATCACGCCGGGGAGGGCTTCGCTCAGCGCCGCGTGCGTGGCCGTGGCATTGGTGAGGTCCAGTGCCTCGCTCTCCTCGATCAGCGGGCACACCCAGTAGACCTGCCGCCCCTGCGCGACCTGCGCGCGGATGCGTTCGACCACTTCGTCGCGGCGCGAGTCGGCGATCAACTTCGTGACCACCGGCGTGCGCCCCGGGGGCAACTCGTCGATGGTCGAAACGTCGAGGTCGGCGTAATAGCTCATGGCCAACGTGCGCGGGATGGGTGTCGCCGACATCATGAGCATGTGGGGCTCCTGGCCCTCTTCGTGCATCTTCTGCCGCAGCGCGAGCCGCTGCGCGACGCCGAAGCGGTGCTGCTCGTCGATGACGGCGAGCGCGAGTTTCTGGAACTGCACGTGCTCCTGGATGACGGCGTGCGTGCCGACCACGAGCGCCGCCTCGCCGCTGGCCACCAAGGCGAGCATCTCCGTGCGTTCCTTCTTGCGCTGGCTGCCGGTGAGCCACGCGACGCGCAGGCCTTGGGGCGCGAGAAGCGGCTCAAGCCAGCCGATCAACTTGCGGAAGTGCTGCTCGGCGAGGATTTCGGTCGGCGCCATCAGCGCGCATTGGCGTCCGGCGTCGATGGCGATCGCCGCCGCCAGCGCCGCGACCACCGTCTTACCCGAGCCGACATCGCCCTGCAGCAGGCGGTGCATCGGCACCTCGCGCGCGAGGTCGGACGCGATCTCTTCGCCGACGCGGCGCTGCGCGCGCGTGAGCTGGAACGGCAAGGCCGCCAGCAATTGCTCGTGCAGGCCGCCCGCGCGCGTGGTGAGCGCCGGCGAGCGCAGCGCATCGCGTTCGCGCTTGCTTTCCTGCTGCGACAGCTGTTGCGCCAGCAACTCCTCCGCTTTCAGGCGCTGCCACGCGGGATGGCTGCGATCTTCCAGGGTCGCCAGCGACACGTCCGGCGTGGGGTGGTGCAGGAACTGCAAGGCCTCGCGCAGGGGCCACACGAGCGGCTTCAGCGCCTCCGTGATGCCCGGCGGAAAGGTGTCCGACAGGTCCGCGCGCGCCACGCCGCTTTGCACCGCCTTGCGCAGGTAGGCCTGCGGCAGGCCGGCGACCGTCGGGTACACGGGCGTCAGCGCCGTCGGCAGGTCGCCGGCCGCAGGCTTGAACGAGGGATGGACCATCTGCCAGCCGAGGAACCCGCCCTTGAGCTCGCCGCGCAGGCGCAGCTTCGTGCCCACCGCCAGCGCCTTCTGCTGGGACGGGTAGAAGGAGAAGAAGCGCAGCACGCAGGTGTCCGTGCCGTCGTCCACCGTGACCATCAACTGCCGGCGCGGACGGTAGACGACCTCGCAGGCCGTCACCACCGCCTCGATCTGCGCTGTGTCGCCCTCGCGCGCGTCGCGCAGCTGGGTGACACGTGTTTCGTCCTCGTAGCGCAATGGCAAGTGCAACGCCAGGTCGATGTCGCGCGCGAGCCCCAGCTTGGCCAGGGCTTTCTGCGGTCCGGTCGCGGCGGCGGCAGCGGGCATGGGACAATTCTGCCTCCTCAACTTCGCACGGGTCCGTCCGGCCCTGAAGACGATGCGTCAGCACACCTTGGGCGACTTCGATTTCGCCCTGCCTCCCGAACTCATCGCCCAGCACCCTGCGACCGAACGCAGCGGTTCGCGGCTGCTTGATGGCACCGGTGAAGCATTCGTCGATCGATCGTTCCGCGACCTGCCTTCCCTGCTGCGAAGCGACGACCTGATGGTCTTCAACGACACGCAGGTGGTGAAGGCGCGCCTCTTCGGCGAGAAGCCGACCGGCGGCAAGCTCGAACTGCTGGTCGAGCGTGTCACCGGGCCGCGCGAGGTCGTGGCGCACATGAAGGTGAGCAAGAAACCGCCGCCGGGCACCGTCCTCGCGATGCAGGGCGGCTACACGGCGCGCCTGGAAGGCCGCTGGCCCGATGACGACGGCGCCCTCTTCCGCTTCTCGTTCAGCGACGACCCCTCTGCGCTGATGGAGCGCCACGGCCATGTGCCGTTGCCGCCCTACATCGAACACGCCGACACCGCGGACGACGTGCAGCGTTACCAGACGGTGTTCGCGAAGAACCCGGGCGCCGTGGCCGCGCCAACGGCCGCCCTGCATTTCGACGAAGCGGTGCTGGCGGCGCTGGACGCGCGCGGCGTGCAGCGCGCGAGCGTCACATTGCACGTGGGCGCGGGCACGTTCCAGCCGGTCAAGACCGAGAACATCGCCGAGCACCGCATGCACAGCGAGTGGTACTCGATCCCACCGGAAACGATCGCGGCCATCGAAGCCACGCGTGCACGGGGCGGCCGTGTGCTGGCGGTCGGCACGACCACCGTGCGCACGCTCGAATCGTGGGCGCAGACGGGCCAGGCCGGCGGCGACACCGCGATCTTCATCACGCCGGGCTTCGCGTTCCGCGTCGTCGACCTCCTGGTCACCAATTTCCACCTGCCGAAGTCGACGCTGCTGATGCTGGTGAGCGCTTTCGCAGGCCACGAGCGCATCATGCAGCTCTATGCACACGCCGTGCAGGCGCGTTATCGTTTCTTCAGTTATGGCGACGCGATGCTGCTCGCACGATCATGTTGAACTTCGAACTGCTGAAGACCGACGGCCGCGCGCGCCGCGGCCGCCTCACGCTCAACCACGGCGTGGTCGAGACGCCGATCTTCATGCCCGTGGGCACCTACGGCACGGTCAAGGGCGTCACCCCGCGCTCGCTCGAGGAGATGGGCGCGCAGATCATCCTGGGCAACACCTTCCACCTGTGGATGCGGCCGGGCCTGGACGTCGTGAAGCACTTCGGCGGCTTGCACGAGTTCGAGCGCTGGGACAAGCCGATCCTTACGGACTCGGGCGGCTTCCAGGTGTGGTCGCTGGGCGAGATGCGCAAGATCAGCGAGGAAGGCGTGAAGTTCGCCTCGCCGGTCAACGGGGACCGGCTGTTCCTCACGCCGGAAATCTCGATGCAGATCCAGACCGTGCTGGACAGCGACATCGTCATGCAGTTCGACGAGTGCACGCCCTACGAGACCAAGGGCCACATCACGACCGAGGCAGAAGCGCGCTTCTCGATGGAACTGAGCCTGCGCTGGGCGAAGCGGTGCCAAGGCGAATTCGAAAAGCTCGGCAACCGCAACGCCCTCTTCGGCATCGTGCAGGGCGGCATGTTCGAGCACCTGCGCGAGGAATCCCTGGCTCAGCTCGTCGAGATGGATTTCCCCGGCTACGCGGTCGGTGGCGTGAGCGTCGGCGAGCCGAAGGAAGACATGTTGCGCATCCTCGCGCACACGCCGCATCGCCTGCCGGCGAACAAGCCGCGCTACCTGATGGGTGTGGGGACGCCCGAGGACATCGTCGAAGGCGTCACCAACGGCGTGGACATGTTCGACTGCGTCATGCCCACGCGCAACGCGCGCAACGGCCACCTGTTCACGCGCTTCGGCGACCTGAAGATCCGCAACGCGCGCCACCGCAGCGACGAGCGCCCCATCGACGAGACCTGCACCTGCTACGCCTGCGCTGGCGGCTTCTCACGCGCCTACTTGCACCACCTGGAGCGCTGCGGCGAGATGCTCGCACCCATGCTGGCGACGGTGCACAACCTGCACTACTACCTGGAGCTGGTGCGCGAGATCCGCGAAGCGCTCGATTCCGGGACGTTCCCGGCCTTCGTCGCGAGGTTCAGGCTGGACCGCTCGCGCGGCGTCTGAAGCTTCAGGCGCAGGCCTTCCAGGCGGGACTGCGATTGGGCGCGGGCGGCGCTCGCGGCGAACGCCAGCGAAAAGGCGGCGGCGAAGAATTCGTTGCTGCTCATGGTCGTTTCCCTCCGGCGCGCAGTCTCACCGTCGGGGCGCCCCTAACGCGCCCGGTTTCGGGATTTCGGCCGGAAGCAGTCCTGCCGGTATCGCCGGGCGATACCCGGCGCCGATCAGGTGGCGGTCAGGCGGTGCGCCGAATAATGGGATCGCGCCGGTCCTCACGGACTGCGCGGCTGCGACTCGAGTCTCCTGTGGCCGCCCGGCGCACTCCCTGTTTCACCGGCCCTTCGGGGCCGGTTTTTCTTCTCAGGCCGGCGCCAGCAGGTGCTCGACTCGCGCCCGCAGCAGCTCCGGCGAGACTTGCGCCGGCGGCACCGGCTCGCCGACGTTCAGGCCCACGCGGTTGAACAGGCCGCGCCGGAACGGCCGCACCATCGCGCCCTTCTCCTCGATGCGCGAGAAGTACGAGCCCCACAGGTTGGTCAGCGCCATCGGGATGACAGGCACGGGGTGGCGCTCCAGGATCTTCATGATGCCGCCCTTGAACGCCTGCAGCTGGCCGTCGCGCGTGATCGCGCCCTCCGGGAAGATCGCGAGCAGGTCGCCGTCCTTCAGCACCTTCGCGGCGGCGTCGAAGGCCGCTTCGTAGGCGCGTTCGTCCTCCTTGCGCGGCGCGATCGGGATCGCCTTGGCCAGCCGGAAGAGCCAGCCCAGCACCGGCACCTGGAAGATGCGGTGGTCCATCACGAAGTAGATCGGGCGCGGGCTCGCGGCCATCAGCAGCACGGCGTCGACGAAGCTCACGTGGTTGCACACCAGCACCGCCGCACCTTCGGTTGGGATGGCCTCGTCGCCGCGCACCTTGAAGCGATAGACGATGCGCGAAGCGATCCACGCGATGAAGCGCAGCAGGTACTCGGGCACCAGCAGGAAGATGTACGCTGCCACGACCGCGTTGGCGATGCCCGTGAACAGGAAGATCTGCGGGATCGTGAAGCCCGCCTTCAGCAGCGCTCCGGCGATCACCGCGCTGGCGATCATGAAGAGCGCATTGAGGATGTTGTTGGCCGCGATGATGCGCGCACGGTGCGTCGGCTGGCTGCGCAGCTGGATCAGCGCGTACATCGGCACGCTGTACAGGCCCGCGAAGAGCGACAGCAGCGCGAGGTCGGCCATCACGCGCCAGTGCGGCGCCATGCCGAGGAACTGCGCGAGCGTGAGCTCCGCGGACGGCGCGAGTCCGCGCGAGGCGAAGTACAGGTCGACCGCGAACACGCTCATGCCGATGGCGCCCAGCGGCACCAGGCCGATCTCCACGTGCCGCCGCGACAGCACCTCGCACAGCAGCGAGCCGATGCCGATGCCGATCGAGAACACCACCAGCAGCAGCGAGGCGACCTGTTCGTTGCCGTGCAGGACTTCCTTGGCGAACGAGGGGAACTGCGACAGGAACACGGCGCCGAAGAACCACATCCAGCTGATGCCCAGGAGCGACCGGAACACCACGACATTGCCGTGCGCGAGCTTCAGGTTGCGCCAGGTTTCGCTGACCGGGTTCCAGTTGATCTTCAGGCCCGGGTCGGTCGCGGCCGCGCGCGGCACGAACTGCGCGAAGCCGCGGCCCACCAGCGCGAGCAACAGGCAGGCGATCGCGACGTGGTGCCGCCCGACCTCGGGCGTCGCCACCAGCAGGCCGCCCGCCACGTTCCCCAGCAGGATCGCAACGAAGGTGCCCATCTCCACCATGCCGTTGCCGCCGGTGAGCTCGCGCTCGTCCAGCACCTGCGGCAGGTAGGCGTACTTCACCGGGCCGAACAGCGTCGAGTGCAGGCCCATGAGGAACACGCACCCGAGCAGGACCGGCGCGTTCGCGCCCCAGAAACCGAAGGCCGCGAGCACCATGATCGCGATCTCGAGGTTCTTGACGAAGCGGATCATCGCCGTCTTGTCGAACTTGTCCGTCAGCTGTCCCGCGGTCGCCGAGAACACCAGGAAAGGCAGGATGAACAGCGCGCCGATCACGAGGCCGGCGAGCGACGGCGGCATCCACGCCAGCTGCAGCTGGTAGGTCACCATCACCGTGAACGCGAACTTGAACAGGTTGTCGTTGGCGGCGCCGAAGAACTGCGTCCAGAAGAAGGGCGCGAAGCGGCGCTGGCCGAGGAGCGCGAACTGGTTGGGATGTTCGTGCGCGGGCGCGGGTTGCGCGGCGCTCGTGACGACCGTGCTCATGACGAGATCCTCCTCAGCGTGCGCGGGCGCAGCGCGCCGCGCGGTTCCGCGGCATTGTGCCACCCGAGTGCGGCAATGACGGGCAGAGCGGCGCACGCGGCGACCAGGTGCTTCAAGGTGTGGCCGGAGAACAGGTACCCGCTTGCCGCGAACGCCCATCCGTCCAAGCCCTCGCATGCCTTGGCCGCGCAATAAATGGCGACGATGGCGAGCCAACGGACCGGCAGGGCGTCGGGCAAAGGCCGACCCAGCGCGAGCAGCACCAACAGCGCCATCCCGCCGAACTGCAGCACGACCCAAGGCAGCAGTTCGCCTTGCACACTGGCATGCAGCGCGAGCGGCGCAGCGGCGAGGAACGCCAGGCCGACGAACGCCGCAGCCCGTTCACCCACGCGTGTCGTGACCGCCAAGCCAAGGAGGCCTGCGAATGCCACGGCCATGCCACTTCGGTCAACGACGAGCCGCGCATCGTCGGGACCGAGGTGATACCAGGCCGAACACGCCGCGGTGAGCACCAGCCCCGCGAAGAACAGGCCCGCCATCGCCCTTTGCATGTTCGTCAGCGCGCCGCGCGGCAGGCGCCACACTTTCCAGGCGCCGACCAGCCCCGCAAGCGCGAAAGCGAGGTTCGAAAGCACGTCGCCGGCATTCGGCAGCGCGCCCCAGGCGCGCGTGTCGGCGAATGAGTGGTACGCGGGCGGAGCCGGGACATGCGGCCCCGCGGCCGCGAGGAGCGCGAGCGCCGCGCAGGCCACCAGGAGGGTGGACTCACGCGGCGAGAGAGGTGTTTTCATGGGTTCTCCTTTGCACGCGGCGCAGTCTGGTGCGCGCCCGCGCGAAGGCATCGGGATTTCAGGCTACATTGCGGCTTTCCGCACCTGCGGTATCACGCCGCGATACTTCGCCATGAGCACCACCGCCGACCTCGTGACCGCGCTGAAGAAGGAACTGAAGGCGGCGCAAATGACGTATGCCGACCTCGCGAAGTCGCTCGGCATGGCGGAATCGAGCGTCAAGCGCATGCTGGCCAAGGGCGACATGCCGCTGTCGCGCATCGACGCGATCTGCCGCGCGCTGAAGATGGACTTCGCCGAACTCGCGCGCCGGGTGGCCGACGCGCAGCCACTGCTGAAAGAGCTGACGCTGGAGCAGGAGCGCGCCGTCGTCGCCGACAAGAAGCTGCTGCTGGTGGCCATCTGCATCCTGTCGCAGTGGACGCTGGAGCAGGTCACGGCCAACTACCGCCTGACCGAAGCCGAGGGCATCAAGGCGCTGGCGCAGCTCGACCGCATCGGCATCATCGAGCTGCGGCCGATGAACCGCTACCGCCTGAAGCTCGCCAAGACCTTCCGCTGGCGCCCGCACGGCCCCGTGATGAACTTCTTCCGCGAGCACGTGGTGCTTGACTACTACAAGGGTGGCTTCGACAAGCCGGGCGAAGGCCTGCTGCTGGTCCACGGCTCGGTCAGCCGCGCGACGGCCCCGACGTTCTTCGAACGCATCCAGCGCCTGGCGCAGGACTTCGCGCAGCAGCACCAGGCCGACCAGCGCCTGGCCGAGAAGGACCGCGAGGGCTACACGCTCCTGCTGGGGATGCGCAGCTGGGAGTTCGAGGCGTTCACGCGGCTGCGCCGCTGATCAGTCCTCGTCGAGGTTGCCGGGCCCGGTCTCGAGCACGCGCGACGCGAAGAAATCGTCGTCTTCCATGCTGCTCGATTCGGGCACGTCGAACTCGTCCAGCGGGATGTTGCCCGAGGGCGTGAGCGCCTGCGTGATGCGGTCCAGGCGCGGCTCGCGCAGGGGCCGCTGCAGCAGCTTGCGGAACTCCGCGCGCAGGCCGTTGCGCGTGCGGATCCAGAAATCGGCGCGCCGCGCCTGGCGCGCGCGCTTCTCGGGCGACAGCGCCGTGGCCGCGAGCTTCTCGTCGGCTTCCAGCGGCAGGATCACCCAGCCCGCGGGGCCGTTGCGCGCCTCGAAGTGATCCCAGAGCGCGCGGTAGCTGGCGAAGATCTTCTCGCCTGCGTCGCGGTAGCGGCTGCTCCAGCGGTAGCTCCAGTCGTGCAGGCGGTGCGCCGTTGGGTCGAGCCCGACCAGGCGCAGGTTCCAGTAGCGCGCCAGCTCCTGCGCCACGCGCACGAGGAACACGGGCGCCTTCCATCCCTGCAGCGCGTGGCTCACTTCCACCGGGCTCACGCGCTGCACCGGGTCGCGCTGGCCGCGCACGCCGCCGATCACCAGGCACGGCGTACCGTCGATGCGGAAGCGGCTGAAGGCCAGCACCGCGGCCTCGATCGGCTGCGGCTTGTGCTGCAGCTCCGCCGAGCGGCGCAGCTGCAGCGTCAGCAGCATCTCGCCTTCGGGACTGTTCACCGGCGCCTGCCGCAGCAGGATCCGCATCATGTCGTGGCCGCGCGGCGGCGTGAGCTCCGCCAGCACCAGCGAATCGCCCGACGCGACCTGCGTGAACGCGGCCGGATGGAAGGCCGTCTCCAGCCAGTCCATGTGGTCCACCAGCTGCACCACGCGCTCGGAGAACGTGGTGTTGCCGTTGACGTAGGGCCGCACGGCGCGCAGGTACTCGCCCTTGACGTCGCGCACCACCTCGCGCGAGCGCAGTTCCACCACCACCGCCATCCAGCGCTTGAGCGCCTTGCCCTCGTGCAAGGTCGCGCGCAGCGCGCGCCACACCAGGCGCGAGCGCGACGTGCCGCCGCCCGGCGACGCGGCGGCGAACGCCCAGCGCAGCCCCTGCCAGAGGCTCGGGACGCGGCGCGGCGCACGCGGGGCGGCGCGCGGCGAGGACCGGCTAACGGAAGACAGTGAGCACCCCCGTGTAGCCGTACAGGTGGTGGCGCGCGATCTCGCCGCCGGCGAAGAAGCCGACCAGCGGCACGTCGCCGAGCGCGCGGCGCACGATCTGCAGCTCCGCGCTGGGGCCGCCGAAATGCGGGCCGCCGCGCCCGGCGCAGCTGACGTAGATGGCGCCGGCGATGCGCCGCTCGGTCGACGGCGCGCCGTCGGTGGCGGAATCGGCGAGCGCGGAAGCAGCGGCCAGCGACATCTCCTGCGGCTCGAGCTCTTCGCGCACCTCGGCGCAGATGCGCACGAGGTCGGCGCGCGCGGCCTGCGGGTTGCGCTGGCAGAAGGCCATGCGCATGCCGGTGCTGACGCGCTCGGCCACGGCGACCGCGCGGCGCGTCGGGTCCAGGCCGATGATGTGGCGCACGACGACGTCGGCGCCGAAGCTGCCGGTGCGGCCGATGGCGTCGGCGCCTTCGGCCGTGAGCCCCACCAGCGTCGCCCGCAGTTGCGCCATGGCCTCCTCGGGCTCGTCCAGCGAGATGCCGGTGTCCTTCAGCAGCACGTCCAGCGCCGGCTCGCCATCCAGCTCGGTGATGACGTTCGACTGCGCGCCCGTCACCACGCGCTGCGGCGCCACCGGCTGGCAGCCTTGCGTCACGCGCGAAATGAGCGACACGCCCTCGCCGAAAGCCACGCCCGACAGGCCGCCGGAGAACACGCCGCCCGCCGCGCCGTGGCCGCGGATGTTGCCGTTGCCGCTGACCGCGAACTGCACCGCGCGCCCGCGGCTCGAAGCCAGCCCGCCGAAGAGGTAGCCCGACGCGGTGCGCCCCGCCATCTCGTTGATCAGTTCGGCCACGTCGGGCGTGTGCGCATCGGCATGCACGAGCGCCGTGAAGGGCTCGAAGCCCATGCCCTCGCCGATGCCCAGCGGCGCGACGCCGGAGAACACGCGGTACTGGTGCGACGGCAGGTCGCAGAGCATCAAGCCGAGGGCCGGCTCGTCGAAATACTCGACGTTGCTCGAGGCGATGCCCACGCCCACCGTGCCGGCCCAGTCGGTCACCTCGGGCAGCTCGGCGCTCAGGTGGTCGAGGATCTCCTGCGCTTCGTCGACGTAGTGGTCGGTGATGTAGAGAAGGGCCAGCGTGGGCGACGCGGCGTAGTCGGGCAGCGCCATCTGCGCGCGCACCTGCGCCAGCACCAGGCCCGCGGCCATCTGCCACTTCGGGTGCGTCGCGTGGCCGAAGGGAAACAGCTTCACGGCCGCCTCACGCCCCGTGTTTCTTGGCCGGCCGTTTGGCCGCCGCTTTCTTCGCGGCGGCGCCGGCCGACTTCATCGCGCCCTTGGCCATGCCCGCGGCCATGTTCTTGGCCGTGTCCATCGCCGTCTGGGTCGCGGCGTCCTTCATCGCGCTGGTGGCGATCTGCTGGAACTGCTGCGTGAGCGCGCCCCACCACTGCAGGGGGTCGACGACGCCGTTGGCGCCGGGCTTCGCGGCGGCCCTGGCTTCCGCCGCTTTCGGTTTCGCTTTCTTGCGCGCGGCCTTGGCCTTGGTGGCCGCGCCGCCGGCGACGCCCGACACGGCCTGCGCCGCACCGGCGGCCGTCTCCGTCATCTTCTGCACGCCGCCCAGCACCGTGTCGGCGGCCTTGAGCTTGAAGGCGTTGGCGACGTCGCCCATGTTGAAGTTCATGCCCTTGAGCGTCGCCAGGGTCATCTTCTGCACTTCCAGCGCCTGGATGGTGGCGCCCAGCGCCTTGGAGTTCTGGTCCAGCCAGAAGTGCACGGCCTTCAGTTCGCCGATGCGCTTGTCCAGCTCCTCGACGTTGAGCGTGGGGGCGACCCAGTTGGAGAGGTTGGGCAGCTGGGGCAGCGTCTGCGACGCGCCCTTGGCGATGTTCTGCAGGAAGTCGAAACCGGGGACGAACTTGCCGAAGCCGAATGGGGTGTTGTCGCTCATGGCCGCCTCCGTGCGCTGTTCCGGCCACAGCTTAACGCATGGGCCCGCGCGGGGCGAGCCCGGCGTGGCTCAGTGCTTGTGCTCTCCGTGGCCGCCGGCGGGCGCACCGCCGGGCGGCTGGGCCGTCACCGGCACGCGCAGCTCGGTGCGGCTTTCCACGCCCCGGGCGTTGCGGAACACCAGCGTCACCGGCACCGTGCTGCCCGCGGCCAGCGGCTGCTTGAGCTCCTGCAGCATCACGTGATGGCCGCCGGGCTTGAGCTCGAAGGGCTTGCCCACGGGAAGCTCGATGGCGCCGGCGGCCCGCATGCGCATCACGTCACCCTCGAGCTTCATCTCGTGCACCTCGGCCTTGCCGGCAACGGGTGACGACGCGCCCACCAGCTGGGTCGGCTCCTTGGCGGTGATCCGCATGTACGCGCCGCCCGTGGGCTGGCCCGGCAGCGTGGCGCGGGCCCATGCGTTCTCCACCACCGGCCGCATGCGCCAGGCCGCCGCTTCGGGTGCGGCCATCACCTGCAGCAGCACCGCGGGCGTCTTCATGCCTTCGGTGCTCGCGCCTGGCGCCGGCACTTGCGACCATTCGACGGCCGTTGCGCCGCAGCGCTGCACGGCCGTCAACCACGTCGCTGCCGGCGCCGAGGCGACGCGCAGCTCGAGCGGGAAGTCGCCCTTGTCCTTGGCATCGGGCGTCGTTCCCGGCGCCACGGTCCACGTCACCTGCTGGGGCGTGAGCGCCACCTGCCAGCCGGCCTTGGCCTGCGCGCGCACGGCCGTGACGCCCGCGGGCAGCTTCAGTTCGACTGCGGTCGTCGCGGCCGCATCGCAGCCGTGGCCGATGCGCACGACGCCGTTCCACGGGGCGCCGGTTTCAGCGACGGGCGGATCGATGCCCACGTGCGCGGACGCGGCGCCGCAGAAGGCCAGGGAGGACAGGAGGAGGGTCTTGTTCATAGGTCCACTTTCAGTTCCGCGGTGTAGGTGCGCTGCGGGTAGGGATGGAAGTTCCAGTAGGTGTCGTTGCCGATATTGTCGATGCCGATGGCCGCGGTCCAGTTCCTGTCGATCCGCCAGCGCGCGCGCAGGTCGACGACGAAGAAGCGGCTCACGCCCATGTAGGTGCCGCCGTCGACGTCGCTGTTGTCGAGCGTGCGGAACTGGCGGCTGCTGTAGCGCGCGCCCACCGACGTGGAGAACCCGTCGTCCCAGCGGTAGCTCGCGAGCGCCGCGGCGCGCAGGCGCGGGATGTTGGGCTGGCGCTTGCCGATCGTGTCGCCCGGCACGGCGACGAAGCCCGCGTTCTCGCGGATGTGCGAGTCGGCGTAGGTGGCGCTTGCGTTGACGTCCAACTGCTTCCAGACGACACCGGCGCCGGAGTACGCCAGCTCGATGCCGCGCGTGCGGATCAGGCCCACGTTCTGCACCCGCGTGACGTTGCGGTTGGCCGCGGCGTCGAAGAGCGCCTGCGAGTACAGCGCGTCGTGCGTGTCCTCGCTGAAGGCGGTGGCGCGCAGCACGGCGTTGCCCACGTCCTTCTCGACGCTCAGCTCGCGCGTCCACGAGCGCTCGGGCTTCAGGTTGGGGTCGTTGATGAAGAGCGAGTTGACCGTCGAGGTGCCGCCGTAGAGTTCGGCGACAGTGGGAAAGCGCAGCGCGCGCCCCGTCGACGCCTTCACCACCGTGTCGGGCAGCCACTGCCACGACAACGCCAGCTTGGGCGACACGTGCGACTCGCTGCGGCTCGGCCAGGCGGTGTTCACGGCCGGCGCGATCAGCGTGTGCCCTTCGTCCGCCGTCCAGGTTTCGGCGCGCGCGCCGAGCACGGCCTTCCAGCGGGGAGCCAGCGACCACACGTCCTGGGCCCACGCGCTGCGCAGGTGCGTGCGGCCGCCGACGTCGCTGATCACCGCTGCGGGCGCGGCGGCGGTCCAATCGCCCGGCACGGCCGATGTCACGTAGGCGAGGCGGAAGCTGTCCTGCTGCACGCCGAAGTCGACGACGTGGGGTGCACCGGCCGGGCGCCAGGTGCCCTTGAGCGCCAGGGTCTGCCAGCCCGTGCCGGAGCCGTCGGCGAGCGTGCCCGAGTTCTGGCGCTTGCCGTCCTTGCTGTAGTCGTAGCGGCTGGCCGCGACTTCCCAGTCGAACACGCCCTGGGTGTGCTGCTTGAGCGTGAAGCCGTGCATCGCGTGCCGCAGGCTCTCCCGCGTCTGCGGCAGGTCGGCCAGCACCAGCGGCGCCGCGACGTAGGAGTGCGAGACGCCTTCGGCATCGTTGCGCCACACGCCGAGCACATAGGTCGCGCGCAGCACCGGCGTGACGTCGTACGCCAGCTTCGCCTTCAGGTGGTCCTGCCGCGTCGTGTACTCCGTCTGGGAGGCCACGACGTACCACGGGACGTTCGCGTTGTTGCGGCCCGGCAGTGCGCCGGCCGGCGCCGTGCCCGCCGATGCGAGCCGCGTCGCGAACGTGAGCGGCTGGCCGTGGCTGTCGGTGTGGCTGACGTTGAAGAACCACGACCAGTCACCGCCGCGGTTGCCGGCCGAGGCCGACGCCTGCCAGGCGTTGAACGTCGCGTGCGTGCCGTACAGGTCGAAGGGCTGCGACGAGTAGCCCGCTTGCGCATGCGCCTCGAAGCGCGTCGGCATGCGCGTGACGTAGTCGACCACCGCGCCGACCGAGTTGCCGGGATAGGCTGCAGAGAACGGGCCGTACATCACGTCGACGCGGTCGATCTCCTCGGGCGTGACCAGGCCCCAGCGCGGCGGGAAGGCCAGGCCGCCGACGCCGTTGCCCAGGAAGTTCGACAGCAGGATGCCGTCGGCGTACACGGCCGAGCGCGCGCTGTTGCCGGTGCCCGAGGCGCGGCTGGAAAGGATGGCGTGGTTGTAGTCGCCGATGTAGCGCTTGCGCACGAGCAGGCTCGGGAAGTACTTCAGCGCGTCTTCGCTGTCGGCCGCGTTGATCGCCTGCTCGATCTGCCCGCGCGTGATGCTCTCGACGGTGGTCGGGATCTGCGTGGGCAGCGACGTCGGCTGGCCGCCGGTGACGGTGACCACGCCCAGGTCCTTCTGCAGCGGCGGGTGGTCGGCCCATGCGCAGGTGGCCGAAAAGGCCATGGCCAGTGCCACGGCAAGGCGGGTGGGAATCATGGATGCCCCTGACGGTTGAAACCACCGGCCGCGTGCAACGGCCGGCGCTCTTTCAAGCAGCCGGGGAAGCGGGCGGGCCGCGCGCGGGCAAGGGCGCGGCGAGGATCGAAGCGATGCGTGCCGCCGGGATCGGCTGCACGGCGTGCGCGAGAGGGGCGGCGAATGCGACGTGGGCGTGGATGGGGGGCGGCGCGGCGGAGCCGCTGCACAACTGGCACTCCAGCGCGTGCGAGCCCGGCGTTTGCGCGCCCTCGCCCTTGGCCACGAGCTTCATCGCGCCCTTGCCGGTGCACACCACCTCGAACTCCGCGGGCTGCACCAGCGGCGAGGCCATCGCCACGCCCAGCGACAGCGCGAACCAAGCCAGCACGAGGCGGGCCAGGAAGGAAGCGCGGCGCAGGGCTTGCATCACCGCGCGATTATCGCCGCCGCCTAAAACCTCGGCGCGCGCCGCTCTTTCAGCGACGCGATGCCCTCGCGCACGTCGGGGCCGCCGAAGCCCATGAACTCCAGCGCCAGCGAGGTGTCGAAGCTGGGGCCCGCCATGCGCAGCCAGTTGTTCAGCGAGTACTTGGTCCAGCGGATCGCCGATTGCGAGCCCGCCGCGAGCCGGTCCGCGACTTCGTAGGCCTTGTCCAGCAGCCGGTCGTCCTCGACCGCCAGCGACACCAGGCCGATGCGCTCGGCCTCCTCGCCGGTCACCGGGTCGCACAGCATCAGGTAGTACTTGGCCTTGGCCATCCCGCACAGCAGCGGCCACACGATCGCCGCGTGGTCGCCGGCGGCGACACCCAGGCGCGTGTGGCCGTCGACGATCTTCGCGCTCCTGGCGGCGATGGAGATGTCGGCGAGCAGGCCGGCGACCAGCCCGGCACCCACCGCCGGCCCGTGCAACGCGCTCACGATCGGCTTGTCGCAGTTGATCACGTTGTAGACGAGGTCGCGCGCCTCCTTCCACACGCGCGTGCGCACCTCGAAGTCGTTGGCCATGTCGGCAACGAGTTCCAGGTCGCCGCCGCCGGAGAAGCCCAGGCCCTCGCCGCGCAGCACGGCGCAGCGCACGCTGTCGTCGTCGTTCACGTCGCGCCAGACCTGCGCGAGCTCGCGATGGCCGTCGTGCCCGGCCGTGGGCAGCTTGCCGTTCTTCGCGCGCATCTGGATGTCGAGCACGGCGCCGTCCGCGCCGCGGCGGGTGAGGGCGAGCGTGGCGTAGCGGCTGGGGTCGATTGGCATGTCGGTTCCGTTTCACTTTCCATCGAAGGCGACGCGCTGCACGTCGAACCCGCGCGCGCGCAGCAGCGTGACGAGCGACTGCGGGCCCGTCATGTGCAGCGCGCCCACCGCGGCGAAAAAGCGCGTGCCCTCGCCGTGCAGGGCGGCCATCTTGTCGGCCATGGCCGGGTTCCGGTCGTCGTTCATCCGCCGCATCATGGCCCTGTCCAGGTCCGTCTTCAGGCAGTCGCACCACTGCGGGTAGGCGGCCATGTCGTCCGCGTCGCTGCGCTCCCACGCCGCCACCATCCGCGCCAGCTGCGCGCGTGCGCGCAGCCGCTCGGCGGGGTCGATCGCCTCGACGATCATTTCGCGCTCCTCGGACTCGCTGGCGGGCAGCATCGCCTTCATCTGCCCCGCCACCGTTTCCAGCGCCACGATGCGCTTGCCCATGTGCGGCGCCATCGCCGTGAGGATCCAGTCGATGCCCAGTTCCGGGTGCAATCCTGCGGAACGGGCGGAGAGCACCGTGAGCATCACCACCTGCATCGCGGGCCGCCAGGACTGCGCGGCTTCGGGAACGCACCCCTGTTTCAGGGCCGATTTCAGCCGCTCGTCCAGGCCACCGGCCAGCACCCGCGCCGACGCGCCCGCATCCAGGGGCGGCACCCGCGGCGCCTGTTCGCCGGCCTGGGTCAGGTCCAGCTCGAGCACGAGCACGTCGCTCGCCGCCAATGCTTTCATGATGGTGGGGCCCGGCGCACCCCACTCCAGCCGGCCCACATGGACCGTGCCGTACAGCCACGAGGTGCGGCCGTCCTTCTCCAGGCGCCACAGCAGGCCGCGGTCGCGCCGCGGCGTCTTGATGACCGCCTGCTGGATCTCGGCGATGCCGGGCGGCGGCACGCACGCCGCGTCCTGGGCGGCGGCGCGGCCCGCCGCCATCGAGGCCGCTGCGGCGGCGAGCAGGCAAAGGCTTCTGGCAAGGATTCCCATGCGCCCATTCTGCATGGCCTGCCGCGAATTTCCGATGCGGCTGTAGTCCTGCTCCTACGCGGTTCGGCGTTCGCGTGAGGTGGCGGGGGCCGGTGCCCTCTGCTACGGTCGATGACCATGAATTTCGAGGACATCCTGTTCCCGTCCTGCGCCGTCTTCCTGGACTTCGACGGCACGCTGGTGGACATCGCGCCGCAGCCCGAAGCGGTGATCGTCCCGCCCGCACTGTCGGCCACGCTCGCGCAGCTGCACGGGTGGCTGGGCGGTGCGCTCGCCCTGATCTCCGGCCGCCCGATCGCGCAGATCGATGCGTTCCTGAAACCCCTGGTGCTGCCGGCCGCCGGCGTGCACGGCGCCGAGCGCCGCGGCGCCGACGGCAGGTTGTCGCTGCTCAGCACGCATCCGCTGGAAGTGGTCGAGGCCGCCGCCGCGGCGCTCGTCAAGGGCGACCCGCGGCTGCGCCTGGAGACCAAGCGCGGCTCGGTCGCGCTGCACTACCGCCAGGCGCCCGAGCGCGAGGCCGAATGCATCGCCGCGATGCAGGCCGCCGTCGAGGAGTCGCCGGGCCTGACGCTGCTGCGCGGCAAGATGGTGGTCGAGGCCAAGCCGGGCGGCGCGAGCAAGGGCGCCGCCATCGAGGCCTTCATGGCCGAGGCGCCGTTCGCGGGGCGCACGCCGGTCTTCGTCGGCGACGACATCACCGACGAAGTCGGCTTCGCCACCGTGCAGCGCCTGAAGGGCCTGGGCGTGAAGGTGGGCGAAGGCGCGACCGTGGCCTGGCAGCGCATCGAGTCGCCCCAGGTCTTCCGCCAGCAACTGCAGTTGGCCGTGGCCCACAAGGCCGGAAAGGTGCACGCATGACCCGCCCCGTCGCCCGCCCGGAGGCTTCGCTCAAGCTCGGCGTGATCGGCAACTGCGCCTTCAACGCGCTCATCGACGAACGCGGCGGCGTCGTATGGTGCTGCCTGCCGCGCTTCGACGGCGACCCGGTGTTCGACGCGCTGCTCGACCCGACCGACAAGGCGAGCCTGTGGACGTTCGAGCTCGAGGACTTCGCGCGTTCGGAGCAGGAGTACGAGCCCAACACCGCCGTGCTGCGCACGCGCCTGTACGACACGCAAGGCCAGGGTATCGAGGTCACCGACTTCGCGCCGCGCTTCTGGAACCGCGGCCGCATGTTCCGGCCGATGACGATCATCCGGCGCGTGAAGCTGATCTCGGGCTCGCCGCGCATGCGCGTGGTGCTGCGCCCGCGCTTCGACTGGGGCCGCGCCGAACCGACGGAGATCACGCAGGGCAGCACGCACCTGCGTTTCGTCGGCCCGGACCTGTCGCTGCGCCTGAACACCGACGTGCCCATCAGCTACGTGCTGGCTGAGAGCTTCTTCGTGATCGACCGGCCGATGAACTTCATCCTCGGCCCCGACGAGACGCTGACCTCCGGCATCGAGGACACGGCGCGCGGCTTCGAGCAGGAAACGGTCGCCTACTGGCGCAGCTGGACGCGCGCGCTGGCCATCCCGCTGCAGTACCAAGAGGCCGTGATCCGCGCCGCCATCACGCTGAAGCTGTCGTTGTACGAGGACACGGGCGCGATCATCGCCGCGATGACCACCAGCATCCCGGAGCACGCCAACAGCGGCCGCAACTGGGACTACCGCTACTGCTGGCTGCGCGACGCCTTCTTCGTCGTGCGCGCGCTCAACTCCATTTCCGAAGTCGCGACGATGGAGGAATACCTGCGCTGGCTGAACAACATCGTGGTGAAAACCGCCGGTGGCCACATCCAGCCGCTGTACGGCATCGGCCGCGAGGAGCAGCTGCCCGAGTCCATCCTGGAGCACCTGCCCGGCTACCGTGGCATGGGGCCCGTGCGCGTGGGCAACCAGGCGCAGGAGCATTTCCAGCACGACGTCTACGGCAACATCATCCTGGCGGCGGCGCAGGCCTTCCACGACCAGCGACTGTTCCGGCGCGCGGGCAAGGCGGAGTTCGCTTACCTCGAGGCGGTGGGCGAGCAGGCCTTCCGCATCTACGACAAGCCGGATGCGGGGATGTGGGAGCTGCGCACGCGCGCGCGCATCCACACATCGTCGGCGCTCATGAGCTGGGTGGCGTGCGACCGGCTCGCCAAGATCGCGCACGTGCTGAAGCTGCCCGACCGCGTGGGCTACTGGCGCGAGCGCGCCGACACGATCAGGGAACGCATCCTGCGCGAGTCGTGGAACGAGCAGCGCAAGGCCTTCGCCGAGAGCTTCGGCGGCAAGGAGCTGGACGCCAGCGTGCTGCTCATGGCCGAAGTGAACATGATCGACCCGAAGGACCCGCGCTTCGTTTCGACCGTCGCCGCGCTGGAGGACAGCCTGTGCGACGGCCCGTACATGCGCCGCTACGAAGCGGCCGACGACTTCGGCAAGCCCGAGGTGTCGTTCAACGTCTGCACCTTCTGGCGCATCGACGCGCTGGCGCGCATCGGCCGCAAGGAGGAGGCGCGCGAGATCTTCGAGGTGATGCTCAGGAACCGCAACCACCTGGGCCTGCTGTCCGAAGACACGCATCCCGTCACCGGCGAGATGTGGGGCAACTACCCGCAGACCTATTCGATGGTGGGGATCATCAACGCCGCGGTGCGCCTGTCGGCGCCGTGGGACTCCGTGATCTGATGGCGCGGCTCGTCGTCGTCTCCAACCGCGTGGCCGACCCGCGCAAGACCGCCGCCGGCGGCCTCGCCGTCGCGCTCGGCGAAGTGCTGAACAACACCGGCGGCCTGTGGTTCGGCTGGAGCGGCAAGGTGGTCGAGCCGGCGCAGGGCGGCCGCCCCGGCGAGGGCCAGGTGCACACGCAGCAGGCCGGGCCGGTGAAGCTGGTGACCGTGGACCTGAGCCGCGAGGACCACGACACCTTCTACGCGGGCTACGCCAACGGCGTGCTGTGGCCGGTGTTCCACTACCGCCTCGACCTGGCGGACTTCGACCCGCGCTACATCACCGGCTACCGGCGGGTGAACCAGATGTTCGCGCGCAAGCTCAAGGCCTTCCTGCGCGACGACGACATCGTCTGGGTACACGACTACCACCTGATGCCGCTGGCCGCCGAACTGCGCGCGCTCGGCTGCTCGCAGCGCATCGGCTTCTTCCTGCACATCCCGCTGCCGCCGTCGCTGATCCTCGCCGCGATCCCGGGGCACGACTGGCTGATCCGCGCGCTGTTCGCATTCGACCTGGTGGGCTTCCAGAGCAAGGCCGACCTGTTGCACTTCGCGCGCTATGCGGAGGCCGAGGCGCATGCGCACCGCCTGGACGGCGGGCGCTGGCGCGCGTTCAACCGCACCGTGCAGGCCGGCGCGTTCCCGATCGGCATCGACGTGGAGGAATTCGAGTCGCTCGCGCAGGCACCCGAGGGCCGCGAGATGTACGAGCGCATGACGCGCGAGTATTCGCGCCGCAAGCTGCTCGTCGGCGTCGACCGCCTCGACTACACCAAGGGCCTGCCCAACCGCATGCGGGCGTTCCGCGAGCTGCTGGAGCGCTACCCCGAGCACCGCAACAGCGCCACGCTGATCCAGATCGCCTCGCCCAGCCGCGAGGACGTGGTGGCCTACAACGACATCCTGAAGGAACTCGAGTCGCTGTGCGGGTCGATTAACGGCAACTTCGGCGAGCTGGACTGGATGCCGGTGCGCTACATCCACCGCACGGTGGCGCGCCAGCGCCTGCCGGGGCTGTACCGCGCCAGCCGCGTGGCAATGGTCACGCCGCTGCGCGACGGCATGAACCTGGTGGCCAAGGAGTTCCTCGCCGCGCAGGACCCGGCCGACCCGGGCGTGCTGGTGCTGTCACGCTTCGCCGGCGCGGCCGAGCAGCTGCGCGACGCGCTGCTGGTGAACCCCTACGACGTGGAGAGCATCGCCAACGCCACGCACCTGGCGCTGCAGATGCCACTGGAGGAGCGGCGCATGCGCCACCAGCAACTGATGTCGGTGCTGCGCTCGCAGGACGTGCACTGGTGGTGCGACAGCTTCCTCGACGCGCTGGTGCAGGCGCAGCCGGAGGAGACGGGAACGCCGTGGCTGCGGCTGTGACGCCTACTTGGCGCCGTACTTGACGACCTTCTGCTCGATCGCGCCGAAGACGGACTGGCCGTCCTTGCCCTTCATCTCGATCTTGATGGTGTCGCCGAACTTCATGTAGTCGGTGGAAGGCTGGCCGTCGAGGATGGTTTCGATGGCGCGCTTCTCGGCGATGCACGAGTAGCCCTTGACCCATTCCTTCTTGCCGTCCTTGCCTTCGACGGCGCGGTTGCTCACGGTGCCGCTGCCGACGATGGAGCCGGCGCGCACGTTGCGCGTCTTGCAGATGTGGGCGATCAACTGGCCGAAGTGGAAGGTCATTTCCTGGCCGGCGTCGCACATGCCGACCGTGCGGCCGTTCCACTGGCTTTGCAGCGTCAGGTGCAGCTTGCCGTCCTTCCACGCGTCGCCCAGTTCGTCGAGCGTGACGGCGACGGGGCTGAACGCGGTGGCCGGCTTGCTCTGGAAGAAGCCGAAGCTCTTGGCCAGCTCGTCGGGGATGAGGTGGCGCAGCGACCAGTCGTTGGCGAGCATCACCAGCCGGATGCCGTCGAGCGCCTGCTCCGGCGTGCTCGTCATCGGCACGTCCGCGCACACGACCGCCACTTCGGCCTCGAAGTCGATGCCCCAGGCCTCGTCGGCGAACGGCGCGTTGTCGCGCGCGCCGATGAAGTCGTCGCTGCCGCCCTGGTACATGAGCGGCTCGGTGTAGTAGTTGTCCGGAACCTTCGAGTTGCGCGCGAGTCGCACCAGCTCCACATGATTGATGTACGCCGACCCGTCGGCCCACTGGTAGGCGCGCGGCAGCGGCGCCATGCACTGCGCCGGATCGAACGGGAAGGCGTGGCGCGCCTTGCCGCCATTGAGCGTCTCGTACAGGTCCTGCAACTGCGGCGACAGGAAGTTCCAGTCGTCCAGCACCTGCTGCATGCGGTCGGCGATGCCGGTCGCATAATGGGCCGTCGCCAGGTCGCGCGAGACCACCACCAGCTGGCCGTCGCGCGAGCCATCCTTGTACGTTGCGAGTTTCATGAGGGTTTGCCGCCTTCCACGCGCCACGGTACCATCCGGCGCGTTACGCATAGTGAAATGAATTTACCTAATCGTAATTCTAGCCGATGGCCGGGAAGGTGAAGGAACGCGCCGGTATCCAGTCCGTGGAGGTGGGCTTCGGCCTGCTGGAGGTCCTGTCGAAGGCGCAGGGCCCGCTGATGCTGCGCGACCTGGCCGCCGCCGCGGGGATGAGCGCGGCCAAGGCCCACCGCTACCTCGTGAGCTTCCAGCGCTTGGCGCTGGTGGTGCAGGACGGCGCCAGCACGCGCTACGACCTGGGCCCGGCCGCGCTCAAGCTCGGGCTGGCGTCGCTGTCGCGGCTGGATGCGGTCAAGCTCGCGCGCGAATGCGTCGGCCAGCTCATCGAGCAGGTCGGCCACACATTGGCCATCGCGGTGTGGGGCAACCACGGCCCGACCATCGTGCACTGGGAAGAAACGCCGCAGGCGGTCACCGTCAACCTGCGCCTGGGCGACGTGATGCCGCTGCTGTCCTCGGCCACCGGCCGCTGCTTCGCCGCCTTCGTCAGCCGCGACGCGATCGCGCCCCTGCTCAAGGAAGAGGTCGCGCGCGCGCAGCGCCAGGGCCGCAAGGACATGCCCACGTCGCTGGCCGAAGCGCGCGCCCTGCTCGACGAGGTGCGACAGCGCGGCATGGCGCGCGTGGTGGACACCTTGCTGCCCGGCATCGTCGGCTTCTGCGCGCCGGTGTTCGACGCCGACGGCCACATCGCGCTGGGCATCGTCGCGCTCGGCCCGACGGGCACCTTCGATTCGGCCTGGGGCGGCGCGGTGGAAAAGCCGTTGCGCGCCGCGGCCCGGCAGCTCTCGAGCGACCTGGGGTGGCGCGGTGCCTGACACGAAGAACCGCTGGCGCATCGCGCTGCTCGCGCTCGCGGTGCTGGCCGTGCACCTGTGGCTCCTCGCGGGCATGCCGCGCTTCGTGGTGCCGCAGAGGAACGGCAACACGACATGGGTCGCGCGCACCGTGACGCCGCCGGCGCCGCAACCCGAAACGAAAGCGCCGGAAGCAACAGCCGCGACGAAACCACGCGCCGCGGTCGCACCACCGCCCCCTGCTCCTAGAAAGCAGGAAGCGAAGGCCGCGGAACAACGCACGCCCGAAGTTGCCGACACGACGGCGCCGAAAACTGTCGAGAGCGGAACGCAGGTTGCCGAACGCACCGCCACTCCGCCCGCGCCCGAGCCGCCCGCCGCCGCCGCCACCCGCGAATCCGGCGCATCGCCCGCGCTTCGCTTCCGCATGCCGCCGTCGGCGCGCTTCAACTACGACCTCTCGGCACGCCAGAAGGGCTTTCCGCTGAGCGGCAGCGGGCGCCTCGATTGGCGCAACGACGGGCACGAATACGAGGCGCGCCTGACGCTGTCCGCGCCGCTGCTGCCCACGCGCGTGCAGCACAGCACCGGGCTCGTCACGGCGCAGGGCCTCGCGCCGGTGCGTTTCTCGAACAAGGTCCGCAGCGAAGAGGCCGTGCACTTCGACCGCGAGCGCGGCAAGGTGGTGTTCTCGACGAACAAGCCCGAGGCCGTGCTCGAGCCCGGCGTGCAGGACCGGCTCAGCATCATCCTGCAGCTGGGCGCGATGCTCGCGGGCGAGCCGTCGCGCTATCCCGCGGGCAGCCACATCACCGTGCAGGTGGCATCGACGCAGGTGGCGGAGCCTTGGACCTTCACCGTGCAGGGCAGCGAGACGCTGGCCCTTCCCGGAGGCCGCGTGCAGGCCGTGCGCCTCACGCGCGAGCCGCGCAAGGAATACGACGTCAAGGTGGAGCTCTGGCTGGCTCCCGGGGCCGCTTACGCCCCCGTGCGCCTGCGTCTGACACAGCCCAACGGCGACTGGGTCGACCAGCAGTGGTCGTCCACCGACAGGGGCTGAACAGCCCGCGCCCGTACCCTAGCTGCAAGCAGGCGGTCCCTGCGCCCCCTTGAATCGGGCGCGACAGCAGCCAAGTAACGGGCAAGGAATACACCATGCAAATGCTTTATGACTCGGACTCGTTCGTCGTCGTGCACATGCTGGCGAACGAAGCCGCCGACGGGGAGGCCGCCCCCCGTTCGCCACGCCACGGCTTCGAGATCGTGGACAAGCGGACCAACCGCGAGGTCTACCTCGACGGCTCCTGGGCCGACGCCTTCCAGCGCCAGATCAACGCCTGGCAGCTGAACACCCCCACGCAGGAAGAGGTCGAGGAAAAGCTCGAGGGTTACTGCGAGCTCGCCCAGAACCCGCTGGTCCTGCACTGACCCCGCCGCGCTAACGCACCCAGCCGCGGCGATACAGCGGCTCGACCAGCACCAGCACGGCCACCAGGCGGCAGACCTGGAACGCCGTCACCACCGGAACCCCCAGCTGCAGCACCTTCGCGGTGATCGCCATCTCGGCGATGCCGCCCGGCGACGTGCCCAGCACCATCGTCGCCCAAGGCAGCCCGCAAGCCCACGCCAGCAGCGCGGCAACCGCCGCGCACAGCGCGATCATCACCACCGTCCCCAGCGCCACCGACAGGAGCCAGCGCGGCGCGGTGTGCACGAACTCGGCCGAAAAGCGCACGCCCAGGCTCACGCCGATGAAGAGCTGGGCGGCGTTGGTCATCCATGGCGGCATCGCCGACAACTCGATGCCCAGCATCGTGAAGCCCATGGTCACGAACAGCGCGCCCATGAACCAGGGATTCGATCGACCCGTGCGCGTCATCAGCCAGCAGCCCAGCCCCGCCGCCGCCAGCAGCAGCGCGAGGCCGGGCCAGTGCACGATTCGCGTGACGGGGGCATCCGGGTCGACGCCGTGCAGGCCGCCGAACGTGAGGGCGAAGGGCACCGTGAGCGTGACCAGCAGCAGGCGCAGGCTGTGCGCGGCCGCGACCATTTCCGTGCGGCCGCCGGCGCGCTCGGCCAGCAGCGTCATCTCCGATGCGCCGCCGATCGCCCCCGCGAAGTAGCTGGTGGCGCGTTGCTGCGCGTCGTCGCCGCCGATCTCCCGCGCGTGGCGCGCATGCAGCCAGCGGCCGAACGCCCAGCCCAGTGCCAGCGCCCACACGATCGCCGCGGCGATGGCCCACCACAGGCTCGCCACGAGCGCCGTGACCTGCGGCGTGAAGTACAGGCCCAGCGCCGCGCCGATCAGCCACTGGCCCGTGTTGCGCAGCGGCACGAGGCTGCGGGCGGGATAGCCGAGCACCGCCGCGAGGCCGGTGGCCACCAGCGGGCCGATGGTCCACGGGATCGGGGTGTGCAGCCACACGCAGGCCAGCGCGCCGGCCAGCGCGAGCAGCAGCGTGAGCGCGACGCGGGCCGGGAAAGTGTTCGCCATGACGCGGTTAGTATCGCCGCCTATGGCGAGCGCCCGACCCGCGATCCACGTCGTCGAGAAGAACCCGTACGCCCCGCGGCCCTACGTGTTCTCCGAGGTCGCGGTGTGCCTGCGCGACGCCATCCGCGCCGCCGGCTACGACAGCGAGCTGCTCCACAACCGCATCGACCCCCAGGCCTTCTCCATCGTGCTCGGGATCTGGCCCGACAAGGTGGGCGAACTGGAGCACCTGGACCCGCGGCGTTGCGCCGTCTTCAACTTCGAGCAGCTGGGCAGCACATCGACCATCGCCGGCCCGGAGTACCGGCGCTGGCTCGCCGGCTGGCTGGTGCTGGACTACCACGGCAGCAACATCGAGGTGCTGCGGCGCGAGAACGGCTCGCACCAGCTGGCCTTCGAGCTGCCGCTGGTGCCCAGCCCCGGCCTGCAGACGAGCGGCGACGAGGCCAAGGACATCGACGTGCTGTTCTACGGCACGATGAGCGAGCGCCGCTCGCAGGTGCTGCGCCAGCTGGAAGCAATGGGACTGAAGGTGGAAGCGGTGGCAGGCGCGTACGGCCCTGAGCTCGCACCCGCCATCCGGCGCGCCAAGCTGGTGCTGCACGTGCATTTCTACGAGAGCGGCCTGTTCCCCGTGGCGCGCATCGTGCAGCCGGTCATCATGGGCGTGCCGGTGGTGTGCGAGGACTCGGTGTTCTCCGAGCTCAACGACTGGTCGCACTCGGGCATCGTCTTTGCCGATTACGCCCACCTGGCCGAGGCCTGCCGCGACCTGCTCGAAGCGCCCGACCGCATGGCGGTGCGCGCGCGCATGGCGCGCGCCTACGTGCGCGAGATCGACTTCGCCACGCCTTTCGCGCGGGTGGTGCGCGCCTTCGACGCGCTGGCGCACGGCGCACCCGCCGCGGCCCCGGCCCCAGCCGGCGACCACGCCCTGTCGGACGAGGAGATCGCGCGCATCCTCGAAGAGGAAGGCGCCGAGCTGCCGCCGGAAGCCGATGCGCCGGTGCCGCCCGTGAAGATGGTGGAGCGCCAGCCCGGCAAGGGGCCTTACGGCAAGTGGGTCCTGGCCGTGCTGATCGTGTTCAGTTTCTACACGATCTGGCTGTCGATGCGCGGCTAGCGTTTCTCGAAAGCGGCCGGCAGCCAGCCAGCGGACGTGAGGGCGCCCTCGTGCGCGTGGTAGATCGCCGTGCGCCGGTCCGACACCTTGCAGCGGAACTTCGGCATGGTCACCTGCGACACGACGTCCTGCGTCGCGTAGTGCGCCGTGTCGGCCTCGATGTCCTCGAGCAGCGTGCGCGCGAAGCGGCGGTTGAAGCACATGGTGCCGCTCATGCCGCCGGGCGTGTGCGACGTGAACTTAACGCCCGGGCTGTAGCGGAAGTCGGCGGGGCGCGTGTAGAGCAGGCCGCAGTTCTGCGACACCGAGAAGTCGCAGTCCTTCAGGTCCTCGATGCCTTTCTCGACGTGGTCGCGCAGGTAGATGTCGTCGTGGTCGGCCCAGAAGAAGTGCGAGCAGCCCTGCTCGATCAGGTACTTGAGCGGGATCGAGTACCACTGGTGCTGCGGCAATTGCGCCGCCGTGTGCAGCCAGGCGATGCGCGGGATCACCTTCAGGTCGTCGACCACCCAGAAATACGAATCGGCGATGCCGTTCTGGTGGACGCAGATGATGTCGGGCGGGCGCGACTGCGCGGCGAACTGCAGCACCGCGGAGCGCAGGAGGTCCGGCCGGTTGTGCGTGGTCAGCAGCACGCCCACCCGCGCGGGCAGGCGGGATTCGCGCAGCGCATCGATTTCCTGCGCGAAGCGCGAAAGCTCGGGCGACTTCTCCTCAGGCATTCCTCTTGATCGAATCCGCGAGCATGTTCACGAGCTGGTCGATGTGCGACTTCTCGACGATGTAGGGCGGCGCGATCACGACCACGTCGCCCGCCGGGCGCACCAGCGCGCCGTTCTTGAAGCAGTCCAGGAAGATGTTGAAGGCGCGTTTGCCGGGGCTGCCGGCAATCGGCGCGAGTTCCACCGCGGCGGCGAGGCCGAGGCTGCGGATGCCGACCACGTTGGGCAGGCCCTTGAACGTCGAGTGGAACGCGTCGCCCAGCACCTTGCCCATCTCACCGGCGCGCTGGAACAGGCCCTCGTCCTTGTACAGCTGCAGCGTGGCAACCGCGGCGGCGCACGCCACCGGGTGGCCCGAGTAGGTGTAGCCGTGGAAGAACTCGACGACGTGTTCGGGCGCGTCGGTCTTCATCATCGCGTCGTACAGCTTGTCGCGGCAGATCACGCCGCCCAGCGGGATCACGCCGTTGGTCACGCACTTGGCGAAATTCAGCATGTCGGGCACGACGCCGTAGAAGTCGGCGGCGAAGTTGGTACCCATCCGGCCGAAGCCGGTGATGACCTCGTCAAAGATCAGCAGGATGCCGTGCTTGTCGCAGATCTCGCGCAGGCGCTGCAGGTAGCCCTTGGGCGGCAGGTACCAGCCCGCGCTGCCGGCCACCGGTTCGACGATGATCGCCGCCACGTTGCTCGGGTCGTGCAGCGGCAGGATGCGGTTCTCCAGCTCCAGCAGCGGGTCTTCTTGCCAGACCGGTTCCTGGTTGTGGATGTAGGCGTTGTTCACCGGGTCGTGGATGAAGCGCAGGTGGTCCACGCGCGGCAGCATGGCCGCACCGAACACCTTGCGGTTGGCGGGAATGCCGCCCACGCTCATGCCGCCGAAGCCGACGCCGTGGTAGCCCTTCTCGCGGCCGATGAAGACGTTGCGGTGGCCTTCGCCGCGCGCGCGGTGGTAGGCCAGCGCCACCTTCAGCGAGGTGTCGGCCGCTTCCGAACCGGAGTTGCAGAACAGAACCTTGTTCAGGTCGCCGGGCGCCATCTTCGCGATGGCCTCGGCGGCCTCGAAGGCCTTGTCGTTCGATGCCTGGAAAGCCGTGGCGTAGTCCAGCGTGTCGACCTGCTTCTTGATCGCGTCGTTGATCGGCTTGCGCGCGTGGCCCGCACCGACGCACCACAGGCTGGAGATGCCGTCGATGACCTTGCGGCCGTCGTGCGTGGTGAAGTGCATGCCCTCGGCGCCGACGAAGACGCGGGGCTCCTTGCGGAACTGGCGGTTGGGCGTGAAGGGCAACCAGTGGCTGTCCATGCGGAGGTCGTTGTAGGCCATTGCAAATTCTCCTTGGCGGATTCCTATTTTGGCGCGGATCAGCGCAACGCGCCGAAGACCTTGCCCAGCAGGGCGCTGCCGGTGCCCACCGGGTCGCGGCGGATCTTCTTCTCCTCCTCGCCGATCACGTGGTACAGGCCGTCCAGCGCCTTGCGGGTGACGTAGTGGTCGATGCTGGCGTCCTCCTGCTTGACCAGGCCGAAGCCGGCTGCCTTGCCGGCGACATGGTCGTACTTCTGGGCGAGTCCCACCTTGGCGGTGGCTTTCTTCACCACGGGCAGGAACTGCCCCGACAGGGGCTGGCGCGTCTTGTCCGCGAAGAACTGCGTCACCGAGGTCTCGCCGCCGGTGAGGATGCGCTTGGCGTCGCCGACGCTCATGTTGCGCACGGCGTCCTGCAGCAGCTTCCTGGCCAGCGGCACGGCGCTCTCGGCGGCGCGGTTCATGGCCACTTCCAACTCCTCGACCTGCTGGCGCTGGCCCATGGCCTTGAGCAACTTGGCCGCTTCCCGCAGCGAGCCGGGCAGCTGGATGCGCACCTGCGGGTTGCCGAGGAAGCCGTCGGGCCGGCCCAGGAGGCGCACGGCCGCGGCGGCGCCCATGTCCAGCGCCGCCTTCAGGCCGCGGCCGGCGTCCCCGTCGGAGATCCCGGCCAGCGACTGGGCGCGCACGGCGGCCAGCGGTGCCAGGGCGAGTGCGCCCGCCAGGGCGCGGCATAGGTGGCGTCGGTCCATCGGCCCTCCTCGAGGCTCCTGCGACAATCACGCACAGTATGAACCACGCCTACATCCTCACCCTGTCCTGCCCCGACCGGCCCGGCATCGTGCACGCGGTGTCCGGCTTCCTGCTGGAACGCGGCGGCAACATCGAGGAAGCGGCGCAGTACAACGACCACGGCACGGGCCTGTTCTTCATGCGCGTGCAGTTCGCCTGCGACCAGCTCACCTTCGAGGACCTGAAGGCGCAGCTGAAATTCTTCGCCGAGCCCTTCGGCATGAAGTGGGAGCTGCACGCCACCAACGAGCCGCTGCCGACGGTGATCTTCGTCAGCCGCGAAGGCCATTGCCTCAACGACCTGCTGTTCCGCTGGAAAAGCGGCCTGCTGCCGCTGGTGGACGTGCGCGCCGTGGTGTCGAACCACCGCGACTTCTACCAGCTGGCCGCCAGCTACAACGTGCCCTTCCACCACATCCCCGTGACGGCGGCGACCAAGCAGCAGGCCGAGGCGAAGGCGCTCGAGATCGTCGAGGCCGAGGCCTCGCAACTGGTGGTGCTGGCGCGCTACATGCAGATCCTGTCGAACGGCATGTGCGAGCAGCTCGCCGGCCGCGCCATCAACATCCACCACAGCTTCCTGCCCAGCTTCAAGGGCGCCAAGCCCTACTACCAGGCGCACGGCCGCGGCGTGAAGCTGATCGGCGCCACCGCGCACTACGTGACGGGCGACCTCGACGAGGGCCCGATCATCGAGCAGGACGTGGCGCGCGTGGACCACAGCAAGACCGTGGAGGACCTGACCGGCATCGGCCGCGACACCGAGAGCCTGGTGCTGGCGCGCGCGGTCAAGTGGCACAGCGAGCGCCGCGTGCTGCTCAACGGGCACCGCACCGTGATCTTCAAGTGAGGCGCGATTGCAACTCGCTGACCATTAGGACACGTGCCGGCCCTTCATAGAAGCTGCGCGTGGTGACGAGCAATTGCCAGCGTGGTGTCATCTTCAATCGATGGGCTTTGAGGTTGTTGTGTTCGCGTGACATAGCATGTGCGCATCTCAAAAATAGATCTTTATTTAGATCTTTACCCAGTACACTGCGCTCTATGAAAGCTCTTCCCCTTCGATCAGAAGCGCTGTCGGCGCCGTTGCCTCATATTGTTGGTGGTTTTTCGACTGTGTTGGCGGATCCGCCTTGGCGATTTGCAAACCGAACGGGGAAAGTGGCTCCGGAGCATCGACGCCTGGATCGATATTCGACCATGCCCCTTGACGCCATCAAGGCGCTTCCCGTGAGCGAAGTGCTAGCCAAGAATGCGCACCTGTACTTGTGGGTTCCAAATGCGCTTTTGCCCGACGGACTGGAAGTGATGGCGGCTTGGGGATTTCGCTATGTGAGCAACATCGTTTGGGCCAAACGACGCATCGATGGCGGCCCTGACGGAAGGGGCGTGGGCTTTTACTTCCGCAATGTCACTGAATTACTGCTCTTCGGAGTTCGAGGTTCGATGCGGACGCTGACACCCGGGCGGTCTCAAGTGAACATGATCGAAACACGCAAGCGCGAGCACTCGCGCAAGCCGGATGAGCAGTACGCGCTCATCGAGTCTTGCTCTCCTGGTTCATATTTGGAATTGTTTGCACGACACAGTCGTGATGGTTGGGTAGCGTGGGGAGACGAATCCTCTGACGAGGTGGTCCCGCGCGGCGCCGTACACAAGGGCTACGGTGGCGGACCCTTATTGCCTCCGCTCCTTCCCAATGAGCACGTTGATACGGCAAGAGCAGAGGTTTTGGGAGAGAGACTGCGCAAGATGTATCGCACAGGAAAGAGTGTTCGACAACTCGCAGATGAAACGGGCTATTCGATTCAACGGATTCGCGTGCTGCTCCAAGTAGCAGGAACAACGATGCGCCCCCGCGGTCGAAGTGCAGCGTCACGCGAACAGGAAGCTGACCTCTTTCAGACAACCGAATAGGGCTGACCGTTCCAGGTCGCTCGGTTCGCCGCGACGATTAGTAATGGGCACGTGCCCATTACACCGCGGCGGACCCGAAGCGTTGCCTTCTCAAGATTTGTCGTCGTAGAAGTTCGGAGATCAATCGGGACTCTGGCTGTCCTCTGAGCAGCGGGTAAGGTCAGCAAGTGTGCGGCCCAGATCTCATCGGCCAATCCTCTTAAAGAAAGTTGATCCTGGGTGATGAGCACTGCAGCTGAAATGACACCAGCGTCGTGCCATGACCGGTACGCAGATAGATCACGATCCAAGTTGCCGTCTTTCGCATTCCACTCGACGTCCAGTGCTACGCGGCCCTTGAAGTTGTCGACCAAGTAGCCTTCTTGGCGCATTTCGGGGAGTTCACCGGTCACTGCTCCCGCACGCGACAGAAGTTCGCCTCTGGTGAGAAGGTCCACCCTAGTCTCTCGCCAGCCACGAGCGTTGAACATGTTGTCGATTTCGATCGCAACTTGCCCACGGTTCCCGCCCGCTCGAAGCCAGCTGGGAGGATTGAGGGTGAACGTTCTGAGAACTTCCGTAATGTCACGCCACTCTTCTGGGCACACCGAGCGCAGCACCGCCGCAGCGGAGCTGGTTTCCAGAAATGCCCAGCGCTGTCTAATTTCCGGGGCAAGAACAAGCGGGTCGTCGTATGTGCGAGTCTCGAACATCACTGAAGTGTATGTGCACCGCCCGGATTACCGCAGCCCGCCTTCACGGCACGAAGCGGAAAGGCCAAAATATCCCTTTCCCTCAGTCACAATCTTTATGACTTCGCGCATCCCGCCGATCCAGTGCCTCGTGACGTTCGAGGCCCTGGCGCGGTTGCGCTCGGTGACGCAGGCGGCCGACGAGCTGTGCGTCACGCCCAGCGCGGTGAGCCACCGCGTGCGCCAGCTGGAACAGATCCTGGGCACCAAGTTGTTCGGCCGCGCCGACTTCTCGCTCACGACCGAAGGCAGCGAGTACCTGGCTCACGTGCGCGAAGGCCTGGCGGTGCTCGGGCGTTTCCCGGGCAAGGATGCGGCGCAGGGCAAGCGCAAGCTGCGCGTGGCCGTCACGCCCACCTTCGCGCGCTCCATCCTCATGCCGCGGCTGCGCGCCTTCCTCGAGGCCTATCCGGAGATCGACCTGACACTGCAGGTGTCGATCCCGCTGCTCGACGTGGTCGCGGAAGATGCCGACCTG
Organism: Ramlibacter sp. PS4R-6; assembly: GCF_037572775.1. NCBI lineage: Bacteria > Pseudomonadati > Pseudomonadota > Betaproteobacteria > Burkholderiales > Comamonadaceae > Ramlibacter > Ramlibacter sp. PS4R-6. The sequence goes on along the minus strand of NZ_JBBHKA010000001.1, from coordinate 976,962 downwards.
ATGATCCGCTTCGGCACCGGCCGCTACGCCGACGTCGAGCATGTCTGCGTGATGACCGACGAGGTCACGCCGCTGGCGGCGCCGCACTACCTGCGCGAGCACGGGCCCTTCGACACGGTGGAGGACTTGCTCGGAGCCAAACTGCTGAAGAGCCCCCTGGAGCCGTGGCGCACCTGGTTCCTCGCGCACGGCGTCGACACGGGCGAGCCGGCCGAGGGCTCCTCGTTCAACGACATCGGCCTGATGTGCGACGCCGCGGCGCAAGGCCTGGGCATCGCGCTCGTGCGCCTGAAGCTGGGTGCGCCCTGGCTGGAGAACGGCTCGCTCGAACGCGTGTCGGCGCGCAACGTGCCCAGCCCCCATGCGCACTACCTGTGCTGGCGCACCGGCGCGATGGACCGCTGGGAGTGCGCGGCCTTCGCCGAGTGGCTGCAAAGGAGCCTGGCCTGAGCACCTGGCTACGGTGGCTGCTGGCGGCAGGGCTCGCGCTCGGCATGGCGGGGGCGTTCGCCGCGGACGTCACGCGTCAGGCGCAGGTCGCCGTCGATCCTGCCGCCACGCTCACGGTGAGCGACGTCGAGGGCGGCGCGCTGAAGCTCGAGCCGTTGCACCCGCGTTCGTTCGCCCTCGGCGCCGGCGCGTTGTGGCTGCGCCTGGACCTGCCCGCGCACGACGCAGCGCGCGCGACGTATGTGCAGCTGTCCGGATCGACCGTGGTCAACCGCGCGAGCTTCTTCACGCGCGCGCCCGACGGCAGCTGGCACGAGCAGCGCGCCGGCGACCACGTGGCGGTGGCGCAGTGGGCCCATCCCGCGGCAACGCCGCTGTTCGACGTGCCGGCGGCGGGCGGCCGGGCGTGGCTGCGCATCGAGAACCAGCCGGCCCCCGTGAGCCCGTTCCTGCAGCTGATGGACGAGGGTGAACTGCAGCAGGCGCAGCGCTGGACCTTCGTGGGCATCGGCATGTACCTGGGCTTCGGCCTGCTGGTGCTCATCGTCGGCCTGATCCACGGGCGCCTGTACGGCGAGCGCGTCTTCTACTCGTACTGCGCCTACGTGCTGGCGATGCTGATGTTCCAGCTGGCGTACACCGGGCTGGGCGGCCTGCTGCTGTGGCCGCAGTCGGCGGCGGTCAACGACGCCGCGCCGGGCTTCTTCATGCTGGCGATGACGGCGGCGGGCATCTGGAACATCCGCGAAGCCGTGGCGCTGCGGCGGCACAGCCGCAGCGTGGACCGATTCACGCTCGGCTTCATCGGGTTCGGCGCGCTGTTCGCCTTGGCCTACAACGCCGTGCTGTCGCCGGCGGCCTACGTACTGCTGAACCTCTATGGGCTGGCCGCCGTGATCCTGAGCATGGCGCTGTGCCTGTGGACCTGGCGGCGGGGCGAGCGCTACTCGGGCTGGCTGTTTCTCGGCTTCCTGCCTGTGCACCTCGCCTACCCTTTTCCCGCGCTGCGCGCCGCGGGCGTGATCGCCGACAGCTGGGCGACGCAGTACGCGGTGCTGATCGGCTCGGCCATCGAGATCCCGCTTCTGCTGTACATCCTGCATGCGCGCGCCAAGGACTTCAGCGAGAACCGCGCCCGGCTGCGCGCGCTGGACAGCACCGACCCGCTCACGGGCCTGACGACGCTGCCGGTGCTGATGCTGCGCCTGCGCGATGCGCTGCGCCGCGCGCAGCGGCTGGACCACCGCTTCGCGCTGCTGGTCGTGGAGCTGGCCAACCACGGCGACATCCTGGCGCGCGGCGGTCGCACCGCGGCCGACCGCGCGCTGGTGGTCGCCGCATCGCGGCTGTCGCGGCTGGTGCGCGAGATCGACACCGTGTGCCGCATCGAGGACGCGCGCTTCGCCATCCTCACCGAAGGCCCGCAGGGCGGAGACCTGCGCGCCGCGCTGGCACAGCACATCATCGCGCGGGGGCTGGAACCGGTGCCGCACCTCGACGTGGCGCTGCGTTTCCGCGTCGTGACGGCCTGGCTGCCCGACACCGCGCCCGGCGCCTCACCGAAGGTCGGGGGCGCGGATGAGCAAGGCGTGCTGCAGCGCCTGGGGGCCGCGCTCGACGAGCTGCTGCAGGACCCCCGGCGCGTGCTGCAGCACCTGGAGGCCGGCGCCGCGCCCTGATTTCAGGCGCCCGCGGAAAATTCTTCATGCGCGCCGCGTGGCTGCCGCCTACAGTGGCGCCATGAAGATCCGATCCCTGCAGGCCCGGCCCGTGAAGGTTCCGATGGCGACGCCGCACCGCACCGCGTCCGGCACGATCGAGAGCTCGCCGCTGGTGCTGGTCGACGTCGTCGCCGAGGACGGCACGCGCGGCCAGTCCATCGTGTTCACCTACACGCCGGCCGCGCTCAAGCCCACCGCCGACTTCCTGCGCAACCTCGAGCCGTTGGTGGCGGGCCAGCCGCTGGCGCCGGCGGCGCTCAGCGAGCAGCTGCACGCGCGCTTCCGCCTGCTCGGCACGCAAGGGCTCGTGGGCATGGCCCTTGCCGGCATCGACATGGCGTTGTGGGATGCGCAGGCGCGCGCCCAGGGCGTCGGCCTGCATGCGCTGCTGGGCGCGCAGCCGAAAAAGGTCGCTTGCTACGGCGGCGTGGGCTACGACGGCGAACGCGATTCGGCACGCGCCGCGGAGGCCTGGGCCCGGCAGGGCTTCAAGGGCGTGAAGGCCAAGGTCGGCTACCCCACGCTGGCGCAGGACATCGCGGTGGTCCGCGCGATGCGCGCGGCCGTCGGGCCCGACGTGGCGCTGATGGTCGATTACAACCAGAGCCTGTCGCCGCTCGAAGCGCGCGCACGCCTGGCGGCGCTGGATGCCGAAGGGCTCGCGTGGGTCGAGGAGCCCGTGCTGGCGCACGACTTCGCCGGCTTCGTGGAACTCGGCCAGCGGGCGAAGACGCCGCTGCAGGCCGGCGAGAACTGGTGGGGGCCGCTGGATTTCCGCCACGCGTTCAATGCCGGCGTGCGCGGCCACGTGATGCCCGACGTGATGAAGTGCGGTGGGGTCACCGGGTGGCTCGCGGTGTCTGCGATGGCGCAGGTGTACGGCGCCAGCGTCTCCAGCCACCTGTGGCCTGAAACCAGCGCGCAACTGCTCGCGGCCACGCCGACGGCGCGCTGGCTCGAGTACGCCGACTGGTGGAACCCGGTGCTGCAGCAACCGCTCGCGGTGCGCGAAGGCAGCGCCGACATCGAAGGCGTCGTCGGCAGCGGCGTCGCGTTCGACGAGGCCGCGGTGGAAAAATTCGCCGCATGAACGCGCCCGCCGACACTCACGCGCTCGCGCGCGCAGAACGCCAGGCGCAGGTGGTGCGCGCCCTGGCGCCCCTGTTGCCGAAGGAGGCGTTGCTGTGGACCGCGGAGTCCACGACGCCCTACGAATGCGACGGGCTCACCGCCTACCGCCAGCGCCCGCTGGTGGTGGCGCTGCCCGAGGACGAAGCCCAGGTGCAGGCGGTGCTGCGCGCCTGCCATGCGCTGGGCGTCCCGGTGGTCGCGCGCGGCGCGGGCACGGGCCTGTCGGGCGGCGCGATGCCGCATGCCGAAGGCGTGACGCTGTCGCTCGCCAGGTTCAACCGCATCGTCGCGATCGACCCGCTCGCGCGCACGGCGCGCGTGCAATGCGGCGTGCGCAACCTCGCGATCAGCGAAGCCGCGTCCGCATACGGCATGTATTACGCGCCCGATCCGTCCAGCCAGATCGCCTGCACCATCGGCGGCAACGTCGCCGAGAACTCCGGCGGCGTGCACTGCCTGAAGTACGGCCTGACGCTGCACAACGTGTTGAAGGCGCGCGGCTTCACGGCCGAGGGCGAGCCCGTCACCTTCGGCGGCGAGGCGCTCGACGCGCCCGGGCTGGACCTGCTGTCCGTGGTGATCGGCAGCGAAGGCATGCTCGCGGTCATCACGGAGGTGACGGTCCGGCTCATCCCGAAGCCGCAACTGGCGCGCTGCATCATGGCCAGCTTCGGCGACGTGCGCCACGCGGGCGACGCGGTGGCCGCGGTGATCGCCGCCGGCATCATCCCCGCGGGCCTGGAGATGATGGACAAGCCCATGACGGCGGCGGTCGAGGACTTCGTGCACGCCGGCTACGACCTGGCGGCGGAAGCGATCCTGCTGTGCGAGAGCGACGGCACCCCCGAAGAAGTGGAAGAAGAGATCGGCCGCATGAGCGAGGTGCTGCGCGCCGCCGGCGCCACCGCCATCGCCGTGAGCCGTGACGAGGCCGAGCGGCTGCGCTTCTGGAGCGGCCGCAAGAACGCCTTCCCGGCGTCGGGGCGCATCAGCCCCGACTACATGTGCATGGATTCGACGATCCCGCGCAAGCGGCTCGCGGACATCCTGCTGGCCATCCAGCAGATGGAGCGCAAATACGAACTGCGCTGCGTCAACGTCTTCCACGCCGGCGACGGCAACCTGCACCCGCTGATCCTTTTCGACGCGAACGTCGCGGACCAGTTGCACCGCGCGGAACTGTTTGGCGCAGACATCCTGGAGACCAGCGTCGCCATGGGCGGAACGGTCACGGGCGAACACGGCGTGGGTGTCGAAAAACTCAACTCGATGTGCGTGCAGTTCACCGCCGAGGAGCGCGAGCAGATGTCCGGCGTCAAGCGCGCCTTCGACGCGAAGGGGCTGCTCAACCCGGGCAAGGTCATCCCGCAGCTGCGGCGCTGCGCCGAGTACGGGAAGATGGTGGTGCGCGGCGGCCGGCTGCCGCACGCCGACCTGCCGCGCTTCTGAGCCGCGCTACTTCGTGCAGACGTTGGCGACGACGTTGTCGGCCGCGGGCTGCTTGTTCTCTTCCTGCTTCTTCTCCTCCTTCAGCACGAGCGTGGTGAAGGTGGTGAGCGGGTTCGTGTCCATCGTCGCGATGATCTCCGCGGCCTGCGCGTGGTCGCCGTCGATCAGCTCGAGGATCTTTTCGACCTGCGTCGTCGGCGGCGGGGCGGGTGGCGGCGGCGCCGTCGTCGGGGCCGGCGTGGGCGCGGCCGTCGGCGCGGGCGTGGGTGCCGGCGTGGGCGCGGGCGTGGGTGCCGGCGTGGGCGCGGGCGACGGTGCCGGCGTGGCTGACGGCGCCGGGCTCGGCGACGGGCTCGGCGAGGGCACGGGCGTCGGCGACGGGGCCGGCGACGGCGGCGTGACCGGCGAAGTGGCCACTAGCGTGAACCCGGACGGCGACGGCACGACCGCCAGCTGGCCGGCCGAGACGTCGGGCAGCGTACCGATGGTCGTGCTCGCGCTCGTCATGATGGTGAACGTGTCGTCGGTCGAGATGCTCACGTTCTTCGTGAACGACACCAGGATCTGCGGCGCGCCGAGGACCGTCGTGGTGGCCCCTTGCTGCTTGGCCAGCCCTGCGAAGGTCGCGGAGCCGCTGACGTTGAAGTGGTCGTAGTTCTCGACGTTCTCGATGTCCACGGCCAGCACCGAATCCGGCTCGAAGATCACGTCGCCGTTGAGGGTGAGCGTGCCGATGCCCTTGTTCCCCACGCCGGGCGAGATCTTGCCGTAGTTGTCGAGGACGTCCGTGACGATGGTGCCGGTGCCCAGGATGACACCGTTGTTGCCGTTGACGAGCCCGCTGACGGTCGCCGCGCAGGCGCTCAGCAGGAGACAGCCGCCCGAGGCGTACAAGGTCCCGAAGACTTCGAGCGTGCCGTCGTTCTGCATGGCGCCGGTGTCGAGTGACGCGTCGGCGGCGATGGTGACCAGGCCGGCGTTGTTCGTGACGTTGGCCGACATGCTGCCGCTGGCGGCGGAGATGGTGCCCGAGTTCAGCACGCCGCCGTTGGCGAACAGGTCGGCGCTGCCCGTCATGAACACCTTGCCGGTGTTGCTGAAGTAGCCGCCGCCGCCCACCGAGCCCAGGCTGCCGATGTTGAAGGTGCCGCTGTTGACCCAGTTGCCGCTGAAGTTGACGGCGCCGTTGACCACCACGCCGGTACCGGCGGCGGTGCCGACGCCGGTGACGCGCACCGTGCCGTGCGTGCCGGGCGCGTCGTTGGAGTAGCCGCCGCTCGCACCAAGGTCGCCGCTGGACAGCGTCAGCACGCCACCCTTGGCACCAAGGCTCACGTCGCCCCCGGTGCCACCCGCGGCCTGCAGCGATGAGCCGGCGCCGCCGGTGCCGCCCGCCGCGTCGACCGAAACATAGCTTGCGTTCCACGCGCCAGTCGACTGCTCGATCTTGACGTGGCCACCGTCCCCGCCCACGCCACCGGCGCCGGTCAGGCTGCCCCCACCCGACCCACCGCTCGAAACGACGTAGATCGGGGAGTTGACGGTTCCCGCCAACAGTGTGACGGTGCCGCCCGAGCCGCCCGCGCCCAGCGACGTCGTCGAGCCGCCGGCCGTGCTGATTGAGGTGACGGACAGGATCGTTCCCGTGCCGCCCGTGATGCTGACCACGCCGCCGGTGCCGCCGCCGGTCTCGCCGTCGCCGGCCTGCGCCTTCAGGTTCCCGATCGTGGCGTTGCTGCCCGTGACGGTGACGGTCACATTGCCGCCGTTGCCGCCGCTGCCGCCGCTGCCGGCGAAGCCCCGTGCATCGATGGTCGGGACGTTGAGCTGGGTCGCGGTCAGCGTGATCGCGGCGCCGCTGCCGCCGGAGCCCGAGTCGTAGCCGTAGCCGCCCGCGCTCGACAGGCCGCTGCCGACGCCGAGCGAGGCCCCGGACGAGATCGTGATCACGCCGCCGTTTCCGCCCGTGCCGCCGCCGTAGCCGTCCCCGCCTTCGGCGGTCACCTGGCTGAGCAGGATGCCGGCGCCGGTCGACGTGATCGACACCGCGCCGCCCGTGCCGCCCGCTTCCGCGCCGCCGCTGTCGGCGCCGTCGCTGCCGCTCGTGTCGATGTAGGAGACGTTGATGAAGCCGGACGCAGTGCCGATCGTCACGGCGCCGCCGGTGCCGCCCGCGGCGCCGCTGCCGCCCGAGCCGCCGCCGGTCCGGATCTCGTAGACGCTGACGTACCCGGTGGAGGTGGCCTTGAGTTCCACCGCGCCGCCGGTCCCGCCGGCGCCCAGGCTGCTGTCGCCGCCATAGGTGTAGATGCCGTAGCCGCTGATGCCGCCCGCGCCGGCGCTGAGCGAAACCTTGCCGCCATTGACCGCGCTCGCTGCCGACGTGTCGATCGTGTTGAAGCTGATGCTGCCGCCCGCGGTCATCGAGACCGACCCGTCGGTGGCACCGCTGCCGACCGCGCCGCTGGTCGAGACCGGGCCCACCCCGATGTTGCCGCTGGCACTCAGCACGACGGAGCCGCCGCCGACGGAGGTGAAGGAACCCGAGTTGATGTTGCCCGACGAGGTGATCGACACCTTGCCGCCGGCGGAGATGTCGGAGTTGACATCGACGTGCGAGTTCGTGCCGGTCGTGGTGATCGAGACGTTGCCCGTCCCCCATTCGACGCCATCGGCCCAGAACGCTTCGTCGTACCACTCGAGGGCCAGCGGGGCTGTGTTCGTGAACGAGAAGTTGCCGCCCGCCGAGCCCCCGGTAACGCCGAGCGTGGCGACTTTGTTGCTGCCGTTCATCGACACCGCGTTGCCGGCGTAGATGCCGAGCGTCTGCGCGGTGACCGATGCGCCGCTGTCCTGGTTGATCGAGTTGCCCGCGTAGAGTCCGGCCGAGGCAATGGAGGCGGTGGAGGCCGCGGTCAGGTTCGCGTTCAGCCAGATGGTGCCGGTGGTCGCCTCGAGCGCGACCGTGGCGCTCGGGTCGAACGCCTTGATCGGCTGGCTCACCGTGAGGTCCCCGGAAGCCGCGGTGATCGACACCGACGAGTGGAATTGCACGCCGGGGACGGTCGCCGTCACCACCCCGCTCGCCGAGAGCGTGCCGATGGTCAGGTCCGTCGAATTCACGAAGTTCAGCGAGCCCGAGACGGCCGCGAGCGTGCCCACCGTGTTGCCGGAGTTGCTGAGGTCGGCCAGGCCGCCGGAGAACACCATCAACTTGGGAACGGTGATCGGCGCGGCCTGGTTGATCGCGCTGCCAGCTGACAGCACGAGCATGCCGCTGGCGCTTCCTGCGCTCATCGCGGAATTGACTTCGATGTTCCGGTCCGCCGTGAGCGCGAGCATGTGTGCGCTGCTCCAGGTAACGGGCGCATCCACGAAGATGTCGCCGTTGCCCCCGGCCACGCTCGCGGTCGTCTTGACCAACACGTCCGACAAGCCGAGCTGCGTCTGCAGGATGTTGACGTTCAGGTGGTTCGTCGGGCTGCTGCCGCCGAAGACCCAGCCACCGCCGGCGGCCACGCTGCCGGCGTCGTTCGGGCCCGAGTCGATGTACAGATCGTTCGGGTCGAGCAGCAGCGTGCCGGCCTTGCCCGCCGCGGCCCGCAGGTCGGCCGCGCCCGCGAAGTCCAGGTGCTTCCTGCCCGACACTTCGGCGAAGCCGCCGTTGCCGCCTTGCGCGCCGCCCTTGGCGCTGATCTGGCCCCAGTAGCGCGTGGTGTCGTCGGACCACACGATGACGCGGCCGCCGTCGCCGCTTTGCGTGGCGTCGGCGTTGATCCTGGCGTTCTCGCCCACGAACGTGAACTGCGCGTTGGGCACCTGCGCGTTGTCGCCATGCAGGTCGCCGCCGATGCGCACGCTGCCGCCGCCCTTGGCGCCGCTGGCATCGATGCTGGCGTTGCCGTACAGCGCCACGCGCTCGCCCAGCACGTCCACACTGCCGCCCTTGTCGCCCGCCTTCGCAGTCGTGACGCCATCGACCAGGTTGTCGCCTGCGGCTTTCAGCACCACCTTGCCGCCTTCGATGGTGACCGCGTTGGCGCTGACCAGGCCGCTGTGCTTCAGCGTTCCGGCAAAGACTCCCACCGCATCGCCTTGCAGCGTGCCCAGGTTCACCGCCTCGTTGGCCGGCGCCTGCACCTGCATCACGATGCCTTCCAGGCCGCGGCCCGTCAGCTCCACCTTCTGGCCCGCCGCCAGGAGCGTCGCCCCGTTGGGCGCCTGCACCAGCGCCTGCTGGCCCACCTGCACGTTCGGCGCAATGAGCACCACATCGCCGCTTCGCGCCACGATGCTGCCGTCCACCTTCAGCGCCCCGCCTGCCAGCTGCCCGTCCCCGAAGATCAGGCGCCCGGCCAGCGCATCGGCCTCGCTCATCTTCAGCGTCGAGGCCGTAAAGCCTGCGGTATCCACCACCGCTCCGGCTCCCACGGCAATGCCCGCCGGGTTGACCAGCACCAGCCGGCCGTTGGAGCTCAGGGTGCCGAAGATCGCGCTGGGGTCCGTTCCCAGCACGCGGTTGATCGACAGGCTCTGCGCCGTGGGCTGGTCAAAGCGCGTGGTGCTGCCCGTGGGCACCGAGAAGCTTTGCCAGTTGATGACCGAGCGGTTCGTTCCTGCCGCGTTGGTGGTCTTGACCACCAGCGAGTTGCCTTGCTGCTGCAGCAGGGCCTGGCCCTGGATCGCCTGCGCTCCCGCAGGCTGGCCGAAGGCGTTGCTCACCCCCATGAAGGCCGCCGCCACCGCCAGCGCTACGCCAGCCGGACGGAAGCCCGCCACGGCGGGGGAAGGTGCAGCGGCGACGTGCCGCGGTCTGCTTGGCTTGTTCACGCGATGCTCTTTCCGGCAAGGCCTCGCGGCGCTTTGCCCCCCGGCCGTGGGCCGGGACTCTGGTCCCAGGATGCGGGTTACGGTAGCACAGCGTTACTACAGCTGCAACACGCGTAACCAAAGCAAAACAAGGCACTTGCGGCATATGCCGCAAGAACCCTGCAACAGGAGGATGGAATCGGTAACTACTTTGTGCACTGGTTCACGACCAGTGCCGGCCCGTCGGCCTTTTTCTCTTCGTCTTGCTTCTTTTCTTCCTTCAGCACCAGCGTCGTGAAGGTGGTGAGCGGGCTCGTATCCAGCTGCGCGACCACCTGCTGCGCGGTTTCGTGATCGCCTTTCAGCAAATCAATGATCTGGTCGACCAACGGTGTCGCCGGGGCCGGGGGCGGCGGCGGCTCGGGAGCCGCCGTCGGAGCCGGTGTGGGTGCTGCGGTCGGCGGCGGTGTCGGCGCGGCCGTCGGAGCGGGTGTCGGCGCGGCCGTGGGCGCCGGCGTCGGCGCCGCGGTCGGCGCGGGCGAGGCTGTGGGAGCGGGCGTCGGTGCGGCCGTGGGGGCCGGCGTCGGGCTCGGCGACGGCGGACTCGGCGAGGGTGACGGACTCGGCGAGGGTGACGGACTCGGCGAGGGTGACGGACTCGGCGACGGCGACGGACTCGGCGACGGCGAGGGTGACGGACTCGGCGACGGCGACGGCGACGGCGAGGGTGACGGACTCGGCGACGGCGAGGGTGACGGGCTCGGCGACGGCGAGGGGCTCGGCGCCGGCGACGGCGCCGGTGTCGCGGTGATCACGAATGCGGCCGGCGCGGGCGCGATCGCCTGCGAATAGCCCGCCGTCACGTTCGCGCTGCCGCTGATCGTGCCGCCGCTGCTGGTCACCACGGCGAACGCGTCGCCCGGGTTGTACACGTAGCCGACGCTGTTCACGTTGACGTTGCTCGCCGGGTCGATCGTCACATTGCCGTTCGTGGCCAGCACGTCGAAACTCGACGCCGACGCGACGTCGATGTCGAGCACGCTGCCCGCGCCCAGGGTGATGCCGCCCGCCGCGTTGATCGTGAGCGTGCCCACCGCGCCGCCGGGCCCGGGATTGATCGTGCCGAAGTTGGTGAACGAACCCGCGCCCAGGTCGAGCGTGCCGTCGCCATGCACCAAGCCGGTCGACTGGTTGGTGAGGCTCGAGCCCGAGTTGTCCAGCGTCGCGCCGGAAGCGATCCACACCGTGCCGGCGTTCGACGTGAACACGCCGGAGCCGAACTGCAGCGTGCCCGAATTGACGTCGAGCGCGCCGTTGTTCGCGAACGAGGAGAAGCCCGCGATCGCGTGCGTGCCGGTCGCGTTGAGGCTGACGACGGCGTTGTTGGTGAAGGCGCCGCCCCCGCCGCCGGAGAAGCCGCCGCCCTGGATGTCGAGCTGCGCGCCCGTGTTGTTGTCGAAGGAGGCACCGGTGCCCACCGTGACGACGCCCGAACCCGACAGCGTGACGGTTCCGTTGTTCTCCAGGGGCCGTGTCAGCGACACCGCGCCGGTGATGCCGGCGGCCGCGCCGGCGCCCACGATGGTCTTGCCGGTGCCCGACATCGAACCGCCCGACCACGCGAGCGAGGTGTTGACCGTGAGGTCGGCGTTGCCGGTGACGATGCCGCCGGCGTTCAGCGCCACGACGTCGATCGCGGACGCGGCGCCGACGTTCAACGTGCCGTCGATGGTGACGGTCGCGCCTGAGAGGCTGGTTTGTAGCGTCGTGGCCGGGCCGGCTTGCACCTTCACGGAGTTGCCGGCCGACAGCTGCCCCGATGCGCCCGACAGCGTCGCGCCCGACAGCAGCACGTCGTGCGCCGCCGTGAGCATCAGCGTGCCGGTGCCGGCGTCGACCGATGCATTGACCGCGAGGTCCTTGCCCGCGCCGTTGGCCTCCAGGCGCGCGCCGGTGCCGGAGGCGACCGCCGATGCGACGGTGAGTGCGTCGGCCGAGCGCACGTCGACGTTGTTCGTCGCGTTGACGCCGCCGCCCAGCACACCGATGGTCAGCGCGCCGCTGTTGCGGTAGTCGACGAAGGAAGCGCTGGGCACGGCGAGCGAGCCGACGTTGTTGCCCGTGTCCGTGAGCTGCACGCCGCCGCTGGTGGCCGTCAGCTTGACCCCGCGCGGCGTGAGCAGCGTCGCGCCGGCGGCCTGGTTGATGTCGGTGCCTTGCAGCTCGATCGCCGTCGTCGCCGTGCTGGCCGTGGCCTGCACGCCCGCGAAGCCGCCCACCGAGTTCAGGTTGATGCCGTTCGAGCTCGTGTACTTGAAGACCGATCCCGGCAGCGCACCCATCGCGCGGCCGGCGATCACGCCGGTGGGATTGGCCTGGTCGAGGACGACGCTGTCGCCCTGCACGTACACCGCCTTGCCGCCGATGAGGCCCAGCGCGTCCTGCGTGAGCGAGCCGCTCGCGGCCACGAGCGCGATGTAGCCGGAAGGCGCTGCGGCGTTGTAGCCGCCCGCGCCACCCTGCACGAAGATGCCGTTGAGCCCGTCGATGCCGCTGCCCACGTTCAGCGCCGACGCGTTCTTGAACTGGAAGTTGCGGTCGGTGCTGCCGTCGCCGACGACGCCCGTGAGGTTCGTCACCGCGTTGCTGGCGCTCACCAGGCTCACGTCGCCCAGCGCCTTGACCGCCAGGTTGTTCGCGGTGATGGTGCCGGTCCCGGACTGGGTGATCGTGCCGCCGGATTGCAGCGTCAGCGTGTTCACCGCGCTGCCGTCGACCGCGCCCCCCACGTACAGGTTGCCCGACCCGTTCGAGCCGACGCGCAGGATGCCGCCGGTCGAGAAGGGCGAGAGCGAGGCGATGTGCAGGTAGCCCGATTGCGTGGCGGCGCCGAGTTCGATGCCTTGCAGGGGCGCGTACGAATCGACTTCGATCAGGCCGGTCGGCCCCGGCGCGCTGACCGACGACGCCGGCAGCGACAGCGAATCGGCCACCAGCTTCACGCTGCCGCCGGAGACCGTGACGCTGCTGCCCAGCGACAGCAGGCCGCCGCTCTTGAGCGCGACGCTGCCGGTGGTCGTGACGTCGCTGCCGATGTTGAGGTTGCCGCTGGCGCCCACGAAGAACGGGCCGGCGGTCGCGACCGAGGCGTTCACGATGTCGGCCACGCCGGTGTGCGAGATGTAGACCGAACCCGGGCTCGCGCCCGCGGTGTTCGCGTCGATCGCGTACCAGGTGCTGCTGACCGAGGCCGTCTGCAGCGGCGCCGCCAGCGTGCCGATGCCGTTGCTGCCCGCCGCGAGCACGATGGTGTCGGAGACCACGGAGCCGCCTGCGCCCTGGCGGATGCCGCCGCCCGGCGACTCGGCGCGCAGGTAGACGCCGCCGCCGCTGCCGGGCGTGATCGAGCCGGCCACCGTGAGGTCGCCGCCGTACTCGTTGATGTCGATCGAGCCGCTGCCGGGCCCGACGCTCACCGCGCCCAGCTGCAGGCCCGCGCCGCGGCTGTTGCCGAAGTAGATCGAGCCGCCGCCGGTGTTGGCCGCGGTGAATTGCTGCACCTGGTTCAGCGGGCTGGTCAGGACGATCGTTCCGTCCGCAGTGACGGCGAGCACGGCCCCCGAAATCTTCGTGCCCGCATCCTGCGTGACGTCGCCGGTCGCGGAGCTGAGCGACACCGTCCCCGTGAGGCCGTCGACGCCATAGGTCGTGTCGGACACGTGCACGTTGCCGCCCACCGACGTGAGGGTCACGCCGCTGCCCTTCACGCCATAGGAGCCCAGCACGCTGCCCGCGTCGACGGAGTTGGCGTTGGTGAACGCGAAGCTGCCCGAACCCGCGTAGCCCGCGATCTTGGCGACCGAGTTGCTGGCGGCATCGAGCGACACGGAACCTGTGTCGGCAATCGCCAGCACGCCAGGCGCGGCGATCTGCGCGCCGGCGCTTTGCGTGATGTTGCCGCCGTACGCGCGCAGGCTGAGGTCGCCGCCGGTCACCACGTAGCCGGGCAGCGCGATGCTGGTGGCTGCCGTGATGTACGAGGCGCGCGTCAGGCCGTCCGCCGACACGGCGCTGGTGATGTCCTGCCCGCCGTAGCCGCCATCGGTCTCGAGGTACACCGACGACAGGGCCACCTTGCCCGCGCCGGCTTCGATGGCGATCGTGCCGCCGTTGCCGCCCGTGCCGCCGGGCTGCGCCGCGGGCGCCGAGGAATCGCCGCCGTCGCCGCCGTTGGCGCTGAAGGTCACGCCGCCGACCGACAGGTCGCCCGCGCCCTGGTAGATCGAGATGCCGCCGGCCATGCCGCCACCGCCGCCGGGGCCGGCGCTGTGGTCCGCGCCCCAGCCGCCGGAGGTGTCGATGTCGCCGATCCCGGAGATGCCGGCCGCGTTCAGCGTGACGGTGCCGCCCATGCCGCCGGAGCCGCCGTCGTTGCCACTGGCGTCGCCGCCGCGGGCGTAGATGCGGCCGACGCTCAGCGCGCCGGTCGTGCTGATCCAGACGTTGCCGCCGCTGCCGGCGTTGCCGCCGTCCCAGGCCTGGCCGCCGCCGGCCGAGAGCGAGCCGACGCTGGCGCCGCCCGAGCCGGCGATGATGGACACCCAGCCCGCCGTGCCACCGTTCCACAGGCCGTTGCCGTCGCCGCCCGTGGTGTCGATCGAGCCGGACACGGAAACGCCGCCTGCGGTACCGGACTGGATCAGGACGTTGCCGCCCCACCCGCCCGGGCCGTTGATGTTGCTGGAGCCGCCCCATGTCGAGATGCTGTCGACACTGATCGAGCCCGTGCTGCCCAGCGTCACGCCGCCGCCGTAGCCGCCGAAGCCGCTGTCGGACGCGCCGCCGTAGGTGTCGATCCAGCCGATCGACGTGCCGCCTGCGCCGCTGGAAATGGAGACGGTGCCGCCGTTGCCGGCGTTGGCCGAGCCGAAAGCGTCGCCGCCGTAGGCTTCGATGCCGTCCGAGATGGTGACGGCGCCGCTGGTGGTGACGAACACGCTGCCGGCGAACCCGCCCGAGCCACCGGCCGCAAACGCGCTGCCGCCCCAGGTCGCAAAGCTGTCCACGGCGATCGGGCCGCTGCCCGAGAGCTGCACCGTCCCGCCAGTGCCGCCGGCGCCGGAATCCGTGCCGCCGCCGAAGGTCTCGATGCCGGGGCTCGTGATGCCGCCGGTGCCGCTCGTGATCGAGATGGAGACCGTCGCGCCGTTGCCGCCGTTGCCCGTGCCATACCCCTCGCCGCCGTAGGCGCTCACCCACGGCAGGTCGACCGGGCCGGTCGACGTGATGGTGATGTTCCCGGCATGGCCGCCCGGCCCGGACGACGCGCCGTCATCGCCGTCGCCGCCCGAGGAATCGAGCTGGTTGTGGATCGTGACGCCGCCGTTGCCGGCCGAGATCGAGATCGTGCCGCCGGACACGCCGTAGGCGCTTGCCGATCCGCCCGAACTGTCGACCAGTCCCGCCTCGACCTTGTTCGAGGCGGTCAGCGTGATCGTGCCCGCGGTACCGAAGCCGCTGCTGCGGATCTCGCTGTTGCTGCCGACGATGCTGGCGCCGGCCCCGGTGGCCTCGATCAGGATGTTGCCGCCGTGCGAGAACACCTGCGAGTAGAAGTCACCGAGGTCGAGGTCGCCGGACCCGGCGTGCAAGGTGATGGGGCCGGTCGCATCGAGCGTCACCTGCGCGCTCGCGCCGATCGTCACGGGCCCTGCCGAATTGACGGCAATGCCCCCGGCACTGGCGGTGATGTTGTCGACGACGGTGATGCCGCCGGTGCTGCTCGCGATGGAGACGCCGGCGGACGACCAGATGCCGTTCGACCCGCCTGCGCTGCCGACCGTGAAGGCGGAACCGTTGGTGAACAGGAACCCCCCGGCCGCGCCCGCGCTGCCGGCAACGACCTGCACGGCGTTGGTGCCGCTCGACAGCGTCACGGAGCCCATGTCGGCGACCGCCTCGAGGTTCAGCGCCGCGATGCCGCCGGCTTGCTGGCGGATGTTGCCCATGTCGGCGCGCAGGGACACGGTCGAAGCGGGGCCCGCGTTGATGTTCGCGTTGAGCACCAGGTCGCCGGCGTTCTCGCGCACGGTGAGGGCGCCCGAAGCGTTCGCCAGGCTGATGCTGCCGAGCGTGAGGTTCGCGCTGCGGTTGTTGGTGAAAGCGACGTCCCCGGCCGTGTTGTCGGTCTGGGAGATGCCGAGCGCGGCCACGGAATTCTGGGCCGTGAGGTCGATGTCCTTCGCGGTCACCGACAGCGCATTCACGCCGGTGATCGGCGTGACCTGCGACAGCGTGCCGTTCGGCGCGCTGAGGGTGAAGTTGCCGCCGCTCGACTTCACGCCGTTGGGCGATGCCGCGGCGCTGTCGTCGATGACGAGGTTGCCTCCCGTCACGGACAAGGTGCCGCCGCCATTGGCCACCACGCCGGAGAGATCGCCGTGGCCGGTGTTCGACGCGACGTAGCCGATGGTCAGCGAACTGCCCGTGACCAGGCGCGTCTGTCCCACGCCCGTATTCGCCATCGCCGCCTGGCCGATGCTGTTCCCGGCGCCATCCAGCGCGAGGTTGCCGCCCGAGGTGTAGGCCCAGAGCTTGCCGACGGTGACGCCCGCGCCGGTGCCGGCTTGTGCGATGCCGGTCGTCGCCTTCAGGCCCAGGGTTCCCGACGCTGCGGTGATCGGGCCGTTCAACTGGATGCTTCCGGCCGCATCGAGCATCAAGGTGTTCGTGTTGCCCCAGCTGATGCTGCTGAGGTTGCTCAGCGTGATGTTGCCGCTGCCGCCGCTGCCCGTGTTGGTGTCCAGGATGACGTGGCCGAACGCGAGTTGGCCCTCGATGGTGCCCGGCGTGATCGTCGCGGTGCTGACGCCGCTGCCGAAGCTGTACGGGTTGGTCCCGGAAAGCGTCAGCGTGTCCGGCCCGGCCGTGATCAGGATGTCACTGGGGTCGAGGAGCAGCGTGCCGCCCGCGCCCTTGGGGGCCCGCAAATCCGCCCGCCCGCGGTACTCGAGGTAGTCCTTG